>ONOQ01000078.1 GCA_900319485.1 uncultured Bacteroidales bacterium | reverse complement strand
TACAACAAGGACTGGAATGAGGCTGCAAAAGAGGCCGATGCAATAATCGCATCGGGGAAGTTCTCCCTTATGCCCAAGTTCCGTGACGCATTCAGCGTGGAGCACGAGAACGGCCCCGAATCCCTTATGGAAATCCAGAGTTCCGATATGGGCCAGAGCTCCGGCGCAATGCCCATATGCTACTACGGCTTCATCCAGGGTCCAAGAAACGGCAATGAGCCCCTGCAGGGATGGGGATACAAGGTTCCCAGCCAGGCCCTCATAGACTTCTTCGACAGCCGCGGAGACGCTATCCGCAAGGCGGTGACCCTTCTTGAAAGCGGCGCCACCACCCCGGAGGGAGACACCATTTCCGACAAATGCTCCAACCCTTACTACAACGGCAAGGTGTATGTCCCCTCACGCTACAGCACCCGTTCATTCAACGCCTATGGCCTGGACCACAATATGAGGATTATCCGTTATGCGGAGATACTTCTAATCTACGCGGAGGCTATGGCAAACGGCGCTGCAATATCATCGGCCTCAGGATATACGGCCGATATGGCACTTAACGAGGTCCGCGCCCGTGCGGGACTCCCTGCCGTTTCCGCTACGCTCCAGAACATCTACGACGAACGCCGCGCGGAACTTGCCCTTGAGGAGAACCGCTTCTTTGACCTGGTGCGCTGGGGTAAGGCCGCGGAGGCCCTGGGGCCCCTTGGCTTCACTGCCGGGAAGAACGAACTTTTCCCCATCCCGGCCAACCAGCGCCAGCTTAACTCTGCCCTTCCGCAGAATCCCGGATATTGATTTAACCATTAACCAAATACCATTATGAAAAAAGTTCTTTATTTAGCAGCAATGCTGTCGCTGGTCCTCGTCGGATTCAGTTGCACAAAGCCCGGCGGAAACAGGGCCGATTCAAAACCCGTTGACGAAACCCCTTCAGGTAACGAAGGCAATGAAAATGGCGGAGATGGCGGAGATAACAACGGAGGCGGCACCCCGGAGTATACCAGGCCGGAAGTCAAGACAGGCGCAGAAAACCTTGTCCTCTGGCTTTCTTTCAACGATGACAAGATTGTGGATAAGGGAGAAGGCGTAACCCTTGGTGAAAACAAGGGCCAGGCAGGTCTTGGCAAGGGTTTCATCGGCCAGGCCTGGACCAATAAGGCCGGAGATAACACCTCCGAGGCTTACACCAAACTGAATCTGGCCTCAGGCAATGCCCTCACCAAGATGGACAGTTTCACTTTCGCAGTATGGGCAAAACTTCCCAAGGACAAGGAGGCAAAGAGCGGTATCATTTCCTTTAACGGTACCGGCGTTGAGGCTATTTGGCCCTCGTTCATCTTCCTTTTTGACAACATTTCAGATATTACTCCGGAAGAGGGTGACCCCTATAAGGCTCAGCAGTTCAACGGTCGTATAGACTTCCTCACCGTGAAAGATAAACCCGCGATGTGGCCCAACTGCGCATCCGACGTCTATATGAAGAAGGATGAGTGGTTCCATATTGCACGTACCTATGATGCAACCACCGGCCACTGGGCAAACTACGCCAACGGCCAGATTGTCAACGAGGGAGACTTCCTCCCCGGCGATCAGGTTGTGGGTTCCGTCAGCGCCGCTTTCGCCGATGACTGCAACGCCCTTTATGTGGGCGGCTGGGCTTCCAGGATTGAAGGCAAGGCAAGTGACACCTGGCAGGCTTACTGCCCCGGTTCCCTGGACGAACTCCGTTTCTACAACAAGGCATTTACCGCTGACGAAGTTCTTGCCCTTTACGGCGAGGAAATAGCCATCAACCTTGAAGAGGAAGAATAATTGAAAAAGTATCTGCTTCTTGCCGCCTGCCTTATGGCGGCCGTTACCTGCTCACCTGTGCAGCAGGATGTCCCGGGTGGAGAAGGTGAGGACAAGCCGGACAATTCCGTTCCGGCGGGTCCTCTCCCCAAAGCCCTTGTAATATCGGCCTCGGTAGACGGCAAGAAGATTCCTTCCGGCGGTTCTGCCGGAGGCGTGTCCCTGTCTCCGGAAATCTCCCTCACTTTCACAAGGGAGATTTCCGTGGATGAGGCGTCGCTTGGCGCAGTGACTTTTTCAGGGGGGGCGTTTACAGCAGAGAGAGACCCTTCCGTCAGTTCCGTCCTGGTAGTCAGGCCCTCGCAGTCCCTCGAACCGCTGAAGAAGTACAAGTTTGAAATAGCGGCGGGGGAGTGCTTCGGGGTGAATCTCCAGCAGGCTTATTCCTTCTCATTCACTACTGCCTTTGACGACAGCGGTGACAAATACCCTCAAATCCCGGACGAAGACCTCCTGACGCTGGTCCAGCAACAGACCTTCAAGTATTTCTGGGACTATGGACACCCCGTCTCCGGCCTTGCGCGTGAGCGCTATAACAGCGGAGACACAGTCACTTCCGGCGGCTCCGGCTTTGGCATTATGGCAATTCCCGTGGGCATCGAGCGCGGTTTCATAACCCGCGAGGAAGGCGCTGAGCGTATGCGGAAGATTATCGGCTTCCTTGAGAAAGCGGACCGCTTCCACGGCGCTTATTCCCACTGGCTCAATGGCAGCACCGGGAAGGTCATCCCCTTCAGCGCCAACGACAACGGCGGAGACCTTGTGGAAACGGCGTTCCTTATGGAAGGCCTTCTCACGGCATCGGCCTATTTTGACAGGGATGGGGAGGCCGATATCCGCTCCGGCATAGACGCCATCTGGCGCGGCGTGGAGTGGGACTGGTACACCCAGGGCGGGCAGAAGGTGCTGTATTGGCACTGGTCCCCTGATAAGGGCTGGGCCATGAATATGCCCATCCGCGGTTGGAACGAGGCCCTTATAGTGTATGTGCTGGCGGCGTCTTCCCCCACGCATACCATATCGGTCGATGTATTCCGTCAGGGCTGGGGAACCTTCACTTTCCCCGTGGCAAAGAGTCAGCCGCTTTTCTTCGCCCACTATTCCTTCCTGGGCCTGGATCCCCGCAATCTGTCGGACGCAAACGGCAGTTACTGGGCGCAGAACGTTGCCCAGGCGCGGTACAACTACGATTACTGCGTGCGTAATACCGCCGGGCACGCGGGATATTCAGAGAATTGCTGGGGCCTTACCGCCAGCGATTACCCTAATGGCTACACGGCATCTTCTCCTTCCAACGACAGGGGTACCATAGCCCCCACGGCGGCGCTGGCTTCTATGCCGTATATGCCCGATGAGAGTATGGCGGCCCTCCGCTACTTCTACTACAAACTGGGAGACCGTCTCTGGGGTACGTACGGCTTCAGGGATGCGTTTTGCCTTGACACCGGCTGGTTTGCTTCTTCATACCTTGCAATAGACCAGGGCCCGATTATTGCAATGATAGAAAACCACCGCACGGCGCTCCTGTGGAAACTCTTTATGAAAAACCAGGATGTCCGCGGCGGCCTTACAAAACTTGGAATTGCGTATGAATAAGTTTTTACTGTCGGCCATAGCCCTTCTCACGTGCGTATGCGTGTATGCGCGTGATTATTCTATAAAAGTAGACACCGCCTCCGTGCCGTCCGCGGCAAAGGAGGTTCTGGTGCAGCGTTTTACCCAGATGCTGGAGTCCGGAGGGCATACGGTTTCGGCCGATGGCCAGGAGATTTTTGTCTACGGAGAGGTCCTGGACCGTATGGAAACGCCCGGATCCATAAGCCAGACTGCCCTCAGCGTAGTAGTCAAGGCCGTATGCGGCGCCGTGGAGGCGGAATTCCCCCTCAAGGGTGTGGGAGAGGATGAGGCCGATGCCTGGCTCCGCGCCGTCAAACGTCTCCTTCCACGCTCAAAAGAGGCCCAAAAATTTGTTTCCTCCCTGTCATTCTGAGCGAAGCGAAGAATCTCAAAATTAATAAGTGTTGATAATCAGGACTTTATAAAATATTTTAAAAAATCTTTAAAAAATTTCTTCAAAAAAGTTTGGAGATTCAAAAAAAGGTTGTACCTTTGCAGTCCCGTTCGGAAACGAGCGGGTTTTTAACGCCCAAAACCGAAAGGCAAGGGCACTGAAAAGATCTTTGAAAAGACTGAAAGGAAAGTACAAGCAAGCAAAAAAACGAGCGTCAGTTTCTTTAATAGGAACTAAGCGTCAGGGTTCAGACTAGAATTATAGAAAATATACAATGAAGAGTTTGATCCTGGCTCAGGATGAACGCTAGCGGCAGGCTTAACACATGCAAGTCGAGGGGCAGCGTGGAGTAGCAATACTCTG
>ONOQ01000026.1 GCA_900319485.1 uncultured Bacteroidales bacterium | reverse complement strand
ATCTTAGCGATGGCTTGTGTGTTGGATAATCAGTCTGCGACCATCGGGAGCAGGCTGCGAGTGGGTTTCGGTTTACCGAAACATAAACTCGCTACCTTCATTCCGACGGAACGGTTAGCTCCCGGCCCTCGGCTTCCCAGACGGTGAATATTTGCTCCAGCAGCTTCCGCTTGGCTGCACACTGGCGCCTGAGGGATTCTTCCTTTTTCACGGCCTCCATTTGCTCTTCCGCGGGCGCGATGACGCCGATCTCAAGCAGATGTTCGAAGACTTCGGCAACAGGGAGGTCAGCGATGGCCATGATGCACTTTTCTTTTTTCACCTCCTCGTAGAACTGGTGCGCCATCGAGACGAGCGCTGCCTGGTTCTTCCGTGCGAGTTCCTCTGGGGAAGGCTCCGGCTCCCGTGGCTTGGGCGGGTTGATGACGAGAGGCTTCGGCCTCTCCTTTCTCACTTTTTCAACAATCTTGACTGAGGAGCCATCATATACCGCTTTAGCCCAACCTTTCTTCAATGAATTTTCGGCAAGGGCTGTCGCTTCATCAAGCTCATAATTGGCCAAAGATTCCAATTCAGACTGGATTTCGGCGTCAGTCTTTGTTTTCCAATACGGCGTGGCCGTAAGCTTATTCCAAACATTCAAAAACGGCTCGCAGGCCAGTAACTTCTTGATTATTTCTTTCTTAATAGGGTTACTTATAGATTCTATACTTCTTAATTGCTGCGGGTTTTCCACTTCTGGACTCTCCGTATCCCGCATATCCTCGACGGTGTTTTCCGCAGACGGGTTTCCCGCTTGCGGTGAAAAGGAGAAGGGAATCTCGTAGAAGGAATAGTCATCCGGGCAGAACCGGCCGTTTTGCGTGCGCCGGGTTTCCCGAACGGCATATCCCTTTTCGATAAGTTCCCGCATGGCCGACAGGAGGGCTTCCTGGACATACTCTTGCAGGCCGACTATCGTGAACACCCAATTGTCGGGGAGGCCAAGAATCAGGGTCAGAAGCCCCTTGGCCTTAAGGGAAAGCTCCTTGTTCGTAATCACATCCCTGGAAATCCGGTTGAACGGACCGTCTTTCAGAATCTTTTTCATACGCGGTCCTCCCTGGATTTAAGAAAGCGCTGCACATCGGACTTCCGGTACAGGACCTTTCGCCCGGCCTTGACGGGTTTCAGATAGTTGTTCTTGGCCCAGAGCCAGAGAGTGGTGGGGCAGATGCCGAATAAGGCTAAGACTTCGGCCTTGGAGAAAAAACTCTCTCCGTCCGCTGCGGCCTGCGCTTCCTGCGCCTGCCTAAGGGCGATGTTCATAAGGTGATCCGCAAACTCCTTGAGGTCTTTTGCGGTAATCTGAACGGTTACGCTTGCGCTGCCATTCTCAATAATAGACTGTAGGTCCATAGTTGTGTTGTTATGGGCGGTCTGCAGACTAATCCGCCAGTGGCCCATAACGGAAAAGCCATCGCCCGACCCTCGGACGATGGCATGCCGTTACTACAACAATGGGGGAAGAGAAATTGCCAGGCTGATTTGGCGGCTCTGGCAAGATTTACTGGTTATTCTGGCTGATTTGGCGGGCTATTTTGGCGACTTTGGCGTTGTCAGCACCTTGAAGATTGCGTCAGCTTTTGCCTGGTCCTCTTTCTTGTCTTTCCCCTCCGGACGGTTCTTGACATCGGCATAGGCGTGCCGGAGCGTGCTGTCGCTCACGAATTTGAGGTCTGAATAGGTATTGACCAATGCTTCAAGCATCTTCTGCGGGCTCACGCTTTCTATGAGATGGTTCTTCGTGAGGGCTATATACAGATAGGATAGTTGTAGTCCGGTGCGGTTGCCCTCCAGGACTATCCAATCGTATAAGTTGCTGATTACGTATTGTTTGATTCCGGGGACAAAAAGTCCCGGACGGAAAGCGGATCCGGTTCCGATAGGTCCATCCCTGGAGGAATCTCGATGGTCACTTCCGCCGGTGCGGTTGTTTGTTCTTGCTTTTGCTCCGGCTGCGTCGGTTCAGTTTTCTTTGGAGATGCTGATACGATATGTACGCATGCCTTAAACCCCCAGCACGCCGCCAAATAAACGACGCCCCCCCCAAGCACCTTGGCCAGTTCCAGCAAGACCAACAGCACCGGATGCGCAGAGGCATCAGAGATGCCGGACAAGTCGCCGAAAAGCCAGAAGATGAAAAGGAAAGCCAGCATCAGAACGGCCGCAATCAGTATTCCACGGTTCACACCCTTTGCGCTCATCATCCTTGATAAGCGTTTTGGGCACAGGCGTTATGACATCCAGCAGGGTCATTTCTTGATGAAATTAACAAAGTTTCTTCAATTCGCTCATCATAGATCGTCGTCGGCTATACAGAAGCTTAAATTCTTCAATCAGTGCATCTACCGCCTCTCGTCCCTCATCACAAGAGTCACGCAAGGCTGCCATATGGCTGATAATATATCCATAACGACGACTGTCGGTCGGAATGGCACTTCTCCTGATTACATCAACATGTCTGGTTACAATCTTATTTCTGGTATCAGAATCCAGGAACTTACCATATTCCGCCAGACACTGGTAACAATCATTGCCATAGCTGTCATTCCAGGAAAGGCATTCCGCCAACTGTGGAAGCATGTTTTCTTCCGCGCAAATTCTGGCAATATCTTTCTGGCTATGAACGTTGCTCTTTCTAACCAACTTCTCTATCACGCCATGAAGCATTTCTGAAGCATCTCCGGTCAGCTTTTCCAAAAGGCTTTTATACTTGAGATAATAGTCATATGTTGACGAGAAACTGTTCAAAAAAAGGAACTCAAGTTCTTCGGCCTGTTTCGCTTCATCCCCTATGGATTCCAGCAATTCCAGTCTCCTTTCGTGACATTCGGTGGCATACCACTTGTCTTCCGTGCATGATATCGCCCGTTTCAACGAGTCTATCGCATCTTCAATCTTTCCATGAAATATTTGAGTGTCAATGCGCAGCCGAGACAATTCCGGAATGGAAAAGTTTTCATCTATTACTTTCTCTGCCGCCGCGTTCTCTTCCTTGAAATAAAGGTATGAGACCTTTCGTAATAGCCATTGGTTTTTATAATGTTCGCATCTTCCAGCATTGGCAATTCGCGCGTCAAGCGATGCCAAGTGCTCCTCGAAGTCATCAAAGACGCCATCAATGACACTTTGCAATTCATCCAGATTTTCTATACAATAACCTCCATTGCGGAAGGTGTCCGTAGAAGCAGCCTTCTTTATGTCCTTTTTAATACGCTTTATCGTACTAATATCCAACACTTTAGACTCAACCAAAGATATTACCATCTTAATGGCGTTTCGGGTCTCAAAGTCATATCCATCAAAGTGCTCGCACTCGTAAACACAGTCATCCGTGTAATGCTGCCCCACGAAAAGAATCACTTCCGACGCGATTGATGCGGCGGCTTCGAACTCTCCTTCCGCATCATAATAACGGGCCTTTTCCATCATACGGCCCAATTGTTCATCTATTTGATGCCAGTTTAGTGACGGACCCCACCTGTAACCGCTCTCGTCAACCGAAAAGATAATATCCTGCACTTCATTCCTCAGCGCATCGACATCGATCTTGTCCGGTAGAAAATGCCGGACTAAGGCTGCGGCTAAGGCTTGATTCTTATAAGCATAGTCCTTCATGAACGAATAGACATCGCTGTTTTCATGCAGACTGAACACTTTGTCGAGTTTTGTTTTGTCCATAATGGTCAATCGTCAAGTGGAGAAATTACATTGCAACGACGCATGAAAGTACAGACAAATGGCAGGTTGCTTTGCAATAAGTATCTGGAGGCCTCCTCGTTCGGACCGGGGAATGCTGCATCCTTAAGGAAGCCGTTCTCAATCAGATAATACATCCATTCGGTGGAAATGGTTCCATATGCGTCAATCATTGAGATAGCGCTCTCGCGAGCCTCACTGCTATCGTAATATGGGTTCTCCGAATCCGAGATATTTGCGCTGCACCCAAATGCAAACTCCAAGTCTCCATCATATGGTATGTAAACCATAAACTGCTTCCCCGTTTTGATATCTTGATGGAAGCCGGATGTGGCGGCATCAACGCCACGCATGCCGACAACGTCTTTCAACCAGTTTTTAAAAGACTCGAAGTTCTCAAAATAAAACAGCCGACGGCCGCGGGACTTTTTGATTGCCGATTCATACAGGTCTATTGTACGTTGATATTCTTCATGCTTTTTCTTTCTTTGGAGCACTCGCTCTTCGAAATAGGAATCACTGTTAGCGAATGCGGAGCATCCTACCATGTTCCACTTGCCGGCAAATTTTGCTAAAGACCCTACGATGATGTTGTTTGTCTCAAAAGCGTTCCCCAGGCCCCCACCGAAACTGTCCAATTCCACGGAGAGCATCTCTCCCCGAACATTCTTCAATAACAATTGCCCCCCCTGGGCACCAAGAATCTTAAGAGTATTTAAACGTTGAAACTCAATCTCTTCCAAATTATTCTCCCAAACCCCGAACTCTCTCAACGGGCAGGTGTGCAACATATCGGCATACCATTGTTGCGGAAACAAAGACAACGGTCCGGCTTTTTCTACAAATGGAAACACGGAATCAACCGCGTAATGCCATTTATGTTCATCATCCTTTAGACCGGGAAGGATTTCGCCTAGGGTTTCATACCATTTCCAATAGCTGATTTCCGTCTCGTGCCATCTGGAAAGATATGTGTTATGTGACAGCCACTCCAGAATCCGCCTGACTCCATAAAAGTCTCTGAGCGTCTTATCATCGAAAATTAAGGATGCCAGCGATTCGTTAATGGGAGCATCATAGAACTCTTTCTGATAGAAATCATACGCAAGTTGAGCCACGCCCGCCATCGCAGGCATCAACGGTGATGCCTGCCTGCGGTCCGGATGGTCCACAAATACCGTCCAAACGACAAAGTGAATTCCGCCACGGGTCAAATTATCCAGAGGGAAGCCGTCATCGGCAAGGTCGAAGGGCAGATATGAGCCGTATCTTGTTTTATGACGCCAACAAAATGACCGCCATATTCCCAAATCAGAAACCACGTCTTCAAAATGGGCGGTCAGTCGCAAGGACAACTCCCTAACCAAATCGGCAGGGAACAATCTTTTGTCAATGGTCTTGAGTAGAATTGCTTGAAATCTGTTCGCCAGAGACGCATAATAAGCATCTGTGTCAAACAGAAGTTCTTTGGGGTGGTATTGTATGTAATCTCTTACCGATAATAGCCTTGATTTCATCTGTTGCGAATCTGTAATAGGATTTCTTTTACCCGGAGTAATTCGTTTTTCATCGTTTCGTCACACAAATCAAGGTCTTCGTCAGTCAGACTGCCGTCAGCGAGTAAAAATGCAACAGTGTCAAGATATCTGCCTCCTGTGATTCCGTCATATCTGTCTGCCAGATGCTTGTCGAAAGTATCTATAAGCTTATATAACTCAATGTAACGCGCGTGATTTGGCTTTTCCACTTTATCAAGCGGCTTATGTGCCAGAGATGAGACCTTATCAACGAGTTTTGCACATTCACGCTCCAAAGCGAGGTCAATTAAGGATCTTGCAGCTTTCTTTTGTGCTTTAGTTAATTCTTTCAGCATAATCGGTCCATTTTTGCGAAGTTACAAAAATCATCGGTTTCGGAGAAATTATTTCTGGGTTTTGCGCCGCGGACGCTTATTTGAGCGATATTTCAAATTATTTGTTCAATTGTTACTGCTCAGAGACCGCGCCATTTATTTTAGTGGGGCGCGGGTGGGGCAAGAGAAAACAGCAATCGCGTACTAAATTGATAATCAATCTAATACGCGGTAAATTTGTGCCTCGGGCGGGAATCGAACCCGCACGGCCGTTTCGGGCCAAGGGAACGCGGTAAATTTGTGCCTCGGGCGGGAATCGAACCCGCACGGCCGTTTCGGGCCAAGGGATTTTAAGTCCCTCGTGTCTACCATTCCACCACCAAGGCAGGATGTGGGACTGCAAAGATAGTAAATAAAATGGAATTATCCATAGCGGTGGCCGTGTTGACAGCCAGATGGCTCAGAACTGGGTTTTTGGTGCCAACACGGCTGCGTTTTCCGGGGAAAAGGCCGATTTTGTTGCCGTGTCGGCAGTAAAAGTGGCCGTAGAAGGTGGTTTGGCTGTCAACACGGCAATCGGCCTAAATGAGCCTGGCGCGTAAGTGGTTGGTAGTCAGCGTGTTGCGCAAAGTCGGGTGCACTTGCGGGTGCACCCGTGGATAAGGAAGTGATTGATAATCAGCGAGTTATACGCCAGCCGGCCTGCCTGAACCCCTACAGTTTCTCCGCGAACTTGGCCACTCCTGGGCTGGCGAGTTGCCGGTTCATGGCGTCCCACCAGCGGTCCGGCAGCAGGGCGTGCCAGAACACGATATGGGAGGCGCCGATGCCCGGGCGGTAGCGCGTGCGGGGGCGGCGGGCCAAGGCGGCCTTCACTATGCAGCGGGTAACAACGGACGGGGCCGACAGAATGCGCAGCGAGTATGCCTTGTGCATGGTGGCGGCCTCGCGGGCGCCGGCGGCCTCGTAGGCCGTGCCGGCCGTGCACGCCGCCAGGTGATCGGCAGCAATATCTCCCCAACTGGTCTTGATGGGGCCGGGCTCAATGAGCACCACCTTCACCCCGAAAGGCTTCATCTCCATCCTCAGGGCATCAGAGAAAGCCTCCACGGCAAACTTTGACACATTGTACCAGCCGCCAAAATGCATTGCGGCCTTGCCGGCTACGGAGCCTATGTTCACAATGCGTCCGGAACCCTTGGCGCGCATTCCGGGAAGGACCATCTGGCAAAGACGCGCAAGGCCGAAGAGATTAACCTCGACCTGTCTCCTGGCATCCTCCATAGGGACCGTCTCAATGGGGCCGAAGAATCCGTACCCGGCATTGTTTACAAGAACATCCAGGTCTCCAACCACCTCCAGGCATGCCTTCAGGGAATCCTCGGAGGTTACATCCAGCGCCACGGGGGTGACGCCGAACTCCTTCAGCGGTTCCATAAGGGCTACGCGGCGTGCGGCGGCAAATACGGTGTGCCCCATACGGGCAAGTTCCGCTGCGGCGTCATAGCCAATTCCGCTGCTGGCTCCGGTAACCAGGATCCTCAGCGGTCTAGAAGTATTTTTTCTCATTTCTGTAAAGTGCCAAAAAGATGAATATCAGTATTGTAAATGCCCATAAGGAAGACCCGCCGTAACTGAGCAGAGGCAGAGGTATGCCGATAACCGGCATAAGCCCCACGGTCATACCCACATTGATGAAAAGGTGCATGAAGATGCAGGATGCAACGCAGTATCCGTAGATGCGCGTGAACTTGCCCCTGCAGCGCTCCGCATCCATTATGAGCCTTGCGATGAGCCACACGTAAAGGCTTATCACTATGAGGCATCCAAGGAAGCCCCACTCCTCTCCCACGGTGCAGAAGATAAAGTCCGTGGACTGCTCCGGAACAAAGCCGAAAGTGGTCTGTGTGCCCTTCAGGAAGCCCTTCCCCAGGAGCCCGCCGGAGCCTATTGCAATCTTACTCTGGTTCACGTTGTAACCAACTCCCGCAAGGTCCTCCTTGAGCCCCAGCAGAACCTCTATCCTTCCCCTCTGGTGCGGCTGCAGCACGTTCTGGAACACAAAGTCAGTGGAGAACACCATAATTGTTCCGGCAATGAAAACCCCGCAGCAGAGCGCAAGGAACTTGTCCTTGATCTTATAAGCCTGCCAAAGAAGGAACGGCAGAGCGGTAAATGTGAGGCCTATGAGCACCCACACCGGCTTGATCTTCAGGATGAAGCCCCAGAAGTAGTCGTCAGTTTCATCGGCCCGGGGAACCCACGGACGCAGCGCCAGTTTATCCATCTCCCCCTGCACAAGGCCGTCTATCCATCCAAGAAGGATGGGGAACAGCGCCATCAGGAGCACGAAGCCGCCGCCAAGAAGAAGCCTCTTTTTAAGGCGCGAAGGCTCGCTGAGGGCAGTGCTGAGAAGCAGTATCCCAATCATTATGAGAAGAGTGGTGTAGGCCCCAGCCGTAAGCGTTCCCACAAACAGCAGGATAATAAGGCCGATAGCCGCCAGCCACCATCCGGAAAGCCCTTCCCGGTAAAGCACGAAGATGAATCCGGCGTACACCAGGGCGCTGCCGGTCTCGCTCTCCGCCACAATCACAAGCATAGGAAGGCCTATTATTGCCGCCGCAATGATAAAGTCCCGCGGCCGCCCCATCTTGAACCACTGCTGGCTCATCACCAGCGACAGCAGCAGCGACGTGGTAATCTTCGATATCTCCGCCGGCTGGAAGCGTATGGGGCCAAGGTCAAACCACGAATGGGAGCCCTTGACATCCGACGAAACGAATATCACCAGTACCAGAAGCCCCAGCACAAAGGCGTAGAACACAGGTGCGCCGCTCTCCCAGAGTTGCGGCGGCAGCACCCACAGGATAAGCGCGGCAAGGCCGAAGGAGGTGAGTATCCACACAAACTGCTTCCCGGCGCGGGAGCCCCAGTCCAGCATGGAACCGGCCCCGGCGGTATGCGTGGCGGCATAGATGTTCACCCAGCCGATGATTACCAGGGCAAGGTACACAACTATCATCCACCAGTCTACTGTCTGGCGAAGGCCTCTTCTTCCTGAGCGTCCGTCAATCATGCTTTACCCTTGCCATTAGATCGGCCTCCTTCATTCGCTTTTCAAGCGCAGGCCGGGAAACAGAACCTGTAAGATATTTTTCCGCCATAAGGGAGGCCATGGGAGCAGCGTAAGTGGCCCCGAAACCGCCGTTCTCCACATACGCCGCAATGGCAATCTTGGGATTGTCCATAGGCGCAAAGCAGATGAACACGGAGTTATCCGCGCCGCGTGGATTCTGCGCGGTGCCTGTCTTTCCGCATATCTCAAGGGAATCCACGTGCGCTATCCACGCCGTTCCGCCCATTCCCGGGCCGGAATTCACGGCCCGCCACATACCCTTTATCACCTTGGGGAACTGGGTTGTGTCCACCATGGTGTACTGCCTTTCCTTGAACCTCTGGTCCAGCGGCACGCCCTCGGACTCCTTCACAATATGCGGAATATAGTAGTAACCCCTGTTCGCGATAGTTGCGCAGAGGTTTGCAAGATGCATGGGCGTTGCAAGGATTTCTCCCTGGCCGATAGACAGGGAAATCACCGTGGTGGAGTTCCATCGGCCCTTTCCGTATGCCCTGTTGTAAGTCTTTGATGAGGGGATGCTGCCGGAAAGTTCCGCCGGGAAGTCGCTCCCCAGTTTTCTGCCGAAACCGAAACTCATCACCATCTCCCGCCAGTGGTCCATACCGTCGGCGACGTTGTCGTACTTGCGGTTGTCCAGGATATTCTTGAGCACGTAGCAGTAGTACGCGTTGCAACTCATCATTATGGACTCCTCCATATTGAGGGGGCTCTTGTGCACGTGGCAGCCAAGTTTGTGCCCTGCGCCAAAATGATAGCCCTGGTGGCAGGGATAAGTCATTTCCGGCCTTAGGACGCCTTCCTGAAGGCCGATGAGACCGTTCACAAGTTTGAAAACGGATCCGGGAGGATACGACGCCTGCACCGCCCTGTTGTACATGGGCTTGTAGGGATTGGTGGAGATTTCCTCCCAGTGACGGCCGATATCGGCCAGTTGTGAAACGTCAATGCCGGGCGACGATACCAGCGCCAGGATTTCCCCCGTGGACGGCTCTATGGCAACGATTGACCCCACCTTGTTCTGCATCAGTTCCTGCCCGTACTGCTGGAGGACGGCGTCGATAGTGGTCACTATGTCGTGCCCCGGGATGGCCTCCTTGTCCTCCGCCCCGTCCTTGTAGGGCTGCTCAATCTGGTTACGGGAATTGCGGAGGTAGATGTGGTAACCTTTCTCCCCGCGAAGTTCCTTTTCCCGGGCGGCCTCTATGCCGGTCATTCCGGCGTAGTCTCCGCTCCGGTATTCGTCCGGATGCCGGTCAATATAGGCCTGGTTCACCTCCGACACATATCCAAGAAGGTTTCCGCCGGCGTTGAAGGGGTAGTCCCTGACGCCTCTCACCTGGCCCTTGAAGCCAGGGAAACGGTATTTTACCTCGTCAAAGCGCATATAGGTTTCGGCCGGAACCATACGCATCATGGTGACGCTCTGGAAGCCGATGGCGCTGCGCCTGCGGCGGTATTCCTTCAGTTTCCCGCGGATGAATTCCGGCGTTACGTCCAGCACGGCCGCCAGGGCCACGGTATCGAAGGCCTGGACCTCACGGGGGCTCACTAGGATGTCGTAGGCCACCTTGTTTCCCACCAGGATGTTCCCGTTTCGGTCGTAGATGATGCCGCGGGTGGGGTAGATGGTCTCATAGACGGTGGAATTACGGTCTGCGTCTTCCTTGTAGCGGTCAATCACCTGCAGGGAAAAGATCTTTCCCAGCAGCGCCAGGGCGGCTATCGTAAGGCCGATGAGCAGCGGGATATGACGCTTTCCCGGCTCCATTCTACCTGGAATCCGAAGGCGTGAGAACCCTCACGGAAAGCACGCAGAAAACCATACTTACGGCAAGGGAAGCGCCAAAGCGTGCAGCGTTGAAGCCAAAACTGCGGGTGCCGGCGGCATCGGCCCAGATATAGATGGCAAGGAAGATGGCAAGGCTTATGAAAAGGGCCAGGAGCACTGCCGTAAGGCCGTTTCGGCGGATTGTAAAAGGCTTTTCCCGGGTAATGAGGTCCTGCCCGAACACCATGGAGATGATCTTCTTCCTGGCAAATGCAACGGGCACAAGCGCAAGGGCGTTGAGGCCGATTATTCCCTCGGCCAGGAAATCCACCCCGAGGCCCGTGAGGCAGGCTATGACCATTGCCCCGGTGGTGCCTATGTTAAGCGGGATGCAAAGGACCATTGCCGGGAGGAGGGTTGCCATCATCCAGGGGGTGAACACAAAGTAGTTGCACAGGAGTAACTGGGCAATGAAAAGAAGCGCGTATGCTATCCAGAAACTCTTTTTCATTTCAGGAACTCCTCCACTTCGTTAAATGAATCGTTGTGCACTATGGTCACGTAACGGATGGCCTTGAACTCCTGGAACAGGGTTACCTGGATCTCATTGGTGGATCCGTTCACGATCTTGGCCTTGCCGGCCGTCCCAAGCGGGATGTCCGGAGGAAACACCAGGGAATGGCCGCTGGTGTAGATGGTGTCTCCGGGGCTGTACTTGTACTGCAGGGGGATTTCCTTCAGGATGGCGCCGTTTGTGCTTTTTCCGTCCCAGACAAGGAGGCCGCTGCCGCCCTCGGAGCCAAGGCGGGCGCTGATGGAGATATCGGCATTCTGGAAGGAGAGGGCATAGGAGAAATGGGCGCTTACGGCGTCTATTATGCCAACTACGCCTTCACGGGTCACTATGCCGGATTTCTCCTGGACGCCGTCTTCATAGCCCTTGTTCACAATTATGTAGTTGTGCTGCTTTGAGCGGCTCATCTTCACAACCTCTGCAGGGAGGGTGGTGTAGCCGGGGAGTTTCCCAAGTTTCACGGTATCGGCCTTGGCAAGCCTCAGTTGCTCCCTTAGGCGTATTACCTCCTTCTCCAGAAGGTAGTTCTCCAGAGAAAGCTGCTCATTTGTTCCGCGGAGGGAAAAGAAGTTCCGTACCTTTTCAGAACTGCCCCAGACGGCGCCCTTGACAGCGTTTCCTGCGCCCGCAATCCATGTTTTCTGAAGTTCTGAACTGTGGGTTATGAGATACAGTGACGCGATCTCCAGTAAAATGAAGACCGCGAAGTTCACTATTCCGGGAAGGGCACTGCGTCTTGGCATCCTTTATCTCATAAGGAAGGAGTAGTTGTCTGTGTTCTTGAGGGCGATGCAGGTGCCGCGGGCAACGGCCTTGAGGGGATCCTCCGCCACGTGGAACGGGATGTTCACTTTGTCGGAGAGTCTCTTGTCCAGGCCGCGGAGAAGGGCGCCGCCGCCGCTGAGGAAGATGCCGTTTTCCACAATGTCCGAGTACAGTTCCGGAGGAGTCTGCTCCAGGACCTGCTGGATGGCGGCCTCAAGACGGGCGATGGATTTGTCCAGGCAGTGGGCGATTTCCTGGTAGGGGATGACGGCCTCTGCGGGGTGGCCGGTCATAAGGTTGGGACCGCGTACCACAAAGGGCTCCGGTTCCTCGCCGGGGAGTTGGGGAATGACTGCGCCGACGGCAATCTTGATTCTTTCCGCGGTGGTTTCACCAACCTTTATAACGTGCTGCTGCCTCAGGTAATTCTGGATATCGGCCGTAAAGACGTCACCGGCAACGCGGATGGATTCCTGCTGGACAATACCGCCAAGGGAGATGACGGCAATTTCCGTGGTGCCGCCTCCGATGTCCACAACCATATTTCCCTTAGGGGCTTCAACGTCAAGGCCGATACCGAGCGCTGCGGCCATAGGCTCGTAGATGAGGTATACGTCACGGCCGCCGGCGTGCTCCGAAGAGTCACGGACTGCCCTGATCTCAACCTCCGTGGAGCCTGAAGGGATGCCCACAACCAGTTTGATGTTGGGGGCGAAGAGGCTGCGGTGACGGGAGTTCACCTGCTTTATGAAGCCGCGGATCATCATTTCCGCCGCGTTGAAGTCTGCGATGACGCCGTCACGGAGAGGGCGTACGGTTTTGATTCCGGGGTTTGTTTTCTCGTGCATCAGTTTGGCTTTCTGGCCAAGGGCGATGCATTTTCCGGTTTGGTTGTCAATGGCAACGATGGAGGGTTCGTCCAGCACTATCTGGTCATTCTGGAAGATGACGGTGTTGGCGGTTCCAAGGTCTATTGCCAGTTCCTGACTTAAAAAACTGAAAGCCATATGCTATGTATAGGTCTATTTGCGATTAACTTTCAAAGTTACTAAAAATTGTTTAGATTTGCGTAAAGTATTTACTCTATGGAGAGAAAAAAGTACCTCATAATTACAGCGGGGGGTGTGGGCACCAGGATGGGGGCCGCCGTTCCCAAGCAGTTCCTTGAACTGGGCGGTAAACCCATACTCCGCATAACCATAGAAAAGTTTATGGCGGCCGTCCCTGACCTCCATATCGTAACCGTGCTTCCGGAGGCTAATATCGCCTACTGGCGCCAGTACTGCATAAAGGAAAATTTCACCTGCCCGCAGCGCCTCGTGAAGGGGGGATTCACCCGCTTCCATTCTGTGAAAAACGCCTTGGCGTATGTCCCTGACGGGGCTTTGGTGGCGGTTCAGGACGGGGTGAGGCCGCTTATATCGGCCAGTTGTATCAAAAGGCTGTTTGAGGAGGCCGCTTCCGTAGAGGCTCTTATCCCCGTGATGCCGGTGACGGATACCCTGAAGGTGCTGGACAAGGACAAAACCGGAAAACTGGTGTCTTCCGGGGAAAAGGCCGACAGAAGCCGTTTCTTCGGCGCACAGACCCCTCAGATTTTCTGGAGTGAGCGCCTGAAGGAGGCTTATACGCAGGGGTACGACACCCTTTTCACCGATGACGCCTCCGTGGCGGAACGCTTCGGCATCCCTCTCAGTTTCACGGAAGGGGAAAAATACAACATAAAAATCACTACTCCAGAAGATTTGGCCCTGGCTGGTAAGTTGCTGGATCTCAATTGATTATAACTTATCGGGTGCACTTGCAGGTGCACCCTGGAATGCGTAATCCGTTGTTTGTCAGATATTTAAGCGCCAACTAATGCTGCATCTTGAACTACTTGCTCCGGCACGCACGGCCGATATCGGGAAAGCCGCAATAGACTGCGGCGCCGATGCCGTGTACATTGCCGGACCGGCATTCGGGGCTCGCGCCGCTGCAGGAAACACTGTGGAGGATATCCGTGATTTGTGCTCCTATGCCCACCGATTTGGAGCAAGGATCTTTGTGACGGTAAACACCATTCTCTATGAAGATGAACTGGAGGAAGCCAGTAAACTTGTCATGGACCTTGCCGCGGCCGGAGTGGACGCTCTCATTGTGCAGGATCCCGCAGTCATAGAGATGGCCCGCGGCACAGGAATGGCTCTTCATGCATCCACCCAATGCGCCATCAGAACGCCTGAAAAGGCCAAGTTTGTTGAAAGCCTGGGATATGGGAGGATTGTCCTTGAACGCCAATTGTCCCTTGATCAGGTCCGTGCAATACGGGATGCCGTCCAAGCGGAAATAGAGTTCTTTGTGCACGGGGCCCTCTGCGTATGTTACAGCGGGCAGTGCTACCTTTCTGAATATCTTACCGGAAGAAGCGCCAACCGTGGGGAATGCGCCCAGGCCTGCCGCAGCCGCTATGACCTCCTGGATGCAAACGGGAAGGTTATCGTAAAGGACAAGGCTCTCCTCTCACTCAAGGATTACAACCTCCTTCACCGCCTGGAGGATCTGGCCGATGCCGGCGTATGCTCCTTCAAGATTGAAGGCCGCCTCAAGAGCGAATCCTATGTGAGGAACGTAGTCACGGCATACAACCAGGCGCTGAACGATCTTATTGCAAAATACCCCCAGAAGTACTCCAGGGCATCGTTCGGCCACGTGAGCGGCGGTGTTGCGCCAGACCTTGAAAAGACGTTCAACCGCGGCTATACGGAACTCTTCATTGACGGCGCCCGCGGAAAATGGTCCTCCATGGATGTCCCCACACACCTTGGAGAGTATGTGGGAGAAGTCGCCCGCATCACACGGGATGGCATAGTCCTGAAGTCATCGGCCTTTGACCTTTCAAACGGAGACGGCTTTGCCTTCCTAAGCGGCAATGATATTGTGGGCTTCCGGGCCGATGTTGCAGAAGGCCTAACCCTCCGCTGCCGCGTCCCGGAAGAACTCCGGGTTGGAACAAAACTGTACCGGAACATAAGCGCCAAGTTCCAGAAACGTCTGGAAGCATCGGCGCCGGTTAGGGAATTGGCGGTATTCACTACAGTCCGCCTGAGCGGAAACACCATTGGCGTCACGGCCAGGGCTGAGGATGGACGGGAAGCCACCGTGTCACTCACCACAGACAACGGACCTGCACGTGACCGGGAAAGAATGCTGTCTATGATTACAGGGCAGATAGCAAAGCGCAGCGGTCATTATACATTCCTTGAGCCGGATATATTCGTTGATGGTGAAGTCCCGTTTATGACATCGGCCTTCCTCAACGGAATCAGGCGTGATATTGCGGCGGCACTTGACGGGATGCCCGTCAAGGCCAATCCCCTAATGATGGGTACCGTCACCCGGGCATCGGCCCCAAAGGAACTGTCCTACAAAGCCAATGTCGCTAATTCCATTGACAGGGCTATCTATTCCCAAAGGGGGACGGAAAAAATGGAAGATGCCTATGAAATCTCACATCGGCCCGGCGCAGAACTTATGAGAAGCAAGTACTGCGTGCGTTATGAACTGGGGCTGTGTCCCAAACAGGGCAAAAACAAACCGGAGCCCCTGTACCTTCTCAATGCCGGCAAGAGACTCCGTCTTGATTTCCACTGCGCAGAGTGCGAGATGACTGTGACGCAGAGTTAATTAGCCTTGCTCTTCTATCCAGTCTTCAAGTTTCAGTCCCATTATGCGGGAAAAGTGTTTGGTGTTATGGGTGACAATGGTATAATCATTGGCTAAGGCTGTTGCGGCAATAAAAATATCCATTTTGTCCAGTACTTGACCGGTCTGTTCCAGATGCGCCTTGATTTTTCCAAATTCTTTCAGCGCTGAAGTGATAGGAACAATGGTAAAAGTGTCCTCCAGTACTTTAACCATCTCAAATGTCCTAAAATTGGCATTTTTAAATGCGCCGACATATAATTCTGCCAAACTGATTTCAGAAATGACGCAATTGGAAAGCCCAGCATCATTAATGCGTTTTTGAATGCCGTACTTGCCTCTTTTTGTGAAAATCAGTATATCGGTATCAAGTAAATACATACTATAAGTCCCCCCAATCTATAATTCTTGGCTCTGCATTGCTGTCGTCCCTGAGTTTCCTGACATATTCTACGGCGTCTTCCCCTCCCCAGGGGTCTTCCATGTCCTTAAATGCAGCCAACGCCTTGAACGGACCGGTGAACGGGCCGGTGTAGGGCTCTTCCTCTGCAGGAGAGAACTTGAGATAGATCCTGCCGTTTTCTTCTTCAAGTGATACGGAAGCGTTGTCGTCCACCTTATACTTCTTGAGCAGTTTTGCCGGAATCACAACGCCTCTGCTGTTTCCGATATTGATGAGTTTGGTTGTCATAGCGTATTCATTTGCTATGGCAAAGATAGAAAAGTTATTACGAATATCCAAATTTGTAATAACGGTTAGGGGTATGGCTACGCTGCTCACAGTTCCAGTGAAATAAGTTCTTCTCCCAGTTTATGAAGGGCCTTTTCTATCTTCTGTACTTGGGCCGGGCGGGGCTTTGTCACTCCATTTGCATAGTGCCATAACTGCTTTTGGTTTATGCCGGTGAGGCGCTCCAATGCAGATTTGGTAAAAATTTTACAGTACATCTGAAGAAAGGACTTGGTATCCATCCTGAAAACCAGTTGGTAGTCATCTACAAGGGCCTCAGGGACTTGGTACCCAAACTCCAAACAATCATCTTTTAGGACTTTTAGTCCCTCTTCAAGGCTTTTTTTTACCTCATCCAGAGTACTTCCAACTCCACCAACTCCATCAACTTCTTCAACGTATGCAGAGTAATTGTGCTCTGCCCGTTCAATAACTGCGTGTAATGTTCTCATATTATCAGTTTTTAGTCCAGACCTGCTTCTCTGAGAATACTTCTATATGTTCCTTCTGCCATATCATCACTTTCTTTACCTGCTATTGGGATAGATCTTGGAGCCCCAGGTTTAGTGAAGATTCTATGGCTTCCGCGAGTTCTTGAATGGTGCCATCCGTTTATTTCCAGCAGAAGGATAACCTCTTTAACCTTTTTACTCATACAAAAGTAACTATAATTCTATTGTTTTCCAAATAAAAGACATCAAATAAGTTCCAGGACCATGTCAATGTCTCCAAAGTGGCCAAGTTCTCCGCTGTACTTTTCTATGTAGGAACGGGTGAGGGAACCGCGCCACACAACGTCGTCGCGGGAGTTCAGGGGAATCTCCAGTTCTATGCCGTAACTCTTGGAATTGACCTTTACCACGGCATTGGCCTTCCAGGTGGTGCGGGAGCCGCCGTCATCCTCGATTATCATGAGAGCACAGTTGGTAAGGGCCTTCGTCCACTCGGAAATGAGCACGGCGTTGAAAGGAATCTCCTGCCCCACCTGCTTGCGTCTCACCACAATCATAAAGTCCGTGACGGAGGGGGTGTACAGCCTCAGTTCGGCCTCAGTGGATGCCTTGAAATTTTCCACGCTTCCCACCTTCACAAAGAATTCCGCCGCTCCGGCAAACCAACTGTCATACTGCCGGTTTGCGGTGAAGGAACGAAGGATAAGGGTCTTTATATCGGCCTGGGCCTTGGTCTCTGGCCTTACGATGATGTCCCCGCCGCCGTTTCCCCACGAAGGGTCCTCCCGGCGCCTCATCTCAAGGGATTTGAACTCTGCGTCTGAGTTCCGGTTCATCACCCACACCGGCCTTTCGCGGGCCATCTGCTCGTCCACAAGAACCTTGTCATAGCCGCCATCGGCCCTGAGGGCATAGCCCACATTGCTTGTGGCCAAATCCCCGGGATCGAAGGTGATAACCGGCAGGGAGGCTCCGTTCCAGGAGTCGCTGAACGGCCAGTAGATCTGGACGTCGGAAACCATCAGGGAGTCCAGCCACTGAGTGCCTTCGCCGGCATCGGCCTTGGTGGAAAGAGCCTCCCTCAGAAGATCCCTCAGCGGCCTTGAATACTCCCTGGCCTTTGACGGGACGTCTCCTACGCCGCTTCCCGGTGCCTCAAAGAGGTCCTTCATCAGGTACTCCTCGTCGTAGCCGTTGCCGGCGCTCTGAGACGCCGCGTCGTGCACCTCCGTCATCTGCTCCACGCCTATGGGAAGGCCGGCGAATATCTTTGCCACGTCCTCCAGCGCAACATACCGCGGCGCTTCCTCGCGCGCGGTCTCAGGTTCAAAGTCATCCTTATGGCAGCCGCAGATGACGGCGGCGGCCACGGTCACAAATAGCAAACATTTTTTCATAGCATTTCATACCCGGATTAAAAGCCCGGCTCCGGATACAAAGTTGAGGAGAGTTATCCGTTTCAAAAATAGTGAAACGGATGAAACGGAAAAAAGGCACCTGAGTGGTCTCAGATGCCTATTTCATATAGAAAACGAAACGGTTTTTGTCAAAAAAGTCCTTAACTACGTCAATTTCCCCGAATCCGTAATCCCTGAAAACCGCCACGGTCTCTTTGGGAAGGACCTCGTTTATCTCCGTAAGGCCCTTTCCTTCCGGCGACAGGAAACGCTCCGACCACCGTGCAACGGCGCGGTAAAAAAGAAGGGGGTCGTCGTCCGGGACAAAGAGGGCCGATGCCGGCTCATAGTCCACCACGTTCTTTCTGAGGAGAGCCCTCTCCTTTTCCATAATGTAGGGAGGATTGGAAAGCACAAGGTCGAAGGAACCGTAGTTGAATTCCTGCTCCGTGTCAAGGACATCGGCCGCCACGAAGGTGGGGGCAAGGGCTCCCGTGGACTTAAGGTCGGCAGAGAAATTCTGGCTTCTGGCAACATCCAGGGCGGTTTCGGAGATATCCACGCCCACAACGCGCGCCCCCGGGACTCCAAGCGCCACGGACCAGGCTATGTTGCCGGAACCGGTGCAGAGGTCCAGCACGCGCACGGGCTCTGCGCTTTTGCCGTAGGGGATTCTCATACGCTGGATGCGCCCCGCTATCTTTATGGCTTCCCTTACCAGGAGTTCGGTCTCCGGGCGGGGGATGAGGACGTTCCTGTTCACCTTGAAGGAATGTCCGCAGAAATCGGTGCGGCCAATGACATATTGGATGGGCTCACCTGCCTGCAGGCGCAGCATAGCCTCCGCAAGCGGCTGCTCGGCCTTTTTGTCTATGTCGTACCGGGGCTCAACTATGTGCGTGTAACTCTTTGTGCCGATAAGGCTTTCGCACAGCATCAGGACAATGCTGTGGGCTTCGGCGGTGGGGTACAGTGGCTCAAGGGCCGCAACGCCCTTCTTGATGAAATCGGCAAGCAGCATCAGGCGTTGTCTATGATCTTTGAGAGGAAGTAGGTCATATCCATTCCGGCGGCGCGTACCATCTTGGGCACGAGGGATGCGTTGGTCATACCGGGGATGATGTTCACCTCCAGGAAGTAGATTCCGTCAGGGGCCGATATATAGTCCATCCTCACAAGTCCCTTGCAGCCAAGGTGCCGGTAAATGCGTTTGGAAATCTCCTGGACGTGGACGGATAGTTCTTCCGGGATCTCTGCGGGGCAGACCTCGCTGCTCAGGCCGTTGTACTTTGCGTCGTAGTCAAACCAGCCGGTCTGGGAGATTATCTCTATGACCGGAAGGGCCTTCACCTCCTGGCCGTCTGCGTAAACGGCGCAGGTTAACTCGTGCTGGCAGGGGATGCCCTGCTCCACCATAACGGTGCGGCCTTCGGAGAATGCAAATCCTATGGCCGACGGAAGGTCTTCCGGCCTGGTGACCTTGGAGATACCGAAACTGGAGCCGTTGTCCGTGGGCTTTACAAACACCGGGAAACGGAGTCTCTCCGCAACCATCTTGCAGAAATTATGGACGTCCTCCCCGCGGCGGATCACGCAGTCAGGGGCGAATTTCACGTAATCTGCATCCTGGATATATCTCTTGCAGGAATATTTGTCAAATGCAACGCTTGTTACAAAGGCGCTGCAGGTGGAGTGGGGGATTCCCAGCATCTCAAGGTAGCCCTGCAGAAGGCCGGTCTCTCCGGGCGCGCCGTGCTGCATTATGTATGCAAAGTCCAACTGGACCTTCTCTCCAAGTACCATAACGGAGAAATCCGTCTTGTCAATCTCCGGCTGCGCTCCTTCCGGGAAGGGCATACGCATGGAGTTTGCCTTGCGCATAGCAACCAGTTTCCACTTTCCAAAGCGTGCCAGGATTTCATAGACGTCATACTTGAACTCGTCTATACGGGAGGCGATGAACTCTCCGCTGCGGCAGGAGACCTCCCATTCGGAGGAGTCCGAGCCGTAAATAACTGCAATAGACTTATAATTTGCCATTATTCGAAGTAATAATTTTCAAGATCTTCTTTTTCCGGGGCCTGCTGCTCCGTTGCCGGGGTGCACCAGTAGCCCTTAAGTTCGTCGGGGAAGACATCGGCCTCCGATATGCCCAGGGTGCCGTCCTTGAGGACCTTCTTCATCCAGAGCCCCCAGATTGGAAGCGCCATATTTGCGCCCTGCCCCAGGCTGTTGTTGGCAAAGCGCACGTAGCGGTCTTCGCAGCCAACCCAGATACCTGCGGTGATGCGGGGGGTGTAGCCGATGAACCAGCCGTCGGAGTTGTCGTTGGTGGTGCCGGTCTTGCCCGCGATCTCTCCCTTGAGGCCGTATTTGAGGCGAAGCCTTACGCCTGTGCCCTGGTCCACCACGGCCCTCATCATAGTGAGCATCTCTCCCGTGGTGCGCTGGGAAAGGGCCTCGTGCTTACGGGTGGAGAACTGTCCCAGGATATTGCCTTCGCTGTCCTCTATGCGTGTGACGAACATAGGATTGGTGTATACGCCGCCGGAAGGGAAGGTGTTGTAGGCCGTTACCATATCATATACGGAAAGGTCTGCGGCGCCAACGCAAAGCGACACCACGGGGTCTATGAACCCTGTGATTCCCATCTTTCTCATCATGGACACCATGGATTCCGCGCCCAGTTGCTTCATAAGATAGGCCGATACCGAGTTGGAACTGTGCGCAAGGCCCCAGGTGAGATCCACCATACTTCCGTCGGCGTGGGTGTCCTGTGGAGACCAGGTGTCTCCGTCCTTGTTGATGACTATCACCACGGGGGAGTTGAGGACAGGGTCGCAGGGAGTCATACCGGACTCCATTGCCTGCGTATAGATGAAGGGCTTTACGGTAGAACCTACCTGACGCTTGCCCTGACGGACGTTGTCGTATTTGAAGTAACGGTATTCCGGGCCGCCCACATATGCCTTGATGTGGCCGGTGCCGGGCTCTATGGCCATAAACGCGGCGCGGAAGAAGGACTTGTAGTAACGGATTGAGTCGTTGGGAGTCATAACGGTGTCCCTGTAGCCGGGTTTGTCCCAGGTGAAGACCCTCATCTTTACGGGTTCGTTGAAGGAAGCCTCTATCTCCGCGTCCGTTGCGCCGGAAGCCTTCATCATACGGGTTCTGTCGCTCCAGCGGCGGGCCTGCTTCATTGTGGTCTCTATGACGGATTTCTCGGTATCGGCCATAAAAGGAGGATTCCTTCTATACTTGAGTTCCCTGTCAAAGGCCTTCTGGAGGTCCTTTCCAAGATGCTCTGCAACGGCTTCCTCCGCGTAGCGCTGCATCTTGTAGTTGATGGTGGTGTATATCCTCAGGCCGTCACGGTCAAGGTCATACGGCGTTCCGTCGCTCTTTGTATTCTTGTTCAGCCAGCCGTAGAGGGGGTCGTCGGCCCAGAGGAGGGAATCGGCCTTGTAATCCTCCGCCATATAGTAGGAGGAGCGCTTGGGCTTGGAAGCGCTGAGCGTGCGGCGGAGCATATCCCTGAAATAGGGGCCTACTCCGGTGGTGCGGTCTCCCTGGCGGGCGTGAAGTTCAATGGGAAGGGCCTGGAGGGAATCGCATTCCGCCTTGGTGAGGTATTTCATCTCACGCATACGCTCCAGCACAAGGTTGCGGCGCTTAAGGGCGTTGTCAGGATTGATTGCGGGGTTGTAGCGGGTGGGCTTGTTCACCATTCCAACCAGCACCGCGCTCTCCTGGGTGAGGAGTTCGGAGGGCTTTTTGCCGAAGAACTGGTTTGCGGCCGATGATATGCCGTATGAATTGGAGCCGAAGAAGATGGCGTTGAGGTACATATCCACTATCTCCTCCTTGGTGTAGTTCCGCTCAAGTTTTATGGCTGTGATCCATTCCTTGAGTTTTATCCATATCATCTTGAGTTTGCCCACGCGTTCACCGCGGGGATAGAGCGTCTTTGCAAGTTGCTGGGTGATGGTGGAGCCGCCGCCCTGGGAGGAATCCCTGGAGAGGAGGGTTTTGAAAAGCACGCGGCCAAGGGACTGGAGGTCCACTCCGGAATGCTTGTAGAAGCGTTTGTCCTCCGTTGCAACGGCTGCCTGGACAAGGGAAGGCGCAAGTTCGTCGTAACTGACGAACGTACGGTTCTCTATATGATAAGTGGTAAGGATCTCCCCTTCCTCTGCGATTACCTGGGTTGCAAGTTTGGAATCAGGGTTCTCAAGTTCTTCCAGCGAAGGGATATCGGCAAAGGCCCACACAAGGCACAGCAGGCCGATAACCGCCGCCACCGGAGCGGTGATGAGAATCCAGAACCATTTGGTGACCTTCTTCTTATTTTGATCTGTCATATCCGAGCAAAAAAATTTTGTCCTTTACAAGACCTTAGGTCTTGCCTAAATATGGAATTACAAAAATAATCAGAAAATTTGGAAAATTGCCCAGATTGTGCTTTACTTTGCATAAAATTTTGAAGGATATGAGCGGCAAAAATCTAGTCATCGTGGAGTCACCCGGAAAGGTGAAGACCATTCAGAAGTATCTGGGAAAGGATTTCCTGGTAAAGGCGTCAATCGGCCATATAAGGGACCTGGAAGAACATAATCTTGGCGTGGACGTTGAGAACGGCTTCAAGCCGGAGTACGTCATCCCCGCCGACAAAAAGAAGGTGGTAGCGGATCTCCGTAAACTCGCAGACTCCGCATCCACAATCTGGCTTGCCTCCGATGAAGACCGTGAGGGAGAGGCCATCTCCTGGCATCTCACCCAGACCCTGGAACTCCCCAAGGACAAGACCCGCCGTATTGTCTTCCACGAGATTACCCAGCCCGCCATCCTTGAGGCCATAGAGCACCCGAGGGACATCGATATGAACCTTGTGTACGCCCAGCAGGCGCGCCGCGTGCTGGACCGCCTTGTGGGATTCGAACTATCTCCCATCCTCTGGAAGAAGATCCAGCCAAAACTCTCCGCCGGCCGCGTGCAGAGTGTGGCCCTCCGCCTTATCGTAGACCGTGAGAAGGAGATTATGGCTTTCAAGCCGGAGCCTTTCTACAGGGTGGAGGCTGAATTCCGCCCGGTGGGCTCAAAAATCGGCCTTAAGGCAACCCTTGACACAAAATTCCCTTCAGAGGCCCAGGCAAGGACTTTCCTGGAGGAGAGTATCGGCGCAAATTACCGGATCGCTTCCATCGACAAAAAGGACGGGGAGCGCTATCCTGCGCCGCCTTTCACCACCTCCACGCTTCAGCAGGAGGCCGGCCGCAAACTCCGTTTTTCGGTAGCCTCCACTATGAGGGTTGCCCAGACTCTCTATGAGAGAGGTCTCATCACTTATATGAGAACGGACTCCACCAACCTCTCCTCCCTGGCTCTTGGTGCGGCAAAGAAGTATATCCTTGACTGCTACGGCCAGGATTACCTCAATATCCGCCAGTATCATACCAAGTCAAAGGGTGCCCAGGAGGCCCACGAGGCCATCCGTCCCACATACATCGGATCGCCCCGCATTGACGGAACCCCTCAGGAGAAGGCGCTTTATGAACTTATCTGGAAACGCACCATCGCATCCCAGATGGCCGCCAGCAAGGTCCTGAACACCTCAATCACCATAGAGCAGGACAGAAGGCCTGAACTTTACGGCCTCCAGAGCACTGAACTTCTCTTTGACGGCTTTATGAAAGTATATATGGAAGGCCGCGACGACGACTCCCAGGACGACGTAGAGATTATGCTCCCGTCCCTGAATGCCGGAGACCCTCTCACGGAGCACGGCGTCTACGCCCTTTCCAAGTTTACCGCCCCGCCTCAGCGCTATTCGGAGGTTACGCTTGTGAAGAAACTGGAGGAACTGGGGATTGGCCGTCCTTCCACATACGCCGCCACCGTGGACACCCTTACCCGCGGCCGCGGATACGCCGTGAAGGGAGACAAGCCCGGCACCGTGTATGAGGTGAAAAACCTCACCCTCAAGGGCTCCGTCATCAAGGAAAGCGTCAAGAAAGAGGTTGTGGGCGCGGAGAAAGGCAAACTCCTGCCTCAGGAAATCGGCCTTATCGTGACGGATTTCCTGGTGGATAATTTTGCCGATGTCCTGGACTACGACTTCACCGCCACAGTTGAGGAGGATTTCGACAAGATTGCCGACGGAAAGAAGGACTGGAGTTCAACCATAGGCTCGTTCTACCGTCCTTTCCACAATAATGTGGAGAAGGTGCTGCAGGAGAAGGGCTACAGCCGCGTCACCCGTGAACTGGGACTTGCCCCGGACGGCCAGATGGTTACGGCAACCTTCGGAAAATTCGGCGCATACGTCCAGAAGGGAGAGGGGGAGAACCGCCAGAGCGCATCCCTCGGGAAGGACCAACTGATTGAAACCATAACTCTCTCCGATGCCCTGAAACTCCTGGAACTTCCGCGCACCGTAGGAAAGATCATGGGACTTGACGTCATTGCAACCCGCGGAAAGTTCGGCCCCTATCTCAAATATGGTGTCAGAAATGTCAAACTGCCACGCGGAAAGGACCCTCTTACAATAACGCTTGAGGAGTGCGAAGCCCTCATCAACGAAACTCCCGCGGAGAAACCCGCCCAGGAGATCATTGCGGAGTTCGGGGACATCAAGATAATCAACGGCCGGTACGGCCCGTATATCAAGCAGGGAGAATCAAATTATAAGATTCCCCGCGGAAAAGATGCCGCTTCTTTGACGGAGGCTGACTGTCAGGCGATTATTTCTGAAAGCGGACCCACAAAAAAGTTCGTTAGAAAGGGGAATAAATCAAAATAATTTGTATTTTTGCCATTGGTTAGTTAAAAAGTGTAACTTATGGCAAAATATCACATTGATGAAGTAGACCAGAAAATCCTCTCCTTCCTGGTAAAGAATGCACGTATGCCCTTCCTTGAGATTGCCCGTGAATGCGGCGTCTCGGGCGCGGCTATTCACCAGAGAGTCAAGAGGTTGGAGTCAAACGGCGTAATCACCGGCTCCCGCCTTCTGGTAAAGCCCCAGGCCCTGGGTCTCAATATCTGCGCATTTGTAAGCATCTCCCTCAGCGAATCCACAAAATACCCTGAGGTGATTGCAAATCTGAAGAAGATCCCTGAGATTGTGGAGTGCCATTTCATCACCGGCCGTTTCGCCATCCTTGCAAAACTCTACTGCCTGGACAACGACCACCTTATGGAGGTGCTCCTGAACACCATCCAGAAGATTCCCTACATCCAGTCCACGGACACTATGATCTCCCTGGATGAGCCCATCGAACGCCAGGTCTGGGTTAAGGACTTCAAGTCCACCTCATATTCCGGAAGGGACTAAAAAATAACCGATGGATTTTTCCACCGGTTATTTTTTTGACGTCAGGACGTCCTATTTCAGGTAGTTCTTGGCCTCTTTGGCGTAGGCTTCGTTCTTGCTGGAAGCAAGTTTGCCGTAGAACTCCTTGGCGGTTTCGGCATCCTTAAGGGCCACGGCGTTCTGGGCGATGGTGAGGAGGATGTCGTCGTTGGCTGCTGCTACGGAATCAAGCGCGCAGTACTTCTTGAGGGCCTCGTTCTGCTCGGCCTTCTTTCCAAGTGCGCCGTAACTGATGCCCATCTTGAAGAAGATGGCGGCTTTCTCGGGCTCCGGATTGATTTCCAGGGCAGCCTTGTAATCCTCTACGGCCTCTGCGAACTTCTTGGCCTGCTGGGCCTTCTGGCCGTTGTTGTAGTAGTAGTTGAAGAGTTGCTTCTTGACATCTGCCTCCCTTCCGTTAGCGGAAGCAATCTCGAATGCGGCCTTTGCTTCGTCGATCTTGCCTGAACTGAGGTAGAGACGGCCAAGGAGGAACTGTGCCTCACCGTCATTGGAATCATACTCCACGCTCTTTTTGAGGAGAGAGAAAGCGGTCTGGGCATCCTTCGCGGCAAGGGCTTTCTTGGCAGATGCCTTATAGGTGAAACCGAAAAGGTCATTTACCTCTGCGGCCTTGTCTTCGGCGCCGAACTCTGCGCAGTCTGCGGCTGCTGCCTCAAGGGCCACGATGGCGGCGTCATAATCCTTGGCGGCGATGCTTTCCTTGGCAACTGCTACGGAATATGCGGGGATGATACCCTTGAGTTCTTCCACCTTGTCCTGGGCCTCGGCCTCTTCACCGCAAGCCACGAACTGGGTGTAAGCCTGCTTGAAAAGATTGAGGGCTTCTGCCTTTGATTCTGCCTGGGCGGCCTGGTTGAAGGTTTCTACTGCCTCATTGAAATCCTGGGCCATTGCGCTCAGTGCCAGGCCCAAAGATGCGAACACTACTAAAAATTTCTTCATATCCTTAAAGTTTAAATTATTTCAATCTTGGCGTGCAAGTTGCAAATATAGCAATTTTAATCTTAACTTTGCAGCGTGAATATACTCAAAAGCATATTTATCATACTCGCCGGGCTTTGTTTCGCAATAACTGTGCCAGCCCAGCAATTGCCGCCGCTCCAGACAGATCCTTCCATAGAGATGGGAAAACTTGGCTGCGACGCCTCCTATTATATTGTAAAGGCCCCGGTCAGAAAGGGATACGCTTCGATAGCGCTTGTCCAGAAAGGGGATTCCCTCACGGCGGAAAAGCGCGCCGGTCTGTCATCGGCCTTCCTTGCAAGGATGGGCGTAGGGCCCGCCAGGGATGGATTCCTCACGGAAAGGGAGGGCTCCACGGTATATACTTTCAGGGATGTCCCGTTCTATAAGAAGGACGTCCTTGATTCGATGCTTCTATACACTTTCCAGAAGATGGCGGAGAGCAGCGCCCCTCAGGCCATAATCGTTTCCGGAGACGTTGCGCCTACGGTGGAACTGAGGAAGAAGATGGACATATTCTCTCTGCTTGTTAAGAAACTGGACGCCCCCGGGCCGGTGGCCGCGTACGAGTGGAATCCTCATCAGCCGGTGGCCCTGGATTTTAATATCGGCCCCGGTTCCATTTCCGTCACATATGCGGGAAACCGCATTCCGGACGTGTTTATGAACACCGCCCAGGCCCTTGTGACCGATATATTCGGGCTGGAATTCCTGGTGCTCCTCAAAAACAGGCTGGAGAAGGATTTCGCCCGTGAAGGCGTTACCTGCAGTTCCATCTCCTTCAATTCCCTGAGAAGTTGTGACTACAGGGGAGACGAGCGTTATACCGTGACGGCGGGCATAGCCCCGGGTCAGGAAGACCACGCCCTGAGGGTGATGGCCCGTACGCTGGCGTCGATGGATGCCCAGGGGGTAAGCGTGAAGGAATTCACGGATGCAAAGGAAGTTCTGAGGCCGGGGCTTCTGAGGGAGGCGGCCGCGGTGGAAGACAAGACGGGCCCCTGCATAGCCCACTTCCTTTTTGGCGCCAACCTTGCTCCGGCATCGGAGCGCGTGCGCCTCTTTGCCCGTAAAAACGTCCCTGAAGAGACGGAGACCAGGCTTTTCAATAAGTTTGCATCGGCCCTTCTGGCGGGAGAGGACAACCTTACGCTGGAGTTGTCGGCAAGGGATACGCTGGATCCGGCAGAGGCTCTGATGGTTTACAATGCCACCTATAAAAATGGCCTTACAGTACCTTTTGAGGCCGATTATACCTGGCACGGCGCAGACTCCGCCGGCATAGATTTCACCCCTTCCAGGGTCCGCATCCAGAAAGAGAAGCCGGAGCCCGTTTCCGGCGGCACGGTGTGGACTTTCTCCAACGGAGTAAAGGTGGTCTACAAGGAGATAAAGGGCTCCCGGATGTTCAATTATTCGCTTGTGCTGGGCGGCGGCCTGTCCCAGATCCCTGACCTTGAGGAAGGGGAAGGCGGGCATATCGGCCCTATGCTTGGGCTTTACGACGTAGGCGGCATCCCCGCCCCCGTTTTCAGGGATATGCTTGAGGTGAACGGCCTTTCAATGAATGCCGATGTCCACCTGAACAGCCTTGTCATAAGCGGCAGCGCCCCTTCCGGAAAACTTGCCTTCCTCCTGAAGACCCTCCTTGCCATATGCAACGAGCGTGAGATGAACCGGGAGGAATTCCTCCGCTACAGCGCCGTCCAGGGACTCAGGGAGCCGTCGCCGGAGGATATACTGTATGCGCAGTTGCATCCCGGATACCGTTATTCGGAGCGTCCGGGGGCTCTCACGGCTCAAACCCAGATCAAGGCCGAGGCCTATTTCGCCGACCGTTTCGCCCGTTTCAACGACGGAGTCCTCATCATATCCGGAGACCTTGATGCCGGCGTGGTAAAACGCATCCTCGGCAGGTACCTTGGCGGAGTTGGCGTCCAGAAAGGCACCACCCCCCGCCGCCCCGTGGAGTTCAGGCAGCGGAACGGCACCGTCACCATAAACGGGGACAAGGGCCCCCGCGGCATCCGCGTAGTGATGGAGGCGCCAATTTCGGTTACGTCGGACAACTACTATCTTTCCATCGTGGCGTCGGAAGTTATGAAGCAGTCCCTTATCTGGGAACTTGCGCCGTATGGCTTTACGGCCGATGTAACAATCGGCCCTATGACCCAGCCCCAGGAGCGTTTCTATATGGAGATTTCCTGCTTCCCGGTGCTGGTTAGGGGCCTTCCGGGAGATGTGGCGGAGCCGGATGTCACAAAGGCCGTCACGGCGGTCCGTGCAGCCATTGCAAAGGCCGGGAAAAGGCTGCCGTCGGCGGTGGATGTCCAGGCCTGGAAAGACTCCCTGATGGAAAGGGTGAAGGTGAGGATGGCGTCGCCGGAGGGCTTTACCGCCGCCCAGCAGGTGCGTTATGCCCTTAACAAGGACGTGAACTCCCGCTACGCGGAGAGCATTCAGGCCGTAACCCCTGAAAAGGTGCGCGGCTTCCTCGCTTCCCTTGCGGCAGGCGGTGCAGTGGAATATATAGTGGAATGAGCAGCGCTTTCGGAACCATAATAGAGATTGGGGACGTCCTTGTTTCAGAGGATGTCATACTTGAGTATTTTGCCTGCGACTATCCCGTGTGCAAGGGCTGCTGCTGCATAATAGGAGACAGCGGCGCTCCCCTTAAGGAGGAGGAACTGGAACCGCTGGAGGCCAATTATGAGATATATTCCCCGCTTATGACGGAAAAGGGCAGGGCTGCAGTAGATGCCAAGGGCTTTTTTGAAATAGACCGTGACGGAGACCTTGTCACGCCGGTTGTCCCCGGCTCCGAGGAATGCGCCTATTGCCATTTTGAGGCCGATGGAAGTTGTTTCTGCGCCATCGAGCGCCAGTTCTGCAAGGGACTCGGGACATTCCGGAAGCCCATTTCCTGCTCTCTCTATCCCATCCGCGTGGTGGACCTCGGCGGCGGAAGGGTGGGGCTCAACCTTCACCGCTGGCATATATGCAAGGATGCCTATGAAAAAGGGCGCCGCGAAGGAATCCGTGTGTACGAATTTCTCCGCGGGCCGCTTACGGATGCGTTTGGGGAGGAGTTCTACTCCGCCTTGTCGGAAGCCGCCAAAATGCTCATTGCGGCCTCGTAGTCACTCTCGTTAACCTTGACTTCAATGTTCCTGGCCCAGCTCAGGGACGGGTAGGAAGAGTCTGCTCCGAAGACTCCGGCGGGGATGCCGTTGTCTCCCAGCATTGCTACGCACATATCGGCCATGACCTTCTCCGTGAAGGTGGCCACTGTCTTGAAACTCTGTTTGTCAGTCTCCATAATCGTTAATTTTACGGTCTATAGTCATAACTGCGCGGGAAAGGTCCCGTACGAGACCCTCTATCTCAAAGCCGCCAAGGACGGATTCTATGGTAAGGGTGTCTTCCCAAAGGCGCGCCACCCTGCTGGCGGAACTTTCAAGATGGTATTTCCGGCCACCGTTTTCCGTGCTTCCGGAAAACACATAACCCCTTGCCTCCATAGCCTCATCTATCTTCTCCCACATAGGGGCGGGATCTCCGTTTGCGTGGATTTTCCGTTTTCCGTATCCGAAGAAGGGATATGCCAGGCTCATTGCGGCAAACAGGGCAAGGATCATCCAGATTGACTGCCAGCCGTTGCGGAAAGCCACGGCAACATCCTTGGACACCATCCCTGAAAGCATCAGGATTCCGATGATGAGGACAAATATTATGGTTATCTGGACAAAGTACTTTGCCGCTCTTCTCAAATACGTCATATCAGTTCCCTTATTATCTCATCACTTACAAAAAACCGGTTTTCCGGGATGCGGTAGCGCCTCCCGGCCTTTGTGAGGGCCCCTTCCCCTATGAGGCGCTGGATATCGGCCGCCTTGCAGTTGGCTTCCAGGAATTCAGCGTCCGCCCCGTGTGCGGTGCGGAGGCTCAGCATAAGGGTTTCCACAATCTCGTCCTCTACGCTCAGGGCTTCCTCCGTGCGGGTATAGCCGGAGATGTCGTTGCTGTTCCAACTGCGGCCCCTTCCGCTGAAGGAGTGGGCCGACGGGCCAAGCCCAACATAGGGCCGCCGCTGCCAGTAGCCGCCGTTGTGCTTTGCCTCGAACCCGGGCTTTGCGAAGTTGGAGATTTCATAGTGGTTGTACCCTGCCGCGTGGAGTTTGTGGCAGAGGAGGTTGTACTGCCTTGCGCACTGCTCCTCCTGCGCTTCTTCATATTCTCCGGCCTCCAGCCTGTGGGCAAGGACGCTGTCTCCTTCCACGGTAAGCTGGTAGCAGGAGATATGTTCCGGCTTAAGATCCAGGGTGTCATCTATGGTGCGCTCCCAAACCTCGTCCCTGAGGTTTGAAAGGCCGAAGATCAGGTCTACGCTTATGTTTTCAAACTCCGCATCCCTTGCCATCCGGACGGCCCTCACGGCGTGCTCTGCATTATGCCGGCGGTTCATCCACCGAAGGAGTTCGTTGTCCAGTGACTGGATGCCGATACTTATGCGGTTGCATCCCAGCATCCTCAGGCTCTGGAGGTAGGGAAGTCCCTTCTCCACTATATCCTCCGGATTCACCTCCATGGTGAATTCCGTGTAGGGACCGCCGTGGCCGCATTCCTCAAGGGCGAGGAGTATCTTTGTAAGGTTTGACAGCGGAAGCACGGACGGCGTTCCGCCGCCGAAATACAGGGTGTGAAGGGAGTCATCCATCTCCTTGCATCGGTCTTTTATCTCCTCACACACCAGGCGGGTGTACGTGTCAAATGCACCTTCCTGCGGGATTTCCCTGAAGAAATCGCAGTAGGTGCAAAAACTCTTGCAGAAGGGGACGTGGATGTAGATCATACTAGCGGAGCATACATTCGGCCTTGCCAAGGAGGCTCTTTTCAGTATACACTTCCAGGGTGTAGACGCCCTTTACATACTCTTCAATGTCATTGATGTAGATGGAGAGGTCCACCTCTGCGCCTTCGTAGTCCAGCTCACGTGATGCTGTGGCCTGGAGGACTGTACCATTCACGGAGAATTCCGTGGACTCGTTGTTCATAAGGAGGATGCCCTCAGGATCCTTTACGCGGACATAGACGCGGAGCGGGCCGCGGTCTGCGAGGGAATTCTCAACCAGCGTGAGGCCTGCCACCATATAGTCCACGCGGCTGTGGCGGTCTCCGGGCTTGTTGTTGCTGTAGTAGCCGGTGAGGGAGATTGCGCGGGCCTTGAGCACCTTTCCGGCGCTCACCTGGGTTGAGAGATGCTCAACCTGCTGGGTGAGTTCCTCGTTGGCGCTGCGGGCCTCGGCGGCCTCACGGCGCGCCGCTGCGGCGTCTGCGGTGAGTTTCTTGTTGAGGGTGTTGAGGGAGTCAATCTGGACTATGTAGCCCTTCATGATGGTACGGAGGGTGCCCAGTTCCTTCTCATACTGACGGATCTTTGCGCGGTTGGTGGCTTCCGTCTTGCTCAGTTTCTCTATGAGCATTGCAACCTGTTCACGGGAAGTGTCCAGTTGGCTGTTGATGGAGTCGTAATCAGAACTTAACTGCGAGAAATCGCTCTGGAGGTCTTTCATCTGCTGCGCCAGTTCCGTCTTCTCACTCTCCAGGGCCTTCACAAGGGTGCTCCTCTGATAGAGCATATAGCCCAGCACAAGGGCCAGGGCGGCCGCAACGCAGGCCAGGATGGTCATAACCGTGCGGGGGCCTTTCTTCTCTTTACGTTCGCGCTCTTCGCGCTCGATTCTCTCAAGGGGATCTTCGTTTGCCATAGTATTCAATGTTAATTTGTACAAATATAGTTATATTTGTGAAAAATCGGTTCAAATATGGATGGGAATATTTACAGGGAAAGGATAGAGGCTGCGAGGGCGCTGATGCGCTCAAACGGCTGGGATATCCTCATAATCACCGGAACGGACCCTCACGGGAGTGAATACATTGCCCCGCGCTGGCAGCAGGTGGCCTGGCTCTCAGGGTTTACCGGGGAGGCAGGAGACATTGTGATTACAATGGACCACGCGGGCCTTTGGACGGACACCCGCTACTTCATCCAGGCCAACCGGCAACTTCAAGGAACCGGCATTGAACTCCACAAGATGCGCGTTCCGGAGCAAGTCCCAATCCCCCAGTGGATAGCGTCCCTGGGGCTGGACGAACCTGTTATAGCCGTTGACGCGCTCTGCCAGAGCGTCGCCGCGGTGCGGGAACTGCAGGAGGCGGTGCCATCGGCCATAATTGTGCCGGTGCCGGATGTTATCGGCCCGCTGTGGCAGGACAGGCCGGGAGTTCCGTCAACGCCCATCATCACCCTTGGAGAGGACCTTGTGGGGGAGAGCCGGGAGGCAAAGATAAGCCGTCTTCGCAAGTGGCTGGTCCTTCATGGGGCCGATGCTATCCTTCTCACCGCCCTTGATGAGATTGCGTGGCTTCTCAACGTCCGCGGTCAGGACATTGACTATAACCCGTTTGTGATATCGTATCTGCTTGTTTCACTGGAGGATGTCCAGTGGTTTGTGCGGAAGGACGCCTTCGAGGACCCGGATTCCGAAACCCAGGCCAGTTTTGAGGAACTTGAGGCCGATGGAATAACTATCAGGGACTATTCAGACGTGAATTTCACCCTGGCCTCACTGCGGCTTGACGGGGTTGACAAAATCTGCGTGGATCCTTCCGGAATAAGTTATGCCTTAAGGGATGCCATAGATGACGGAGACCTCCTCCCGGAGGTTATCGAAACTGCATCTCCAGTCCCGCTCTGGAAGGCCGTGAAAAACCAGGTGGAGATAGACGGGATGAGGGAGGCCCACATTGAGGACGGCCTTGCCGTGGAGCAGTTCCTCTATTGGGTGGAGCTCCACGCCGGCCGTGTTACCGAGTGGGAGGCCGCCTGTGAACTGGGCCGATTGCGGGCTCAGATCCCGGGCTACCGGGGGGACAGTTTTGAGACGATATCGGCCTATGGGGAAGGCGCGGCGCTGCCGCATTACATCACGCCGGCAGAGGGCTCGTCCCTTCTTGAAGCCCGCGGCCTGTACCTTGTGGATTCCGGCGGGCAATACCTCTTTGGAACCACCGATATCACGCGTACGGTGCCCCTGGGGCCTTGTACGCCGCTTGAAATTGAAGATTATACCCTGGTGCTGAAAGGGCACATCGGCCTTGCCATGGCTGTTTTCCCTGCTGGAACCGCGGGCTGCCAGATAGACGCCCTGGCGCGTGAGCCGCTGTGGCGGGCGCGCCGTAACTTCGGCCACGGAACCGGCCACGGCGTGGGCTTCTTCCTGGGCGTCCACGAGGGCCCTCAGGACATACGCCAGAATTTCAACTCCCACCCCCTCCTGCCCGGTATGATCCTCTCCGACGAACCCGGTATCTACCGTGAGGGAATGCACGGCGTGCGTCACGAAAACCTTCTTCTGGTGCGCCGTATGGGTGATAACGAATTTGGCTCCTGGCTTGGTTTCGAGCCCCTGACCCTGTGCCACTTTGACACGTCCTGCCTGGATGCGTCGCTGTTATCGGCCGATGAAATTGAGTGGCTCAACGCCTACAACAGGCACGTTTATGAAGCGCTGAGTCCCCGCCTCCCGGCAGAGGTTGCGCAATGGCTGAAGGCAAAAACCCGCCCGGTGTAAAGCATCTAGGCCTGCCTCTGACGCACGGCCTCGAAGAGGAGGATTGCGGCGCTGACGGAGACGTTCAGGCTGTCCAGCCGCCCAAGCATAGGGATGCGGATATGGGCCGATGCAGCCCTGCGCCACTGGTCCGTGAGACCGGTGGACTCAGTGCCCATCACAAGGGCGGTTCCGCGGCGCATATCTACATCATAGTACAGCGAGGAGTCCTGAAGCTGCGCCGTAAGTATCTGTATGCCGCGGGCCTGAAGGAATGCAATTGCTTCTTCCGAACTGCAGGCCACCGTGGGTACGGTAAACACAGCGCCTATGGAAGCCCTTATGAGATTGGGGTTGTAGAGGTCCGTGAGTGGGTCGCAGATAAGAACTGCATCGGCCCCTGCTGCGTCTGCGCTGCGGAGCACCGCGCCAAGATTCCCGGGCTTTTCAACGGCCTCCAGCACCATTATCAGAGGATTCTCAGGAAGATTGAGATCACTGAGCGTGCGCTCCTTGTACTCCACTTCCGCTATGATTCCCTCAGTGGATTCACGGTATGCAACCTTGCGGTACAGCGCCTCCGGAATTTCGATGATTTGAGCCTCTGCGGCTGAGGGTGTTGTATCGCTGCCAAAGATCTCCGTACACACAAAGAGGGCCCGGACATTGTACCCTGCTTCCAGGCAATGCTCCAGTTCACGCCGGCCCTCCACCACAAAAAGACCCTGCTCCCGCCGCGCCCTGGATTTCTCCTGCAGCAGAAGCAGATTCTTGATCTTGGGATTCTGGGCCGATGTAATGGTCTCCATCTAGAATTTTTCCGGTCTCATCATGGGGAAGAACAGGACGTCCTGGATGCTGTCCTTTCCGGTCATAAACATCGTGAGGCGGTCTATGCCAATGCCGATACCGGAGGTGGGAGGCATACCGTACTCAAGGGCGCGGACAAAGTCGTAGTCAATGTACATGGCTTCGTCGTCTCCCTTTGACTTGAGCGCGGCCTGCTCCTCAAAGCGGTCAAGCTGGTCGATGGGATCGTTCAGTTCCGAATATGCGTTGGCAAGTTCCTTACCGTTCACAAAGAGTTCAAAACGCTCGGTGAGGGTGTCGTCGTGACGGCAGCGCTTGGTAAGGGGGCTCATCTCCACGGGATAGTCAATCACAAAGGTGGGCTGGATGAGTTTTTCCTCGCAGTACTGGCCGAAGATGGCGTCGATGAGTTTTCCTACGCCCATCTCAGGGCTCACCTCAACGTTCAGTTTCTTGCAGGTTTCACGAAGCGCGGCCTCGTCCATACCCTTCACGTCAACGCCCGCGAATTCCTTGATGGCGTCAAGTATCGGCAGCCTGCGGAAAGGTCCCTCGAAGGAGATCTCGTTGCCGCCTATTACCTTCTTCACGCCGCCAGTGGCTTCGGCCACCTTCTGGAGCATCTTCTCCGTGAATTCCATCATCCAGAGGTAATCCTTGTATGCTATGTACATCTCCACACAGGTGAACTCCGGATTATGGGTTTTGTCCATACCCTCGTTGCGGAAGTTCTTTGCAAATTCATACACGCCCGCAAAGCCGCCCACGATGAGGCGCTTGAGGTACAGTTCGTTTGCAATCCTCATATACATATCCACGTCCAGGGCGTTGTGGTGGGTGATGAACGGACGGGCCGTTGCGCCGCCGGGGATGGCCTGGAGGATGGGGGTCTCCACCTCAAGACAGCCTGCCTCGTTGAAGCACTGGCGCATTGTGTTGATGATGAGCGTGCGCTTCACGAAGGTTTCCTTCACCTGCGGGTTCACCACAAGGTCCACGTACCTCTGGCGGTAGCGGAGTTCAGGGTCCTCGAAACTGTCGTGGACGGTGCCGTCGGCATCGGTCTTCACTATGGGCAGGACCCTCAGGGACTTTGACAGGACTGTCAGTTCCTTCGCGTGAACGGATAACTGGCCGGTCTGGGTAAAGAAGGCAAAGCCCTTTATGCCGATAATGTCTCCAATGTCAAGCAGTTTCTTGAACACGGTGTTGTACATTGTCTTGTCCTCACCGGGGCAGATCTCGTCACGTTTTACATATACCTGGATACGGCCTGCGCTGTCCTGCAGTTCCATGAAGGATGCGGCGCCCATGATACGGCGGCTCATGATGCGGCCGGCGATGCACACGTCCTGGAAATTGCCTTCTTCCGGCTTGAAGCCTTCAGCAATTTCCTCCGTTGTGGTGTTTATGGGGTACAGGGGTGCCGGATAGGGATTTATCCCCAGTTCACGCAGTTTTGCAAGTGATTCTCTTCTTCCGAGCTCCTGCTCATTGAGTTCATAGTATGCCATAAGTCTTTATTTAAACGCACAAAGATACTAAAAAACCGCATATTTTCCCACCCGTCCCAAAAACTTCACCGGGCGGCAAAAAAA
>ONOQ01000082.1 GCA_900319485.1 uncultured Bacteroidales bacterium | reverse complement strand
ATTAAAGCTTTCTTCATTTTGTATATGTTTTATATTATTATCGTCTTTGAATATTGATATTGTCTTTGTGCAGCAAAATGGCCGTTCAAACTACTCAATGCTTGCCTTTCGGTTATTCGGGGGCGGAATGAGTGGGGTATCAGGAGCCTCTTAGCTCTTGATTTGCGATTATGAAGTAAGCATACGCGTTATAGTCCAACTTTATAAGAATAAGTTAGCCATTACGCCGTTCTCCTATATACATACATTTTATACAACCCGTCCTTGGACAGGTTTTCCGTATCCATTCTCACTTTTTTGATTTCAGAGACGGTAAGTATATTATTAGAATAACGATTTAAATAGTCTATGTTTGCCACAGATTCCAATGCACTCTTCCTGGACAAAGAGACCATGCTCCGGCGCAAGTAATCATAATCCATTTTGGGAAGAAGCTGCTTCACGGCATTCAACTTAGCGGTAGAATACCTAACTTCAATCACTCCCTCTTGACAAAATATGATTCCCACGCTGACTCTCTCCTTTATCTCCGGACGAATGGACGCGTAAACAATGCTATATTCCAGTGTATTCATTAAACTACTTATTATAACGTTTCTCCATTACTGTCCACTCCACAATCCCCCACAATTCCTTCAGGTGCGCAGCGCGGCGGTTCTGATAGTCCAGATAGTAGGCGTGCTCCCAGACGTCGAAAGTGAGGAGGGGCTTGAGGCCGTGCGCCACGGGGTTATCGGCGCCAGGGTACTGGGCAATGGAAAGCTCACCGGCTTCGTTAGACTGTAGCCAGACCCAGCCGGAACCAAAGAGGGTGACGCCCTTAGCCTCGAAGTCCGCTTTGAAGGCATCTACACTCCCCCACTGCTTCACAATGGCATCCAGGAGATGCCCGGTCGGAGCCGGGCATGACGGGGCCGGCGCAAACTGAGTAAAATATAACTCATGATTCAGAATCTGACCGGCATTGTTGAAGATTGCACCAGAACTCTTCTTTACAATCTCCTCCAGGGACATCGTCTCAAACTCTGTCCCGGCAATCAGTTTGTTGAGGTTGTCAACGTATGTCTGCAGGTGCTTGCCGTGATGGAATGAGAGGGTCTCGTCACTAATCACAGGAGCAAGGGACTTGTATGGTAAATCTATTAACTTAAACATAACTCTGTTGGAGGACTATTTATTGCCCGGTGCTTTCCCACGTCTATAATCCCCTACCCACTTAAAAAGTGGAGGGGAAAAAGAAGGGCATCTGAAACAGTGCTTGTTTCGTCGGCCGGCCGCTATCCCAGCAGGCTGAACGACTGCCCGCCTTTCCATTACATTTGGAAAGGCCAACAAATATAGCAAAATTTTTGGTTTGTTTCATGGGGTTCTTTGTCCTTTTCCGGGATGGTGTACTATTTTGGCCCCTTCTACCCTTCTTCTTACTTACTTCTACCCTCGTTCTACCCTAAAGCTTACCACTACGAAGGCACTACGACAGCACTTTGTATCTTCGCTGCAGTGCTACCAGAATGCTACGTTCAGCCAAGGGGTTCAAGCCACGGAATGTGGTGCGTCGTTTCAGTTCCGCCAGAGGCATCTCCAGCAGCAGCTTTGCTATGCACTCATCGGCAAAGGAATTGGACACCACATTGACTCCCGTAAAATCGAGCACCACCTTCTCCTGGCCGTTAATCAGCGGCAAGAGTTTCTCACGGAGCTTCTGCCCCATGTCGCGGGTGCCAAAGTCCGTTCCGTATGTAATAAACTTAAACTCTACCATAGCGAATCCAGTTCTCCTGTTTCTACAAATGTCTCGTTATATTCTTCTGCTACATCAGTGCGGTGATCGACTATCTGATTGGGGTCAATCTCCTCACTCGTACCTATTTCCATATAGATAAGCGTGCCTTGCCAAAAGCCGTTCTCTATGACAGAGGTCTGGCCATCCTTTATCATCAGCTTATGACTGCCGGAATGCAGGATAAACTCCTTGCCAATACTGTCCACCAGACGTGATGTGGTGTAGAGCCCAAAACCCATGCCCTTGCCATCGGTTATGGTGTCCTCCAGGCACAAACGGAGTGCCTCTGCCTCGGTGACATCCCGGTATTTCTCATTCTCGGCCAGCGATGCCCTGATACCCATGCCGTCATCAGCTATCAGGATGCGCAACACCTTCTGCGCCTCATCATAATGCGTCATGGCGGTTCCCAAGGGCTTTCCGGAATGGATGTGCACGTTGTCCATCATCTCATACAGGCAGTAGCTCAACGCCTGAAGAACGCTAATTTCTATATCCAGATGTGACGTCATGGCACTCACAACGTCCTGATACACAGCATTCAGCGTCTGCGCATCAAACACGTCAATCGACACGCCCTCCTTTCCTTTGAAATACTTATCTAAAATGAATGCAACATCCATAGGGAATAGAATTTCTATTTGCGGGAATAAATACTTACCCGTAATACTCTTTATACCACTCGGCAAAATGGCGGAGGCCTTCGCGGAGGGTGATTCGGGGCGTGAAGCCAAAGTCTCGCTCCAGGGCAGTGGCATCTGCGTAGGTTGTGGGGACGTCTCCGGGCTGCATGGGGACCAGCTGCTTGTGGGCCTCGAAGTCGTAATCCTTGGGCAGGACACCGGCTCTCAGGAGTTCCTCCTGGAGGATCTGTACAAAGTCCAGAAGGTTCTCCGGCTGACCGCCACCGATGTTGTACACCTTGTAAGGCGGGATGGGCAGACCGTCTTCGCCGGTCTGCTTGGCCGGAGCCTTGGCCATCACTCTTGTTATTCCCTCAACAATGTCGTCCACATAGGTGAAGTCCCGGCGGCAGTTGCCGTAGTTGTAGATCTGGATGGTCTGGCCCTTGAGCAGCTTGTTGGTGAACCCGAAGTACGCCATATCCGGCCGGCCGGCGGGACCATAGACCGTGAAAAAGCGGAGGCCGGTGCTGGGGATGTTGTAGAGCTTGCTGTAGCAGTGGGCCATAAGCTCGTTGCTCTTCTTGGTGGCGGCATACAGGCTGACGGGATTGTCCACCCGGTCGTCCGTGCTGAAAGGCACCTTCTTGTTGCCGCCATAGACGCTGGAGGAACTGGCATAGACCAGATGCTGGACGGGATTGTGCCGGCACGCCTCCAGGATGTTGTAGAACCCGATGATGTTGCTCTCGATGTACACATCGGGATTCTCGATGCTGTAGCGCACCCCGGCCTGTGCGGCCAGGTTGACAACTATCTGGGGCTGGTACTCCTGGAACAGTTTGTTGATGAGCTCCCGGTCCGCAATACTCCCCTTGATGGAGATGTAGTTGATGCCCGCCGGCTTGGCCTTCTCCAGCTCCTGGAGGCGGTACTCCTTCAGACTAGGGTCATAGTAATCATTGAGGTTGTCAATGCCCACGATGGTGCCCTCCTTCATCTCCTTGAAGAGGCGCTTCACCAAATTACTTCCAATGAACCCCGCGTGACCGGTAACTAGTATGGTTTGCATAGGATGTTTTTTTCTGTTTTTGTCGTTATCCGTTTCAACCGCGTGAAACGTTTTTGTTGTTGATTGTCAATATCTTGCAGAAGCGATTTTTCCGTTTTTTCTGCCTTTTTGTGTACATTATCCGTTTGAGAACCTCTGTATTTATCTCTGTTTCAACACTTTACAACTTAAACGTTTCTTTTGCTGAGGAAACGGATAACTCTTCTTACCTTGGCGATCAAATAAGTTATAACTATTATAATTCTTTATCTTATGTTCAAAAAACTCTATTTCTTCGCCCTTGTGGCGCTTGCAGCAGTTAGCTGCAACAACAAGGAATCCCGAATGGATTGCTTTGTTCCAGTTACCGTTCACGTGAACGACTTCCTGGTCACCGTGGACACGTTCTCCGACACC
>ONOQ01000023.1 GCA_900319485.1 uncultured Bacteroidales bacterium | reverse complement strand
CGCATAGATATATTCACCGGCACCCTCGGAAAGGCCTTCGGCGGCGCCGTAGGCGGCTTCACAACAGGCCGTAAGGAGATCATAGATATGCTGCGTCAGCGCAGCCGCCCGTATCTTTTCTCCAATTCCATCCCGCCTATGATTGCAGGCGCAGGAATTGAGACCTTCAAGATTCTCAAGGAAAGCAACGCCCTTCATGACAAACTCATGGAGAACGTGGTATACTTCCGTGAGAAAATGCTTGCCGCCGGCTTTGACATCAAACCTACCCAGAGCGCTATCTGTGCCGTAATGCTCTACGACGCCCCTCTGTCACAGAAGTTTGCCGCCAAGATGGCTGAGGAAGGCATCTTTGTAACCGGCTTCTACTATCCCGTAGTTCCCAAGGGCCAGGCCCGTATCCGCGTCCAGTTAAGCGCCGCCCACAGGAAGGAGCACCTTGACAAGGCAATATCGGCCTTCATCAAAGTTGGAAAAGAACTTGGAGTAATAAAGTAAAATATGAAAAAGACCTTTGCTTTAGCGCTGATGCTGCTTTCCATAGCGGCATCGGCCCAAAACAAGGCCGGAGGCATTTCGGCCGATATCCTGAAAGACCTTAACGCCTCATTCGAAGGAAATGCCGGTGACAGGGCCATCAGAAATGCCCTCAACAGCACTTCCATGGCGGTGCTGGCAGCATCGGCCGATAAATCCGTCATGCCTGACACCAACTTCTCAGATGAGGTGAAGACCAATGGCCGCACGGACCAGAAGTCTTCCGGAAGGTGCTGGCTCTTTACCGGTCTCAATGTCCTGAGGGCCCAGATGATAGCCCGCCATAACCTGGATGAGTTCACCTTCTCCCAGAACTACCTCTTCTTCTATGACCAGCTGGAAAAGTCAAACCTCTTCCTGCAGGGAATCATAGATACCCGCAAACTTCCAATGGAAGACCGCAAGGTAGACTGGCTGTTCTCCAACCCGATAGGGGACGGCGGCCAGTTTACGGGCGTCAGCAACCTCATCATGAAGTACGGCGTTGTGCCCTCTGAGGCTATGCCTGAGACTTATTCGGCCAACAATACATCGGCCATGCGCACACAGTTAAGCCTTATCCTGAGGGAAGGCGGGCTCAAGCTCCGCGCAGCAAAGGATAAGGAGGTCCAGGCCCTCAAAGTTAGTATCCTAAAGGACGTCTACCGCGTGCTTGCCCTCTGCCTTGGCGTTCCTCCAACGGAGTTCACCTGGAGAAAAGACGGCAAAACCTACACCCCTCAGGAGTTCTATCAGCAGTATCTTGGACAGGACCTTGAGAACAACTACGTGATGGTGATGAACAATCCCACCCTGGAGTACGGCAAGGTGTATGAGATAGACTTTGACCGCCACGTCTACGACGGCCAGAACTGGGTTTACGTGAACCTTCCCATGGACCGCATCAAGGAAATGGCAATTGCCTCCATCAAGGACAACACCGCCCTTTACTTCTCCTGCGACGTAGCAAAATTTCTGGACAGGAATAAGGGTGTGGCCGATTTAGGGAACTTTGACTACCAGTCCCTCCTTGGCGTAGAATACGGTATGGACAAGCGTGACCGTATCCTCACCCACGCCAGCGGCTCCACCCATGCCATGACTCTCATCGCCGTGGACATCAAGGACGGCAAGCCCGTCAAGTGGATGGTGGAAAACAGCTGGGGAGAAACCAGCGGCTACAAGGGCAATATCATAATGACGGACGAATGGTTTGACAACTATATGTTCCGCCTTGTGGTAGAAAAAAAGTACGTCCCGGGGGACGTACTCTCAATGATGTCTCAGAAACCGGTGCTTCTGCCGGCCTGGGATCCTATGTTCACTCCTGAGGAGTAGTTACTCTTCTTCTTTAACCATTTCACAGGGAATATCCTTGTGATAGATAAAGTCAAAAGTGGTTACGGCGGTATTGATCTCAAAATCCTCGTAACCGCTTATTGCAAACGAGTACCTTGCTCCCTCCTTGATGGTGGGATCGGAGGATGAGAACTCAATAGATGCGGGGCCTCTCACCTTGCGTCCCTCGATGAGACTGAAATCTTCCCACATATCAACGAGGTTACGGAAGTAGAACTCCGTACCGGCATATTCCTCAAGGATGTCTTCCTTAAGGTTGTAGTCAAAGCAGTAACTGTCACGGCTTGAGGGGGTGATTGTTATCATATCCTTGTCAAGGCCGATCTTGAAGGTGAGGTCCGACATTACAAGGGGATTGGTGTGGAATACCTTTGAGACCGGGGTTCCGATAAACTGCTTAGCCTTGGGGTCTACCTGGAACACTACAATCTTGTGGTCCGCGTCCGGAATAAGATACGTGTAATCAATCTCCTGGGTGCCCTGGAAGCAGTAAATCTGCTCGAAGGGGACCTCGTAGCCTTCTTCTTCGCAGATGAGTTCCCAGCGCTCCTTGCAGAAGTCCACCTGGAACGCGGCGTTCTCCTCGTCGGTCATATTGAAGTAATCGGTAAGATTCACGTTGTCAAGTTTGCCGTAGCAGTAATACGCATCTGGATTGGAAGGCACAATCACCACCTTGGCCTTGGTGGAATGGACATTGGAAACCTCAATGTCAAATCCGGTGATCTGCATATGCTTGGCGGGACAGGCTGTAAGGACGAGTCCTGCGGCGGCAATTATCAGAATATTAAAGTATCTCATTACAGTTCTTTGTTAACGGTGAACAGGAAACGGATGAAGCCGGTGCCGTGGGCGCCGTAGTTCCCGAAGTCGTAGGTTACGTTCTGGCCCTTGAAATAGGTCTCGGCCTTTACTGAATTGATGAAAGGCACGGTTTTGTCCTCACGACTGTGGAACATGAACATAGGCGCCTTGGGAGTGAAGTCCAGCACGGAGTTGAACATCAGGGACCTGTACAGCCTGGCGGTCTTGGGATTCTTCTTGTCACGGCCTTCGTCGGTCATAATGTCCCTGAGGCTCCTGGCGCCGATGAAGGTGTTTATCTGCTTTACGGTGTAATCCTTGGAATTGATCCATTCGTCGTAGTGCTCAAGGAGGTGCTCCTTGAAGAAATCCTTCATCTCCAGACCCAGGTTTTCACCATAACTGACGCCCTGGACAATCATAGGGATGGCGCAGGGGATGCCCGTGAGGTCTTCTTCCACGGAAACGTCGTAGGTGGCGGCAAGGTCATAGGGGCCTGCTCCGGCATATGTCTTCTTGATGGGAAGAGTGTCCCAGCATTCCTCCTGGATCATCCTCATCACGCCCACGGTGGTTGAGCCGCCCTGGGAATAACCAAAGAGGATAACCTTGTCGCTGAGGGGTTTACGGCCGATATGCTCAAGGTACGGTTTCACGGCAAGGCCCATATCCACAACGGCCCTTGCCGTGCTTTCCACGTGCATATAGGGGTGGATGCGATTCTTAGTGACGCCAAATCCTATATAATCGGCAATAACCACGGCGTAGCCCTTGGCGGCAAGGATTCCCTCAAGCGGGAAGGCCTCCGACGGGCATTCGGGATTTGAGCCGATGGTGAAGTGGCTCACCAGGATCATATTCTTAATCTCTCCGGTCTTGGGAAGGATTATTTTTCCGGAAAGGGTGAGGGGAGAACCGTCTACGTCGTGACCTTTGTAGGTGCCTGCGATGTGCACCAGCGTGTTGCTTGTAATGTTGCCCACAAGGCTGCGCGCGATTTCCACGCCGGAGGTTTTGGCAACCTTGGTGTCCGGTTCATTGTCGTCTTCGAGGAACTGGATCTCCGGATTCAGGGAGCCGTCGGGCATAAGTACGTCAGCGCACTTTGTGGAAGTTACGTGGAAGGTGTCAAAATCCACGTACTCTACATCGGGATGATGGCAGGCCCAAAGTAGGCCGATGCCAAGTATTAGAATGAGAGGGATTCTTTTTGTCATCATCTCACCAGATATAATTTACGCCCACAGAGAAGAGCCTGGAGGCAAACATATAAACGTCGTTGGCGCCTTTGAGGGCATTCAGGAGGCCGATTTCCGCGGTTCCGTTCCAGTGGCCCTTACCGACTCTCACACCAACCAGGTTGAGGTTGAAGGCAGGGGCGGCCTCAAACTGCTTCTGGTTGTCGAAGGCCATAAGAAGGCCCAGGGAAAGGCCGGAGTAGATGTCCACCCATTCACTGCGGAAGTATGTGAACCGCACTGAAGGCAATATGCATAGGTTGTAGTTGTTAACCTGCGTGGGGTCTCCGACAAGTTTTCCCGAAGCATCCCTCACGCCCTCTTTCCAGAATATGCCCTCGAAGTCTGTCTGGACGCCTGCGCTTATGACATCCGTAAAGGAATACATATAGTCTGCAAAGATGTGGCCGGTGTACCCGTGGCCGAATTTACCGCTAGAGCGGAATCCGGAGGGAAGGGCGGCGGGGTTGAAAGTGTCCGGAGCGCTGGCGTGGAAGGCCAGGGTCTCGAAGAGCATATCTCCCCAGCCCAGCCTTACGGAATGGCGGGAGGGGGGATTGCCTGCCGCGCAAACTACGGAGAGGCAGGCGATAAGAGAGATTGAAAGCAGTAGTTTTTTCATATCTTTCTTGATGGTAAAAGAGCCATTAAATATCCAATTGCAGATACCCCGAGGGCTATCCACAGAATATCCGTTATCTTAAGTGCTACCGGGTAAGCGTCCACTACAAAATTCCCTGGCATTGCAATTATGCCGAACCGCTGTTGCACAAGCACCGTGCCAACGCCAATCACAAGGCCGATGACCATCCCCAGGAGGGACACCATCCAGCCTTCCAGGAGGAAAATCCGGCGTATCATTCCGTCCGGGGCGCCCATTGCGCGAAGAGTGCCCATATCGGCCTCCTTCTCAATTATGAGCATCCTCAGGGAACTGTAGATGTTGAACGCGATAATTACGACCACAAAGATGAGGATGAGGAAAATTGCAAGTTTTTCGTATCTCATCATCTTGTAGATGGATTCTTCCTGGCGGAAACGGTTGAGGACCTTAAGGTCCGGGCCGATAGCCGCCTGCAGTTCCTTCTCAAGGGCTTCTCCCTGACCTGGAGCCGTCCAGATTTCAAGGGAAGAGACCTCCGTATCCAGTTCCAAAAGTTCCCTCATAGCCTCGATGGGGACCAGCATAAGTTTGGCATCTACCTCCGAATTTACGGAAATGACGCCACCGGTGAGGGCCTTTACCTTCCGGAGAGACGCCTGCGGGTTTGCAAGGGAGATGTTTTCCTTCCGGGAAGGGTAATAGATCTCAAAGGGCGTCACAAAACGCGGATTGAGGCCGATACTGTGCGCCAGCGCCGCGCCGGCAACCGCCGCCGGCCTGTCTCCGCGGTGGAAGGTCCATGCTCCGTCTATGACGCTTTCCCTCAGAGGGGATTCCTCCTGGGCGGCCTGGTCTATGCCCTTTACCCTGGCAAGGCTCTGGCGGCCCTCATAGGAGAGGAAAACCTGCTCCTCAAGTACACTTGAGAGCCTGAGGACACGGCTGTCTTCAAGGATTGGCGCAAAAACAGCACTGTCCGGGGTGAAAAATTTCCCGGAGGCGGGCCTTATCACAAAATCAGGGTCCGACGCCTCCAGGGACTGTCCCACAAGGGAGTTGAATCCGTTGAAAACGGAAAGTATTATTACCAGTGCCGCAGTTCCTATTGCCATACCTGCCACGCCGATTCCCGAAATCATATTGATTACGTTATGGCTTTTCCGGGAAAAGAGGTAACGGACGGCAAATATGAACGGCAACTTCACTTTTTCAGTAATTCATCTATATGCTCTGCGTAGTCCAGGGTGGTGTCCAGGATGAAGATGAGTTCCGGGACAATCCTGAACTGCTTTGCAACAAGGTGGCCCAGTTCTCCGCGGAGTGCTTTGTTGCCCTCCTGGAGGATCTGCATCACGGGCCCCTGTTTCTCAGAGGGGAATATGCTCACGAAAACCTTGGCCACGGAGAGGTCCGGGCTTACGCGGACTTCGCTTACCGTTACCATTGCGCCGCCGAATGCGGCCATACCCTTGCTGCGAATAAGTTCGGCAAGGTCCTTCTGCAATTCTCTGGCAACTTTAAGCTGCCTTGTGCTTGCGGGTTTTTCCATACCTACTTGATGTTGATGATGAAGTAGTTCTTCTTTCCTTTCTGGGCAAGGATGTAGTGACCGTTGACTATATCGGCCTCAGATACCTCAGCTGCAATATCCGTGACCTTGTCCTTGTTGATTGCGATTCCTCCGCCCTGGATCATCTTGCGGGCTTCTCCCTTGGAGGGAAGGATGGCGGTTTTGACGGCAAGGAGGTCCATGATGTTAACGGGAAGATCGGCCTTTGGAAGGTCAAATGAAGGGACGTCACCGAACACGGAGAGGAAGGTTCTCTCGTCCAGTTTACGGAGGGCCTCAGAGTTTCCGCTGAAGAGCATCCGGGAGGCTTCTATGGCGTTGTCAAGCGCTTCCTGACCGTGGCACATACGGGTTACTTCCTCTGCAAGTACCTTCTGGAGTTCACGTGCGCCGGGGTTCTCCCTGTGGCGGGCTATGAGGCTCTCTATGGTATCTCGGTCCAGCATAGTGAAGATCTTGATGTAACTCTCAGCGTCGTTGTCGGCCACATTGAGCCAGAACTGGTAGAATTCGTACGGGGAGGTGCGCTCAGGATCCAGCCAGATGTTGCCCTTTTCCGTTTTTCCGAACTTTGTTCCGTCGGCCTTGCGGATAAGGGGGCAGGTGAGGGCAAAGGCCTGGCCGCCGTCCATGCGGCGGATGAGTTCCGTGCCGGTGGTGATGTTGCCCCACTGGTCACTTCCGCCAAGCTGGAGGATGCATCCCTTGTTCTTCCAGAGCCAGTAGAAATCATAGCCCTGCATAAGCTGGTAGGAGAATTCCGTGAAGGACATACCTTCACTGGAATCACGTGACAGACGCTTTTTGACGCTGTCCTTAGCCATCATATAGTTTACGGTGATGTGCTTTCCTATGTCACGGATGAAGTTGATGAAAGTGTAATCCTTCATCCAGTCATAGTTGTTCACAAGTTCAGCCTTGTTGGGGGCGTCCGAGTCAAAGTCCAGAAAACGTGAAAGCTGGGCCTTGATGCCTTCTACGTTATGACGGAGGGTTTCCTCGTCAAGGAGGTTTCTCTCCGCGCTTTTCATTGAAGGGTCACCGATCATGCCGGTGGCGCCGCCAACCAGGGCGTAGGGCTTGTGGCCGCAGTTCTGGAAATGCTTCAGTATCATTACGCTCACAAGGTGGCCGATGTGGAGGGAATCGGCCGTGGGGTCAATTCCTACATAAGCCGCCTGGGGGCCTTCCATAAGTTTCTCTTCCGTTCCGGGCATGATATCCTGGATCATGCCGCGCCATTTGAGCTCCTCTACAAAATTCTTCATAAGTAAAAATGATATAACCTACAAAGATACAGATTTTTTTGTACTTTTGTCTGTTAAACAATGATTCCAAATGAAGAAACTGATTCTACTATCCATTCTGGCAATTTCGGTCATTGCCTGCGGCCCCCGCTATGAAACCGTGAAGGGAGACCCCCTGGGCGCAAAGATCTGCACCCTTGACAACGGACTGAAGATCTATATGTCCGTGAATAAGGATGAGCCCCGTATCCAGACATACATAGCCGTCCACGCAGGCGGAAAGGACGATCCTTCGGACAACACCGGCCTTGCGCATTACCTTGAGCATATGATGTTCAAGGGCACGGAACAGTTCGGTACCCAGGACTATGAGGCTGAAAAACCGCTCCTTGCCCAGATAGATTCCCTCTATGACGTATACCGCACCCTTACGGATCAGGCCGATAGGGACGCCCTTTACCACCAGATAGACTCAGTGAGCCTGGAGGCATCAAAGATCGCCATTCCCAACGAGTACGACAAACTGATGTCGATAATCGGCTCTGAAGGCTCCAATGCCTTTACGTCCAACGACGTTACCTGCTACGTGGAGGAAATCCCTTCAAACCAGGTGGATGCCTGGGCGCGTATTCAGGCCGACCGCTTCATGAACTGCGTCTTCCGCGGTTTCCACACTGAACTGGAGGCTGTGTACGAGGAAAAGAACATGGGCCTCACCGATGACGGCGAAAAGGCTATCGACGCCCTTGACAGTATGCTCTTTGTCCATCATCCCTACGGCACCCAGACGGTTATCGGCACGCAGGATCACCTGAAGAACCCTTCCCTCAGCGCCATCCGCCGCCAGAAAGATACCTATTACGTCCCCAATAACGTTGCCATCTGCCTCTCCGGAGACTTTGACCCGGATGAGATGGTGAGGACCATAAAGAAGTACTTCGGGCAGTGGAAACCCAATCCCGCACTCCCTGAGCGCAGCATTGCCCCGGAAGATCCCATCCTTGAACCCAAGGAGAAAGACGTGTACGGCTATGATGCGGAGTTCGTTATGCTTGGCTGGCGCACTCCCGGAGAGTCTTTCCCTGAAAGCGAGATCTCAGAGATTGCCGGGGATCTCCTTTTCAACGGCAAGGCCGGCCTTGTGGACCGTAACCTCCTTCAGTCCCAGGCCATCCTTGGAGGTGGATTTTTCAATTACAACCGCTCCGACTGGGGCCTGATGCTGGCCGAGGGTATGCCCAAGGAAGGCCAGAGCCTTCAGGAAGTGCTTGACCTTCTCCTTGGAGAGGTGGATAAACTCCGTAAGGGAGAGTTCTCAGAGGAACTCCTTGAAGCCGTGAAGGCAAACAATAAACTCTCTATGATGCAGGGCCTTACCTCCAACCGCTACCGCACAACCCTCTTTATGAACTCCTTCATCAACGGCACTTCCTGGAAATGGGAGGCCGGAAAACTTGACAGGATGAGTAAGGTTTCAAAGGAGGACGTTGTGGCCTGGGCCAACAAATATCTCCCGGAGAATGGCTATGCCGTTGTGTTCAAGCACCTTGGGGAGGATAGGAGCATAAAGAAGATAGACGCCCCCAAGATTACCCCCATCTACACCAACAGGGACAAGCAGAGCGCCTTCCTTGCAGAGATTGCAGCCAGCGAGCCAGCTCCCATAGAGCCCGTCTTCGTGGACTATGAGAAGGATATGACCGTGGCCGATTTTGACGGCCTCAGGCTCCTCTACAAGAAGAACGAGAGGAACGACATAGCCTCCATTGCCTTCCGTTATGACCGCGGATCCGACAATGACCCGGTTCTTTCCGTTGCGGCCGATTATTTCTCATATCTTGGCTCTGACAAATACAGCGCAGAGGACTTTGCTATGACTCTCTACGGCCTTGCCTGCAGCGCAACTCCCCGCGTTGGGGGAAACACCACGGCAATATCTCTCGAAGGCCTTTCAGAGAACCTTCCCGCCGCCCTTGAAGCGCTTGAGTATCAACTTCGCAACGTGCAGCCGGATGAAGATATCCTTTCAGAGTTCAAGGCTGATATCCTCCGCTCCCGTGAGGACTCCAAGAAGAACCAGAGGGCCTGCAGCAGCGCTCTCCAGAATTATCTCATCTACGGTCCGGAGTACATCAAGGCCGGAACTCTCACAAACGCCGCCGTATCGGCCCTGGAATCCGATGACGTCCTTGAATCCCTGGAGGATCTCCTTGAAAAGCGGCATACCATATTATATTATGGACCGGCATCGCTGGATCAGGTGAAGGAGATGCTCTCAAAGTATCATCCCACGGAGGACCTTGAGCCGCTGGAGAAGACACATCCCGTAAAACGCCTTACCCCTTCTGCAAAGGTGTACGTGAGCCATTACGATTCCCGCCAGTTCAATTACGTTCAGTACTCGGACCGCGGGGAAGGCTTCTCCCTTGAGGAAGCGCCTTACATCGATCTTTTCAACGAGTACTACGGCGGCGGAATGAATGCCATAGTGTTCCAGGAAATGAGGGAGTCCCGCGCCCTTGCTTACGGAGCCGGCGCCTGGCTGTCAGAGCCTGCCTTCAAGGCCGATACCTACTCTTTCCGCGCGCACATAGCCTCCCAGAACGACAAACTACGGAAGGCAGTGGAGGGCTTCGAGGAAATAATCGAAACCCTGCCCGAGGCCCCCGAAAACCTGGAAATTGCAAAGGCTGCCATCCTTGGAAAACTCCGCACACAGCGCGTGATAGGGGAGCAGGTCCTCTACAGTTACCTCCAGGCCCAGGAACTTGGACTCACGGAGCCCCGCGAGAAACTCCTCTTTGAAAAGGTTGGCGCCCTTACTATGGAAGACCTCAAGGCCACCCACGCCAAGTGGATTGCCGGCCGCACCTACAACTATGCCATCCTGGGAGACACCCGGGACATAGATATGGCCTACCTGAAGACCCTTGGCCCCGTCCAGATAGTGCCCCTGACGGAGATATTTGGCTACTAACCTTCTGATAATCAGCCTTTTGTCCAAAGTCGGGTGCACCTGCAGGTGCACCCGACTATTTATAAGTGATTGAGTATCAGTGATATACGTGACAATTATTAAATTTTTGCAATTTTTTATTGCAATTCAATAATTAATTATTATCTTTGCAAAAGAAACCAAAATCTTTTGCACAATGATCACATTATGGTGGGCCGGGCTTGCCCCGGTAATGAAGATCCTCTGGGTGGCAACACTTGCCGCTACCCTGATTTTCATCATTCAAAGTATTCTCACTTTTGTGGGCGCAGACGCAGACGCCAGCGCAGACTTTGACATTGACGGTGATGCCGATATGTCAATGGACGGCGCAAGCCTGTACAGTTTCCGCAACTTCGTGAACTTTATCCTGGGCTTCGGCTGGAGCGCAATCCTCCTGCAGCCGTCCATCCCGTCCTGGCCGGTGCTCATCCTGGTGTCGGTAATTATCGGCGTTGCCCTTGTGGCCGGCGTGATGTACCTTTTCAAATGGCTTGCAAGCATGCAGCAGAGCGGCAACATCAACCTTGAGAAGGCCGCCGCAGGTTCTGAAGGCACCGTGTACCTTACTATTCCGGGCGCACGTGCGGGAAAGGGAAAGGTCCAGATCACCATCTCCGGCGCCGTTCGTGAGTACGACGCAGTTTATGAGGGAGAATCGGCCCTGAAGACCGGCACCCCCATCCGCGTTGTGGATGTAATCGATTCCAACACCCTCCTTGTAGAAGACATTAACACTTATACCGTATAAATCATGCCTACACTTACCCTTATCCTCATCCTTGTGGCCGTGCTCTTCGTGACGCTGGCCGCTATCCTCAGGCGCTACAGGCGCTGCCCCTCAGACAAGATTCTGGTAATTTACGGTAAAACCGGCCGCTCTTCATCGGCCCGTTGCGTACACGGCGGCGCAGCATTCATCTGGCCCGTGTTCCAGGATTACGCATATCTGGACCTCAAGCCCATCTCCATTGAATGCAACCTCACCAACGCCCTTTCCAAGCAGAACATCCGCGTAGACGTTCCCTGCCGCTTCACCGTGGGTATCTCCACTGAGCAGGAGGTTATGACAAACGCTGCAGAGCGTCTCCTTGGCCTCTCCACTGACAGCATCCAGAGCATCGCCACGGATATCCTCTTCGGCCAGCTCCGTCTTGTGATTGCAACTATGGACATCGAGGAAATCAACGCCGACCGCGACAAATTCCTTGCAAGCGTCTCCGCAAACGTGGAGGCAGAGCTCCGTAAGATCGGCCTCAAGCTCATCAACGTGAACGTCACCGATATCCGTGACGAATCCGGCTACATCGAGGCCCTCGGTAAGGAAGCCGCCGCAAAGGCCATTAACGACGCAAAGAAGAGCGTCGCGGAGCAGAACCGTTACGGTGAAACCGGTAAGGCAAATGCCGATAAAGATACCCGTGTGAACGTTGCAGCCGCAGACGCGGATGCAGTGAAGGGTGAGAACAACGCCCGCATCGAGATTGCAAACTCCGACGCCCTCCGCCGTCAGAAGACCGCTGAAGCAGACCGCCTTGCAGTGGCCGCAGAAAAGGTCCAGGCCGCAAAGGCCCTGGAGGAAGCCTACCAGAGTGAACGTGACGCCGAACTTGCGCGTGCAGAACGTGAGGAGGCCACCCAGAAGGCAAACATCGTGGTTGCCGCAGAGATTGACAAGCAGAAGAAGATCATCGAGGCCGAGGCCGAAGCAGAGCAGATCCGCCGCAAGGCAAAGGGTGAGGCCGATGCCATCTTCGCAAGGATGGACGCCCAGGCACGCGGTATCCAGGAAGTCCTCAATAAGCAGGCCGAAGGTTTCCGCAACCTGGTAGGCGCCGCCGAAGGTGACGCCCAGAAGGCCGTCCTGATGATGATTGCCGACAAACTCCCCGAACTTGTCAAGACTCAGGTAGAGGCCGTCAAGGGCATCAACATCGATAAGGTGACCGTATGGGATACCGGCTCAAACGCCAACGGAAAAACCGCCACTTCCAACTTCATTTCCGGTATGATGCAGTCCGTACCTCCGCTCCAGGACCTCTTCAAGATGGCCGGAATGGAACTTCCCTCATACCTGAAGGGTAAACCGGAAGAGCAGGCCCAGCCAGAGAAGGAGGAGTAATGCCCATCATCACTAATATAGATGTCATGCTGGCCCGCCGGAAGATGTCTTCCGGTGAACTGGCGGAGAAGATAGGCATCACCCCCGCCAATCTCTCCATCCTCAAGACCGGCAAGGCCAAGGCCGTGAGGCTGTCCACAATGGACGCCCTCTGCAAGGCCCTGGACTGCCAGCCAGGGGACCTGCTGGAGTATAAACCGGATTAGCCCGCGTGGAGCCAAACGGCTCACATTCAATGAATTATGCGAATTAGGGTGCACGTTTTTGCGCACCCTAATTTGTGTAATACACTTATCTTCAATCATTTAGCCCCACGGCTTTTACTTTACGGTTACCTTGGGAATATCGCTCCAGAGGGTGGTGTAGTGGGGGGAGCGGTGCTCCTGGGCCATATGGAACTGCCCGTCTCCCTGGGCGCCCCAGAGAAGGGCCCCGTGGCCGAAACTCTTGTGGATGGAGTCAAGGACCTTTGAGAGGCTCTCGTCGCGCTCCTGCGCCTTAGTATCGGCCCAGATGGAGGCCGATGCGCCTTCCGCCGGGATGATCTTCGTGAATACCACGCCGGCTTTCTTGTAGCCGAACCCCGGCCGGAATAGGCTCCTTGCCGTCTTTATGGCCGATGTCACGATGGTCCGGTAGTCGGCCGCCCCGTCCGGAAATACGGTGTACAGGCCGCCGCTTGTCTGGGGGAGGCCCTCCTTGAAGCGGTTTGTCATTGCAAATACGGCCATTTCAGTTGCCAGGGTGTTCTGGGCGCGGAGTTTTGCCGTGGCGCGGGAGGCGAAGGTTGCAACCTGTTCCGTGAATTCCTGAAGGGTAGTTACCTCGTGGGCGAAACTGCGGGAGATGCAGATGCTCTGCTTGGGCTCTATCATATCCTCGAACTCGATGCAGGGGATGCCCCTCAGTTCCTTCCACGTGCGGAAGCCGGGGAGATTGAAGAGTTTTCGGACGGTGGTTTCCTGTAACTGGGTGTAGTCCCAGGCCGTTTTGACGCCCATATCGGCCAGTTTTTTCACGCTGCGGCGGCCTATTCCCCAGACGTCTTCCACGGGGAAGGTCCGGAGCACTTTTTCTATGTCCCGGGGCCTCCACATATAGCATCCGCCCTGGAGTTTAGGGTATTTCTTGCACAGTTTGGACGCAATCTTCGCAAGGGTTTTGGTGGGGGAGATTCCCACTGAAACTGGTATGGCGGTGAGGCGCCGGCACTCCCTTGAGATGGTCTTTGCAAGGGCGTCGAAATCGGCCTCCACGCCCGTCAGGTCAAGGAAAGCCTCGTCTATGGAGTATACCTCCACGGAAGGCGCAAAGCCCCTCAGGACTTCCTGTACGCGGGCCGACATATCCCCGTACAGCGCAAAGTTGGAGGAGAATACCGCTACGTTGTTACGTTCTATGATGGGTTTTATCTTGAAATAAGGATCTCCCATCTTGATCCCAAGGGCCTTTGCCTCGTTGCTGCGGGCTATGGCGCAGCCGTCGTTGTTTGACAGCACAATCACGGGTTTCCCGTTCAGTTCAGGACGGAAAACCCTTTCGCAGGAGGCGAAAAAATTGTTGCAGTCGGCAAGGGCGTACATCCTTTATGCTTTCTTGATCACCCAGGTCACCACGCCCCAGATGAGGAAATCGTTGTCCGGGCCCACCGGGATGGGCTTGAATTTACGGTTGTGCTCGTTGCAGGGCACAAGGACTGCTCCCTGAGGGCCGATTTCCACACGCTTCACGGTGTATTCTCCGTCTATGAAGCACACGGCCTTGCAGTCGTTGTAAGGCTCTACCGCGCGGTCCACGATTATTATGTCGCCCTCGTCCATATCGGCATCTACCATAGACACGCCGTCTATCCTGAAGAAGAAGGTGGAGGCGTTGTGCCGAACAAGGAGTTTTACAAGGTCCAGTTTTTCTCGGAAATCGTCGGCGGGGGAGGGAAAACCCGCTTTCACTTCACCCAGCGGGCTCTCAAAACTCTCAATATTTTCAATCGGTTGAGGAATCATAATCCAAAGATACGCTTTTTTTAGTTCAGCCCTCTTTCTTTTTTGATGGTCTCGTACGCTTCCTGAACCTGGCGGAATTTCTCCGCTGCGGCTTTCTGGACATCCGGGCCCAGGGTTGCCACCTTGTCAGGGTGGTTTTTCATTGCCATTTTCCTGTACGCAGTGCGCACTTCGTCGTCAGTGGCATTTGGAGAAATCCCCAGCACGGTATAGGCGGAGTTGGTGTCCTTGTAGAACATCGCAATGACGGAATTGATATCCGCGCCATTAAGGCCGATAGTAGCCCCTATTGCCTCCAGGACACCTTTTTCGCTCTTTGCAAACTCTCCGTCGGCGATGGCTATCTGGACAAGGTAGTGGAACAGTTGAAGCCTCTGGGAATAATTCATATAGAGGGCAATCTGCGGCCCCACCTCATAGATGTTCACCTGGCGGGAGTTAAGACCCTCCAGAATTTTCATCGCTTCAGGGACAGCCTGCTGCCCGAAGTTTCTCTGGATGAAGTCCCTAACCGTATCCAGTTCCTTCTGATGGACCTTTCCGTCGGCCCTTATTACGGCCGATGACAGCACAAGAAGGCTCACAAGGAAACTGTTCCGCTGCTCCGATGCAGAGAAAGTCCTCCTTGACGACGCAGTCTCTCCCTCCTGGAAGGGTATTTCCGCCCGGCCTTCAAAAAGAGATCCGAAAATATATCCTATAAGCCCTCCGATGGGTCCCAGCGTCACCCATCCTAGTATACCTGTAATCCACTTGAAAATACCCATAGCATAGATGTTTTCCGCCTTGCTTCAAATATCGGTCCTATCACAAGTGACTGACATAATGGCATAAAGGTATACTGGAGTGCACTAAAAAAGGACGCAATTTCTGCGACAGTCGGAGGCCGAAGGCCGACAAGGGGGTGTATTCTAAGACTTTTCCAAGTCTTTTTTGAAAAAAGTGAAGAAAAAGTTTTCCCTTCGACTCGCCGTGGTAGTTTGTGGATATTTATTGCGCTCATAGGGGCGTCCCGCCCCTGGCCGCGCTGCTACCCCTGGTTTGGAGATATAGTGAGGTTGTATGAGAACGACAGGCATTCCATACGTTGTTTATGTATGTAGATGGCGGACTATCGACCGGATTGGACGCGGGATTGAGCTTTTCTATAACTTTCAGCAGACACGTGGTCTAAATATCTAACTTGCAACCACTCGGAGTACAATCTGGCACTAAGGGACAATAGTTTTATGATAGTTCAACCGATTGTATATCAATACTTCATTACCTTGTAAGGCGTTCCGGACTTGACGACTGAGAACATGCGGAGAACAAGTTTGAACTTGACCGCATTGAGCACTACGCCATGCTGATTACGCTGATCACCTTTCTCTTTCATCTTCCGGTGATAGTAGTTCTTCATCCAGGGATCATTAACGATTGCTGAACGGGCGGCCATAGTGATGGATACCTTCTGCTGCTTGCGACAGAACTGTGATACACGTGTACGGCCGTTAACGCTGGTGCCGGATGTGTGGTCGAAAGGAGCGACCCCAATAAAGCTGGCATACTGCCTTGGGGTGTCGAAGTTCTGGAAGTTATTGGTATAGACGATGGTGTCAATGGCAGTGATGGGGCCAATGCCCACCACGCTCGATATAAGATCATACGTTTTCTTAAGGGCCTTGTCGCCCTTGATAATCTCCATCATCTGCTTCTCCACAGACTTGACTGCAGCAGCATGTTTGTCAATCAGGCTTTCCCTTCGATTGCGGCTGGTAGCACTCTCATAAGATCCAATCTCAGCCTGCTGTGCCATCAGAGTGGCCTTTTGGCGCACATACAGGCGTCTTTCTCTAAGCAGATTGGCAAGAGTGATGATATTGCCGGAGGGACGGTGGAACAGCTTGAGTTTGTCCTTGTGATCATACGCATACTGAGCGATGCGGATGGCATCTATCTGGTCATCCTTGCCGCGGACCAGGCCCATAGAGCGCTTGATCTGAAGGGGGCTCTCCAAGCAAAGAGCAATACCCTTCTTTTCGCAGAACAACTGAAGTTCGTTGCTATATACGCCGGTGTGTTCGGCGCAGATAAGCATGTCATTGGGCTTCGCACCGGCAGCCTTTGCCCAAGCGACAAGTTCCTTCAGCCCGGTCTTGTCATTGGGCAAGTGCTTGGTGTCTGACCGTCGCATCTCGGCGGCGTAGATGGCCGCATCGAGTGTGTTTTTGGAGATGTCAACTCCAATGTAATGAGAATAATGCATATATTTGTGTGAGCTTTGTGGTTAACCGCCGTATTGAACCACCGACTGAAACTTTTATCAGACACGTTTGTGGTCTATTATTCTAATTGGTCACTTCAACGCGGTACGGGGAGAGGAGTCGATTACTCGAGATAGACTTTCATGTCTAAGTTAGGACAAGTTAACGTCCTCTCCCTGGTTAACCCTTTGTTAAACATCTCCCAAAGTTAACCATATCGCGCTGAAGATCAGTTCTTTCAAAAAAGAGAGGGCCTAAAACATAATATAGACATCGGAGTCTCTTAAGTCGCATAGACCACCCTCTCTATATCAAAAGGCGGGCGGTCCTAAAACTCACAATGGCATATGTCCTGATCGACTGGATAGATCACCGCCACGCCTATAAATAATCAAGGAAGGAGGGCAACTAAGACACCCCAGAAACATGGAAGTCTAATTGAGGGGATAGTTCAGCCCCCTTCGTATGTCAAAACGGTGGAGAACCAACACCCCTGTTAGATATGAAATCTATTGACTGAAACAGTTCACACCACCGTTGGAAGTGTCCTTCCAGAACGATGGTGCAAATCTAAAAGTTTGAGGGGGCGAAGCCCCTTCAATCAATGTTGAAAACTGGAGTACACTAAAAAGGACGCAATTTCTTGCGTCCTTTTTAGTGCACTCTTAGGGACTCGAACCCTAGACCCGCTGATTAAGAGTCAGCTGCTCTACCAGCTGAGCTAAGAGTGCTGGTGTATGTCTTGTGACCCGTTCGGGGCTCGAACCCGAGACCCCAACATTAAAAGTGTTGTGCTCTACCAACTGAGCTAACGAGTCCTCCGTCCCAAATCGGGAATGCAAAGGTAGTAACTTTTTTTGAATCCGCAATAATTTTTTTTAAAATTTTTTATGCGGAATATTCCTTGATATGCTGCTCCTGCGAGAGGCGGCAAACAAGAAGTTTGTCCTTTGACTCTGCAACTATGTAACCGTCAAGGCCCTCAACCACTACAGTTTTCTCTGAGGCGACGTGAACAAGGCAGTTGGAGCAGTCAAAAAGGCGTACGTCCGGGCCAACGGCGGTGTTGCCGTCTTCATCGGCCTTCAGGTGGGTCATTACGGAGCCCCAACTTCCAAGGTCGGACCAGGCAAGGTCCTCCGCGATTACGTAGATGCGGGGACTTTTCTCCATTACGGCGTAGTCTATGGATATTTTTTCGCAGGTGGGGAAAAGGCGTCGGAGGTCTTCCTGCTCCTTGTCCGTGAAGAAGGAAGGGGCAAGTTCATCCATAACTCCGGCAATCTGGGGAGCGTAGTTACGAAGTTCCGTTACGATTGTGTTCACGTTCCACACGAAGATTCCGGCGTTCCAGAAATAGTGGCCGTCTTCAAGATAGCCTATGGCCGTATCAAGATCCGGTTTTTCCTTGAATTCACTCACCTTCACCAACTGGCCGCGAAGGGCTTCCGCGGCGTGGATGTAACCGTAGCCGGTTTCCGGGCGGGTGGGAGCGATTCCCACCGTCACTATGGAATCCCGTTCCGCAGTGAATTCCAGGGCCTTTGCGATGGTGTCTGCGAATTCCCCTGTGCGGAGCACCAGGGCGTCTGCGGGAGTTACCACAATATTGGCCTCAGGGTCCTTACGCTGGATTTTCCAGGAGGCGTAGGCGATGCAGGGGGCCGTGTTACGGCCTTCGGGTTCTGCCAGTATCTGGTCCACGGGGATGGCGGGAAGTTGTTCCCTTACAAGATCCACATACTTCTCACCGGTCACCACCCAGAAGTTCTCCGGACGGCAAAGCGGTGCAAAACGGTCTACGGTAAGTTGGATCAGGGAGCGTCCAACGCCAAGAATATCAATAAACTGTTTAGGTACATCCGGTGTGGAGAGCGGCCAGAGCCTGCTGCCGATTCCACCGGCCATAATAACTACGTGTGTATTCATAACACGCAAATATAGTAAGAATACTTGGTATGAGTGGAAAGAAAAAGGAAATTATTGAGTATATTTGTATGGTATGCTTAAGATTCTAAAGGCGTCGGCTGGTTCCGGCAAGACATTCAACCTGGCAAGGGAGTACATCAGGCTTATCGTCAAAAGCGATCAGCCGGATGCATACAGGCACGTCCTGGCAGTTACTTTCACAAACAAGGCAACCGATGAGATGAAGCGCCGTATCCTCAAGGAACTCCATCTACTTGCGTCGGATCCGGACTCTTCCAAGTACCTGGGGTTCCTCAAGGAAGAAACCGGGCTGGATAAAACCACCATTCAGAAGCGTGCCCAGACTCAACTTTCCGGCATCCTTCACGACTATTCCGCCTTTGCGGTCTCCACCATAGACCACTTCTTCCAGCAGACACTCCGCGCTTTTTCCAGGGAGATAGGCCAGTTCTCGGCCTATCAGGTGCATCTGGACCGCGACGAACTTGTCCAGGAGAGCGTGGACAGGGTGCTTGACGGAGTCTCTGAAGATGACACCGCCATCCTTGACTGGCTTGCCAAAGGCGCCAAGTCGGATCTTGCCGACAGCGGCAGAGTCCGTATAGAGTCAAGGCTGAGGGAGATGGCCGCAAGTCTTGGAAAACTCCCGGAGGAGGGGCGTTCGCTCTTCTCCCGTGAAAAACTTGAGGAATTACGCGATACCTGTATCAGTGTAATGAAGGCCTGGGAGACGGAAGTGATGAAATCGGCCCAAAGGGTAATGGACACTGTTACCGGCTGCGGCCTCGAAGCAAGTGATTTCTACAAGGGTTTTATCGGCACTGTAAATGATTATAAGGTTCTTGGTAAAAAGACAGAGAAACCCAAGGCCTTCTTCTTTGACAGGAGCAAGAACCCTGACGGGTGGTTCACAAAGGCAAATGCCCCCAAGTTTATGCCCAAGGTCCGCGGTATGCTGGAAGCCCCCCTGGAAGAGTTTGTCGCCCTCTTTGACCGTCCTTTCAAGGTGTACAATACGGCACGGCTCATTTCCGGGCAGATATACGCGATGGGTATGGCGTCGGAACTTGCGGCAGCCTTCCAGGCAATCCAGAAGGAAAAGAACGTCATTTCCATTGATGACTCAAACACTATCCTCAAGGGTATCATAGACGGCACCGACACCCCGTTCATCTATGAGAAACTTGGCGTAAGGTTCGACGATTTCCTGCTGGATGAGTTCCAGGATACATCGGACGTCCAGTGGGACAATTTCCGTCCGCTGGTTCACGGAAGCGTGGACCAGGGGGCCGATTCCCTTGTGGTGGGAGACGTCAAGCAGAGCATATACCGTTTCAGGGGCAGCGACTGGAACCTTCTTGGAAGCCGCCTGGAGGAGGAGTTCTCAAATCCCGTGCTGGAGCCCCTGAAGGAAAACTGGCGCACCTGCAGGGAGATTGTCCATTTCAACAACGAGTTCTTTGACTTTGCCGCCAGCCAACTTGGCGTTCAGGATATCTATGCCGATGTAACCCAGATTCCAAAGTTTGACAACCCCGCTCCGGGCAGCGTGGACGTGGTGTTCACGGATGATGAGATGGTGGAGGTCCTCTCAACCATTGATACCCTCAGGGATGCGGGCGCGGAATGGGCCGATATAGCCATCCTCGTCCGTAACAACAGCGAAGGCTCCCTCATAGCCTCGGAACTGGTTGCAAGGGAAATCCCCGTGGTTTCCGATGACTCCCTGTTTATGAAATCATCGGCCACCGTAAGGCGTCTGGTGGCGGAACTTTCCCTTGTCGCTGCACCTCAGAATCCTGAAATGCCCTCCGTCGCAGGTTATCTGGCGTCGACCCTCAGCATAGACATCCCTCAGAGGTATCATTCTCTCCCGGACCTGGCCGAGAACCTTCTGCGGGAACTTCGGGATGCTAAGCCGGATGTTTTCGATGCCGAGGTCCCCTATATCCAGTCGTTTATGGACTATCTCCAGGACTGGGTGAACCAGAACGGAAACAATCTGCAGGCATTCCTCAAGGCCTGGGAAGGGGTGAATCCACAGATTGCGTCTCCGGCATCCGGTGACGCCGTGAGGATAATGACCATCCACAAGGCAAAGGGCCTGGAGTTCCCTTATGTGATTTTCCCCTATGCGGAAAAAGTGGGGCTTTATAGGGAATCATCCTACTGGCGCAGTCCTCGTACCAAAGACACGTCCCTTGAAGGGAAGGTGGAGGGGGAATATTATGTACAGTTGTCGTCAACATCATCGGATACCCTTTTCTGGAAAGATTACGAAGATGAACGCAGAATGCAGGCCGTAGACAATATCAACATATTCTACGTTGCCCTCACAAGGCCCATTTACGGACTTAAGGTGATTGCAAAGCCTTTGCCCCAGAATTACACCGGCCCCAAGAATATGTCCCACGTGCTCTATCTTTTCACAAAAAGCACGCAGTACGGCAGGGGAGAACTCTTCAATTTCAAGGAAATGGAGAGGAAGGAAGCGGAATCGGCCCTCATAGAGTCCGGTTATCCCTCATTCCCGGCAGAAAGCGGCAGCCGCCTGAAGTTCTCAAGGGAAGCGGCCGATTACTTCGGCCCTGACGGAACCGTCGGCCCCGAAGCCAGCCGCCGTATAAGGGGGAATGTCCTTCACAATATACTCTCTATGGTCCGGGTGCCGGAAGATCTTCCTTCCGCGGTAAGGGCCGCGGTGCTTTCAGGAGAACTTCCGGAGAGCCTCGGTGAAGAGGCCCTTGAGTTCCTGAAGGAAAGGATAGCGTCCGTCGCCGGCAGAGGCTGGTTCTCTTCCCGGGCTCAGATACGCCTTGAGGAAACCGTCCTCTCCACTGACGGCGAAGCCCCCAGGCCGGACCGCGTAGTGATCCATCCGGACGGAAAGGTGGACGTGGTGGATTACAAGTTCGGGAAGGAGGAGTCCGGGTACCTTACCCAGGTGCGGGAGTACGTGGACCTTTACCGCCGGATGGGATTTGAAAAAGTTGAGGGATACCTTTGGTATTTGGCCGATAATTTAATTAACTTTGTAGCCGATAAAAACTGAGTCTATATGGAAGCGAGCGAGAACAGCGTCAAATTATATTACAACACAGAAGTAGAGAAACTTGCAATGCCCGAATACGGGAGGCTTGTCCTCAAGATGGTGGAGCAACTCAAGGACATCCCGGACCGCGCAAAGCGCAGCGAGCAGGCATATGCCGTGGTAAAGGTGATGGAAAGCCTCAACCCCCAGGTCCATCAGCAGGAAAACTGGCTCCAGAAACTCTGGGATCACCTTTATATCATTGCCGGCTATGACCTTGACATAGACTCTCCGTACCCCAAGCCGGAACCTGAGGTAATCAACAGCCGCCCTGATCCTATCCCCCTTAATACAAAGCCCATCAGGGCGCGTCATTACGGCCGCAACATAGAGAGCATCCTGGACCTCATCGCCTCTGAACCTGAGGGTGAGGAGAAAACGGAGATGCTCCGCTGCCTTGCCATCTATATGAGGCAGCAGTACCTTATCTGGAACAAGGACACCGTTTCCGACGCAACCATCTTCCAGGATATCGAGCGTCTTTCCGGAGGCCGCGTGAAGGTACCGGAAGGCCTTGAACTGAGCAAGATTTCCGAGGGCGTGTCATTCTCCCGTCCCGGAATGAACCTCGGCTTCAACAAGAGTCCTAAATTCAACCGCGGATTCCGCAAAAAGGGCAAGAAATAATGGGACTTTTCTCCAAATACCTTGACCGCCTCAGTGAACGGAAGCGGGAGGGCATCCGCCTTGCGGGGATAGCCCTCGTGCTGCTTTTTACCGTTATCCTTACCATATCCGTCACTTCTTACGTCTTCACCTGGAAGCAGGATCAGAGCGTTGCATCGGCTCCGGCCGGAGCAGCGGTCGCCAATGCCGCTTCAGAGACCGGATTCTCCCTTGGGAAATTCCTTGTGACGGACAGTTTCGGCCTTGCGGCTTTCTGCATAGTGGCATTCTTCTTTGCCTGGAGCGTCAAGCTTGTAAAGCCAAGCCTCAAAATCAGCGTAAGGAAGTGGTTCTACGGTATGCTCACTCTGAGTTTCCTCCTTTCCTGGATACTGGCCCTTGTCGGTATGCTGGGCGGCTGGGAAACTATGTTCGGAGGCGGCCTCGGCGGCAGGGCGGCGCAGGCAGTGATGGGCTTTTCCGTTGCAAAACTTGGAGAGATCATATCCATCCTCATACTTCTTGTGCTTCTTGGCATCTGGCTCTACTGTATGAGCAGCCGTTTCGCAGAATTTATGATGGGGAAGAAGCCGGAGAATGAGCCCGATGAAGAACCGGTGGAAGAACCTCAGGTTGAGGTTGCGCCCGTTACCGCAGCCGGTTTTGTGACCTCCGATACATCGGCCACGTCAGAGCCTGAGAAGGATAAAAAGCCCCGTAAACCTCTGTTCAAGAAGAAACAGCCGGAAGAGAATGACGGTAAAGTAGATGAACCCTCCTCAGAGGATGAGAACGGCATCAATGTAATTACTGACGATACCCTTGAGCAGGAGGTGAAGGAACCCCTGAAACCAATAGACAACCGTCTGGATCCTCCGGACGGCCTCCCTAAGTACAAGGTTCCGTCCCTCAATATCCTTGGAGATCATCTTTACGGCCGCCACGAGGTATCTCAGGATGAACTGAGCCGCAACAACAACAAAATCCGCGCAACCCTTGCAAGTTACCGCATCCAGGTGCGTGACGTCACGGCCATAGTGGGACCTACGGTAACCCTCTACAAGGTTTATCCCGCCCCGGGCGTCAAGATTGCGGCCATAAAGCAGTTGCAGGAAGATATCGGCATATCCCTCAATGCAAAGGGCGTGCGTATCACCACACTCTCTGACTCAGTGGGCATTGAGGTCGCAAACGACAAGGCGTCAATCGTGCCCCTGAAGTCCCTTCTCAATGACGCCGCGTTCCGTGAATCAAAGGCGGAACTCCCCGTCGCAATAGGCTACACCATTTCCCAGCAGGTTAAGGTGTTCGACCTTGCCGACGCCCCCCATCTCCTTGTGGCCGGCGCCACCAAGCAGGGTAAGTCCGTGGGTCTCAACGTCATTGTGGCTTCATTGCTGTACTCGAAGCACCCCTCGGAACTGAAGTTTGTGTTCGTGGACCCCAAGATGGTGGAATTCTCCTCCTACGCAAGCCTTCTCCACCACTATCTTGCCGTGCTTCCCAACGCGGTGAGCGAGCAGGAACTCAAGGATCACGCCATAGTGAAAAACGCCAAGGATGCGGCCGCAGTGCTGGAGTCCCTGTGCGTGGAGATGGATTCCCGCTATGAACTCCTCTCCAAGGCGCTGGTGAACAATATCAAACTCTACAACAACAAGTGGAAGGAGCATCACCTGAGGTCCGACGAAGGCCATCATTTCCTTCCTTATATAGTTACGGTCATAGACGAATACGCGGATCTCACGATGTCAGTGGGCGCCGGTCCCGAATCCAAGGCCCTTGCCCGCCGCATCACCACTTCCGTAATCCGTCTTGCCCAGAAGGGCCGCGCGGCGGGTCTGCACGTGATCCTTGCCACCCAGCGTCCTACCGTAGACGTCATTACCGGTCTTATCAAGGCAAACTTCCCTATGAGGATTGCCTTCAGGGTTACTTCCCGCATAGATTCCGCCACCATCCTGGACCAGCCCGGCGCCGACAAACTGATCGGCCGCGGTGATATGCTCCTTTACAGCGGCGTAGAGATGGAGCGCGTCCAGTGCGCGTTCATCTCCAACGATGAAATTGTGGACCTCACCAATGCCGTCGGGGAGCAGATCGGCTTCCAGAAGAGTTACAACACTCCCTACTACCTGCCGGAGCCTCCTGCCGCGGACGGAAGTGACGGCGGAGACGGCGGAATGGTGGATATGAAGCAACTGGACGAGCGCTTTGAGGAAGCCGCCCGTATGATAGTAATCAACCAAAGAGGCTCCACCTCAGACCTTCAGCGCCGTCTTGGCATGGGATATGCAAAAGCAGGAAGAGTGATGGACCAACTGGAAGCCGCCGGCATCGTGGGCCCGCAGAACGGAGCCAAGCCGCGTGAGGTTCTGGTGAAGGACATCGCAGAACTTGAAGAGAAACTTGAGCATTTCCTGAATCAGCAATGAGACGCCTTGCAATTACCGCCATAACCCTTCTCTTCTGCGCGTTTTCCTTCGCGCAGGGGCAGGGGGTGACCATCCCTCAACTTGACCGTGCGGCCGGGAAGAGGGTGTCATTCCATTATGAATACAGTCATTCAAAAGACGGGGGGGCGTTCAATAAAGTCACGGGCGGGGACGTCCTTGTGGAGGACAACGCCTATCGTCTTGACGGCCTTGGCCTTACCATAGTGTGTGACGGCAAAACCCGCTGGACCTATGATGCGGCGGCAGGGGAGGTGGTACTTGAGAACGCGGAGAATGACAATATCCTCACCAATCCCGCCCTCCTTATAAGTTCATACCGCGCGTACGGCAGCGCCCTTCACGTAAAAGGCGGCTCCAAGGACAGCCTGGACGTTGTATATGACGTAGACCAAGACGTTCAAGCGCGTTTTGTGCTTTCCGGTATTGAGTACCTGGAATCTAAAGGAAAAAGCGACTTCACTTTTGATGTGACGTCGCTTCCAAAAGATACTGTTGTGACGGATTTACGTTAATCCTTCACACATCTTACGCTGAGGGCAAGGGAGGTTTTGCTTCCGTTGCCCTTCATTATTTCAGGGTTGTCATAAAGGATGAAACGGTACTGGGCCAGATTGGGATCCGAGGCGGAATCGGAGGAGGTCCAGAAAGCGGCCATCTCACCGAAGCGGCGGAATCTGTCACGGCTTGCGGTGGTGTCAAGATAACCAACGGGAATGGCGTTGAAGCCGGTGTTGTTTGTGATTTCCTGGCCAAGGGCGGGTTCCCACATACGGTTGTCCAGGAATTTTGCGGGGGCCATAAGGGCTCCTGCCTCATTTCCAAGGGCGTCCCATTCTGCGGCGGAGGGAAGATGCCAGCCGTCGGGGCATATGTCCTGGGCCTCTTCCCAGGTGAAGAAACGGCCGAATATTGTGTCTACAACGTCTGCATCCTTATAGGAAGCGCCGGAATCAGGATCAGTCATATTGTATGCCGTCCAGTCCTTTCCGTCGATATTTGCAATGGGGGTGAGATCGGTGCCGGTAAGGGAGGTTATGGGATCGATAGCCTTGAAAGAAGTGATTACGCTTGAGTTATAGAAGCCCGATGCGAAGGCATAGCAGGCAACCTGATATGTTCCAAGGGTGTCTACGCGATACTTGAACTGAGGATTCTCTGTCCTGACGTCCCTTGAAAGGGTGTCTTTCTTTGCAGAATTTACCTGCCAGTAAAGGCCGATGACACTGGGCTTGGTGCCCTTTGACACGGATAGGGCGGATGTGCTGGCGTTGAAAACGAGTTCGTCTCCCACGGCTACGTAAGGGACGGCCTCTGTGATGGAGAGGCCCTGGATGGAAGGGGTTTCGTCCGTAGATTCTGTTTTCTTGCAGGCGGGAAGTGAAAGGATGATGCCTGATAGGATAACGGTGAATATTATGGCTGTTTTTCTCATTGTGTCGTATAATTCTCGCAAATATCGTCATTTTTTTGTAATATTGCGCAATTATCGTGCTATATAGTATGAGAAAAGTCCTGTCTGTCCTGGCATTTCTGCTTATCCTGGGTTCCTGCCGTCCCGGCAGCGGACGCTATGTCCTTATAACCGGAACCGCGCAGTCCGTAGACTATGCGGTAAAGTTCAACATCTCCGGGGTGGATGTGCCTGCAGATGCCATCAGGGACAGTGTGGACGCCATCCTGACAAAGATAGATTTCTCCCTTTCAGGATACAACAAGGAGTCCCTCCTGTCCCGTTTCAATGCCGGGGAAGTGATAAGGCCAAATGACCTTTTCATTGAAATGTACGGCATCGGATACCGTATGTGGGAGCGCTCCGGCGGCGCCGTGGACTGCGCGGCGGCGCCACTCTACGATGCCTGGGGCTTTGGCTTCAGAAACAGTTCTTTCCCAACGGATGAGGAAATATCGGCCCTCCTTGGAAAAACCGGCCAGAAACTCCTTCCGAAAGAACTGCCAATCGCCCCGGACGGAACGCTTGATCCGGCCTCTATGGGAAGCCCCAGACTAAATTACAACGCCATTGCGCAGGGGTATACCTCGGATGTCATAGCAAGATATCTCTATTCCATAGGCGTAAAGGATATGCTGGTGGACATAGGTGAAATATGGTGCGACGGCCTTAATCCTTCCGGGAAGCCCTGGGCAGTTGGCGTAGACCGCCCTTCCGGGGAAGAGTTGAAGGACGTATGGACGTCGGAGGGAAACCCCGCAGGAATCACAACCTCCGGCAACTACCGCAAGTTCTTCGTGCGGGACGGAAAGAAGTACTCCCATACCATCAATCCCATTACCGGATACCCCGTGGACCACAGTCTCCTCAGCGCAACGGTTGTTTCCACGGTAAGTTCCGCGGAATCCGACGCAATTGCAACCTGGTGTATGGTTGTGGGGCTCCGGGAGGCGGAAAGGATAATCCTGGAAGATCCCGCCCTGGAAGGATATCTAACTTATGCCGATGAAAACGGGGATCTGAAGGAATGGATGTCCCCTGGTTTCAGGCTCAGGAACTGATTACGGTCAAAACCCATTCAAGCAGGCGGCTAAGGCCGTCTGTCATTGTGATTAGAAATCCCGGGCACCAGCCAAGGCCCGCCAGCGCTATTGTCACCACCGCAACCCACATAAGCGCCGTTACAATTGGAATGGCCATTAGGTTGGTGAGGAGGAAATGCCGGGGGAAAGTTCCGAATCTCATCCACGCAAGCGGGCCGGTGAAAACCTGGCAGGAGACAGCGATGGCGGCCATCTGCCAGATCTTGCGGATGGGATTGAAGGCCGATTTCCCTTCCGGATACCATTTTTCCAGCACGGGGTAGAGGAGTACGATTCCCGCCATGGCAAGGTAGGAGAGTTGGAATCCCAGGCTCCGGATGACGCCCGGAGTTATAACAAGTTGCGCAAGAAGCGCTATGCAAAGCACCCTTGAAGGCTTCCGACGCCTTCCGGAAAGCGTGCATATCTCACCTATAAGTATAAACAGGAACGCCCGCACTATGGACGGCCCCGCGCCGGTCATAAGCGTGAACCAGCCGGCGGCGGAAACCACAATCACGGCCCTGGCCCATTTTGCCGCCCGGGATTTCCCGAGTGGCAGGGTGAGTTTATCGAAAATAAGGTAGAGGATGCCCATATGGAGCCCTGAGAGCGCCAGTATATGAGACGCGCCGCTGCCACGGAAAGCCTCAATGGTTTCCTGCGTTAGGCCGCTTTTGTCCCCGGTTAGTAGGGCGGTGAGAAGGGGAGAGGTTATATCGGCCTTGAAAGGGATACGGGAAATGAGGGCCTTCAGTTTAAGGGCCGATTCTAAGGCCAGGCTCTCCAGAAAAGTTTCTTCTCCCTGAAACGGTATGGCCGATGCCGATACGAAGACACCCAGGGCGAGAAAAGCCGTCAGAAGTACGGCGGGACCGGCCTTGGAACGCCTTAGAAGGGGAGAGGAGAATACCGCCAGGGATACTGCGGGAAGGAGAATGGCGGGAAGAAGCCACGGCGCGCCGCTGGAAACCAACGCCCCCACTGCCACGCCCGCTGTGAACATAACCGACAGCGCCTCTATGCTTTTCGCCTCTGCCATATGCGAAATTAGCAATAATTTTGTATATTTGTACGGATATAGCGAATATAAAAACTAAACCACAATAAACATATGATTATCCTAGTTATCAACTGCGGCAGTTCTTCCATCAAGTACCAGCTTCTTGATATGAAGAGCGACGATGTGTTTGACGTTATTGCCAAGGGTATAGCAGAGAAAATCGGCCTTCCCGCCGGTATCCTCCAGTATGCGCCCGCCGGCAAGGACAAAATTGTCACAGACATTCCAATCCCTGACCACAAAGTGGGTATGCAACTTATCCTGGCTGCCCTCACAGACCCCAAGACTGGCGTCCTGAAGTCTCTCGAAGACATCGAAGCCGTGGGTCACCGCATCGTGCAGGGCGGCGATTTCTTCTCCGGATCGGTCCTCGTGGATGAGGACGTCATTGGAAAGATAGAGTTCTGCGCCGATTTCGCCCCGCTCCACAACCCCGCCCACCTTCTTGGTATCAGGGCTATGCAGGATGCCCTTCCCACGGTCCCCCAGGTTGTCACCTTCGATACCGCATTCCACCAGACAATGCCGTCCTATGCATATATGTACGGCCTGCCCTATGAATATTATGAGAAATACCGCGTACGCCGTTACGGCGCCCACGGCACATCCCATCAGTTCGTGGCCGGCGTAGGCGCAAAACTCTGCGGCCTGGACATAAACAATTCCAAGATCATCACCTGCCACCTCGGCGCCGGCAGTTCCATCTGCGCCATCCAGAACGGCAAGTGCGTGGACACCTCTATGGGCTTCACCCCGCTTGAGGGTATGATTATGGGCACCCGCGTCGGTAACATAGACGCAAACGCCGTCCTCTATCTTGAGAAGAAACTTGGCGTGGATCCAGATGAAATGACCACCATCCTCAACCGTAAATCCGGCTTCCTGGGCATTTCCACCGTCACTTCAGACGCCCGTGAACTGGACGAACTCGCAAATGGCGGAGACCCCAAGGCAAAACTCGTACTCAAGAAATACACCTACGACATAATCAAGAATATCGGCTCATACGTTGCCGCCATGAACGGCGTGGACCTCATTGTCTTCACCGGCGGTATCGGAGAGCACAACAGCCGCCTTCGCCGCCGCGTGCTTGAGAACTTCTCGCACCTGGGCCTGAAGGTGGACTACGAGGCAAACGTGGCCTGGGGAGAGGACGCAATAATCTCCACCGAGGATTCCAAGGTAAAGGCAGCCCTCATCTGCACCAACGAGGAACTTGTGATTGCCCGTGACACTATGCATCTTGTACTTGATAATCAGGAATAAACTATGATAAAGAATTTCAACGAACTTTTTGCAGACCTTAAGGCCAAGGGCATCTGCAAGAAAATGATCGCCGCCTGGGGCGTAGATTCACACACCATCGAAGCAGCATCCCTCGCTTCAGACCAGGGGTTTGTAAAGGTAACGCTGGTTGGCGACAAAGACCTCATCGCAAAGGTCTGCGATGAATGCAAAATTGACATCGCAAAGTTTGAGATCGTGGACATCAAGGATGAACTCAAGGCCGTTGCAGAGGCCGTCCGTATGGTTCACGACGGTGAGGGAGACGTCCTTATGAAGGGCCTCTGCTCCACTGACAAGTTCCTCCGCGCCATCCTCAACAAGGAAGTGGGCCTCCTTCCCCCCAAGGGCCTTCTTTCACACGTCGGCGTAATCGAGAACCCCAATTATCACAAACTCATCTTCATCACCGATATGGCAGTTATCCCCGCACCGGATTTCCGCCAGAAGGTGAAGATGGCAGGTTTCGTTACCGGAGTCGCCCGTTCTTTCGGCATCGCCATGCCTAAGATCGCCTTCATTGCAGCCTCGGAGCAGATGCTGGATTCAATGCCCGCCTGCATCGAGGGAGCAATGCTTGCCAAGATGTGCGACAGAGGCCAGATCAAGGCCATCGGAGACGGCCCTCTTGCCCTTGACGTTGCAATTGATGAGGAATCAGTCCAGATCAAGAAACTCTCTTCTCCCGTCGCCGGAGACGCAGACTGCCTGCTCTTCCCCAACATCGAGAGCGCAAACGTGTTCTGGAAAACCAACTCCAAACTTGCGGTGGGAGTACGTCAGGCCGGTTTCCTGGTAGGAACCAAGGTTCCCTGCATCCTCGCTTCACGCGCAGATTCAGTAGATGTGAAACTCAATTCCATCGCTTCCGCAGTAATGTCTGTTAAATAATCAAAATAATGAGAAAATTTATCGTAGCAGGGAACTGGAAAATGAATACCACCGTTCCCGAAGGTGTAGCCCTTGCAAAGGCAGTTGTTGAGAAAGCAAAGGATCTTCCCGCAAACGTGGAACTTGTAGTTGCTCCTCCTTTCACCCACCTTGCACTTGTTGCAGAGGCTCTGAAGGGCTCCAAGGTAAAACTCAGTGCCCAGAACTGCGCAGACCACGAAAAAGGCGCATATACCGGTGAGGTGGCTGTGAATATGCTCACTTCAATCGGCTGTGAGTACACCATCCTCGGTCACAGTGAGCGCCGCCAGTATTATGGCGAAACCGATGAAAAACTTGTGGTCAAGACCAAACTTGCCCTTGAGGCAGGTCTCAAGGTTATCCTCTGCGTAGGTGAGAACCTTGATGAGCGTGAGGCCGGCAAGCACTTCGAGGTTGTTACCGCCCAGACAAAGAACGTCCTCTACAACTTCACCGCAGAGGATATGAAGAATGTGGTTATCGCCTATGAACCCGTATGGGCAATCGGCACCGGCAAAACCGCAACTGCAGCGCAGGCCGAGGAAATCCACGCCTGCATCCGCAACGTCATCGAGGAAAAATTCGGTCCCAAGGTGGCCGATGACATGACCATCCTCTACGGCGGTTCCTGCAAGCCTTCAAACGCAAAGGAACTCTTCGCGGAGAAGGACATCGACGGCGGCCTCATCGGCGGCGCAGCCCTCAAGGCAGAAGACTTCCTTGGTATCGCCACCTCCTTCTGAGAGCATCAGGAAATACATTGAAACAAGAAAACCGGCCTTCAAGACTAAACTTGGAGCGCCGGTTTCTTGACGTGTACTAAAACCTAAACCTACTATATAGATGCAGGAAAAAATAAAACGTTGCAAAAAAAATGAAAATTTTTGCAACGTTTTTTGAAAAATTATTCCTCCACCGGTTTTTGTGGCTCCGGAGATACCGGTTTAGGCTTTGTATTGAGGGCGCTCATTGCCCTTTGCACGCCAATGGTGGAGAAATCCTTGCACCCCTGAATAATTCTGGCCGCAAGGTCCGGAACCGCTTTCTTTTCTTCCTCCGACAGCTCTCCAAGGACATAGTCTATCTGGCCGCCGTGAGAAAACTGGTTGCCAATCCCAACACGGATCCTGGTCCATTTGTCTGTTTCAAGACATTCAGTGATGTTTTCAAGGCCGTTGTGACCGCCTGAAGAGCCGTTGGCCCTCATGCGGATGGA
>ONOQ01000072.1 GCA_900319485.1 uncultured Bacteroidales bacterium | reverse complement strand
GTTGTCCTGGAGGCAGTTCATCCAACGTATTCTCAAAACTTGCCAAGGGAGACGTGGCGCTTTCCGTTACTCTCACGGCCCTCAGCAGCATCATAACGCTCTTCACAATCCCCGTCATTATGGGCGCCGCAACCCGCATAGTGGGGGAGAGCGTGGGTATAAGCCTTCCCGTGGGGAACCTCATCAAGCAGAACCTTGTTATGATGCTGGTTCCCGTGCTCCTTGGAATTGGCCTTCACTATGCCTTCCCAAAGGCTGCGGAAAAAACGGATAAGGTCCTCAGTAAACTGGCCTTCCCGCTCCTTCTGGTCCTTATTACAATATTCTACATCCAGCACCACAGGACCATCCTGGACAACATTGGAATCCTGGGGCTCTGCGTCACGGCCCTTATCATTGTGGCCATAACCTGCTCCTCACTCCTTTCACGCCTTGTGAGAACGGACTCCGCCCAGCGCCGCACCGTGGTGATTGAAGTTGGTATGCAGAACGCCGCTCAGGCAATAGCCATTGCCTCCAGCCCCTTCATCTTCGCCAACGAAGAAATGGCAATCCCCGCCATCCTCTACTCCCTGATGATGAACATAGTGCTCCTCATCTACGTTGGCGTCGTTCGTCGCAGAGGCTAGCACTGCCGGTAATGCCGATGCGGTGCAGCTTAAGGTGTTGATTTACAGTCGATTATAGAGTTGTTTGGGATTACCGGTAATCCCAAATACTTGCGTAACTTTCTGTGTATCAGCAACTTAACCTCCACCCGTAGCCAGCCAGCCTATGCCCTTCGGACCGGTACGGACCTTCGGTCCTATCCCTCGGGTGGGCAAAACGGGGCCCCCGAAAATCTTTGATTTTTGGGGTGTCATCACGAAGCCACGGGCGGCTACGCCGTCCGAAGGGCATAGGCCCTGCCGGTACGGTGCCTGACCACCTGCTTCCGAAACTTAAACCGCACTTTGGGCCCCACAAGGCCATTTTTGTCGTTTACCCCCTTACTGGAACATAGGGTAAACGGCACCACCCCCTCCCAGAATACCTTCAGAGCACGCCCCCTGCTGTTTAAGTTTCGGAGGGCCGGAATGACTGCGGGCCAATTCCCACTTTTTTCAGTATATTTGTAAGAAATACGGTCCCAAATAATGAAAACCAAGATTACCATATTTCTTATTGCCATCCTGATGGTGGCGCCCAAAGCAATAGCGCAGGAAGAGGTCCCGTCCTATGACTGGGCACAGTTTGGCGCCTATGCTGCGCAGAATGAGGCGGCAGGGGACTGCCGGCCACTTGCCGTGATTATGGGAGACTCCATCACTGCTGGCTGGGCGGCCACGGATCCCGGGTTCTTCACGGATAACAACATCCTTGGAAGGGGAATAAGCGGCCAGGTCACTTCCCAGATGCTGGTCCGCTTCAGAAGAGACGTCCTTGACCACAGTCCCAAGTACGTTGTTATAATCGGTGGCATCAACGACATAGCCCGTAACGCCGGCTACATCTCCCTGGACAACATCCTTGGAAACATAGCCTCAATGTGTGAACTTGCCGTAGCCCACGGCATAATCCCGGTGCTAGCCACGGTTGTTCCCGCAGACCACATAGGCTGGCGTCCTGCCATTACCGGCACTCGCGAAGAAGTTGCATCCCTCAGCGCCAAAATCCGTGAATACGCAGCAAAAAGCGGCTTCCGCCTCATAGACCTTGAGGTAATTATGGCCGATGAAAACGGCGCCCCAAGAACGGACCTTTCCCCGGACTCCATCCATCCCAGTTATTCCGGCTACAAGGTCATCGAAGAGGCCCTCCTGAATATCCTGAATTAGCACACCACAACCATATGAAACGTATCCTTATCATTGCAGCGGCCGCTCTAGCCATCATCTCCTGCTCTCAGAACAGGCAGAAGAAAGACATCGAGTTCATAACTGACTTCTACGAGCACGTCCTTGGAAACAAGCCTATGACCGACGACTACCTCAAGAGTTCCGTCTCCAAGGAAATCCTTAACTCCCTCTGGGAAGCGGATTATGACGATACTTACTCGTTCTGGTACTTCCGCACAGGCTGCCAGGACGGCCCTTCAGACGTCTCCAAGGTTGAATCCATAGAGCCCCTTGAGGAAGGCTGGTACCGCGTAACTTACTCCGACCTCGGCAACCCCGGCGTCACGGACGTAAAGGTAGAAGGCGGCAAGATAACCGCCTACAAGTTCCAGGACAACAGCCAGAACGCCCTCACCACCGCCGCCACGGCCAAAGCCATTGACGCTTATATGAGGGAGATAGGAAAGAACTACACCCAGGCTATGTACTGCATCCCTTACGCCAGCATAGTGGCTACGGATGAATCGGATCCCTCCGACATAAAGGTGTGGGGCGATTTCCGTGTAGAGAACTACAACCTTGAAGGTGAGGTGCTTAAGTGCGTCTCCGGCGGCAGCCATCCCGGCCTGATGCACATTTCAAAGGCCGATGACGGCACCTACTCAATCACCGCCTTCGACGAAGTAGGAGACGGCTCCACCTTCCATCCCACAGCAAAGGGAATCTTCGGGGATCTCTATGACCTTTTCCTCGCGCGCCTTTCCGACGAAGAAGTAAAGAAGGCCGATAGGGAAGCCGCCATCGCTGCATTCGTAGCCTCCGAAGGCATCCCCGCCAAGTATTACCAGGACTTTGGCTGGGACCCCGTGGAGATCAAGGGCGCTTCAGGCCAGCCTTCCGGTCCAGTAGAATAGCCAACTATGAATACACAGCTTCTTAACCTTTCCAACCAGTACCTTAACGCCGCCAACGCCCTCCACGATGCCATAAGGGACATCATCAAAGGCGCCGGAGGCTTCATAAATACCACCAACAACCGCCAGGAAAAGCAGGACATAAAGGCCCTGGTATTCGACAAGGCCAAAGGCTACACGGAAACCAAGCCCATACGGGCCCTGAGAGTCAATCCCAAAGGGGAGGTAGAGGTTTGCATAGGTAACTTCGGGACCATCTACACGGACAAATTCCTCCGCGGAAGCGCCTCAGATGACCACTGGATCACCCTCCGCGGCTCCAACGTGATGTTCTACCAGACCATCCTCTCCATCATCAAAACCCTTGACATCTACCTCCCGGAAGGTACTCAGGAATAGGGCCGATGCCACTGCGGTAATGCCGATTCGGTGGAGCTTAAGTAATTGAATATCAGTGGCTTGCTTGATTGTTTGGGATTACCGGTAATACCAAACAGTTGTGTAATTCATTGTGCTTCAGTCAGTTAACCTCCACCAGTTTTCTGCCGCATCCGGCAAGCCCTATGCCCTTCGGACCGGTACGGACCTTCGGTCCTATCCCTCCCATGCGCCAGCGCTTCGCACGGCTTTGGGCCCCTCCCGTTCACGAAGCCACGGGCGGCTACGCCGTCCGAAGGGCACAGGGCCATGCCGAGAAGACCCATTAATGTTTTGCTGATTCAGAAAAAAAGCACTACCTTTGTAAACGAAGGGGGGATGGGTCCTCTGGGCTTGTCCCCTTTGAACCTTCAAATTAGACCGCCACAAGGCGGTTTTATTATTTTGCACCATAATGAAGATCATCGTAGCGCCGGACTCTTACAAGGGCTGCCTCACCGCAAGGGAGGTGGCGGGGGCCATCAGTGAGACAATAAAGGAATCGTTCCCCGACGACGAAATAATTACAATTCCTCTTGCCGATGGCGGAGAAGGCACCGTGGAGATCCTCTCGGAGGCCCTTGGCGGCAATATCCTAACCGCCACTGTCACTGATCCCCTTGGAAGGAAGGTGCAGGCAAAATACGCCGTCAAAGGGGACACTGCAATAATTGAAGTGGCCGAGGCCTGCGGGATGAAACTCCTCCGGAAAGAAGAACTGAGCCCCCTTAAAGCCAGCACGAGGGGAGTGGGGGAACTCCTCATGGCTGCAAGGGAAAACGGCGCAGACCACCTTATAATTGGCCTTGGAGGCACCGCCACCTGCGACGGCGGGGAAGGAATGATGACGGTCCCGGGCATCCGTGAAACGCTCAAAGGAGCAAGGATAGAACTTCTCTCAGACGTTGACAACCCCTTCACCGGAAAGGACGGCGCCGCGCGTGTCTTCGCCCCTCAGAAAGGCGCCACCGGGGCCGATATTGACATCCTGGAGCACCGCCTCACCCAAATTGCCCAAAGGATTCTCCAGGAAACCGGCAGGGATATCACAAAAGTTCCCGGGGCCGGAGCCGCAGGCGGCCTTGGCGGCGCGCTTGTAGGCTGGTTTGGCGCAACTGTCTCCTCCGGAATTGACCGCATCCTGGACCTGGTCCAGTTTGGCAAGCACATACAAGGGGCGGATATAATCATCACCGGTGAAGGCAGATCTGACCTCCAGACCCTTCACGGGAAGGTCCCTATGGGTGTTCTCCGCCGTTCCGGCGGCATCCCCGTCACCCTTCTCTCCGGCCGCATAGACGCCAAAGCGGAACTCCTAAAGGCCGGATTCAGCCGCCTCATCGAGGTTACCCCGCGTGAGATTCCGCTGCCTCTTGCCCTCCAGCCGGAAGTGGCCATATCAAACATTCGCTCCGCCCTCACTTCCGAAACTTAAACCGCACCACTCCGCCTCAGAGTACCTTCAGAGGGCACCCCCTGTCGTTTACCCCCATACTGGAACATAGGGTAAACCGCACCACCCCCTCCCAGAACCACTTCTGTGACAGGTGCCTGCTGTTTAACTTTCGGATTTTTCTATCAAATTATCCCAAGTTCGGTCAGGATATTAATCATTTCGGACGGAGATTAAGGATACTCTCGTACTCTTCCAGAATCTCATCACAAACAAGTGGCTGGATGACTCCGGAGAATACTAACGTAAGTACCTGTGATGCTGATGAATATGGCTTATGAGATTTAGCGGCGGCAACTAATACATTTGTGTCAATAACTGCGTAAATCATCTATTGTTTTCTTTTTTTACTTCTGTGTTCTGCAATTAACTGGTCTATTTCTTCATCTGTCCATTCGTGCGCTTCTAGTGCCGATTGTGCTTGACTCTTTGAGAGTGCATTTTGCGCAGCGATAGATCTTTTCTCAGATTCACTGCCAATTGATATGGAGAAAGGGATTGCCTTCTCCCGTACAACAGCACGTGCAAACAAGTTGAATGCGGCATTTGTGCTTATGCCGAATTCCTTACATAGCTTATCAAATTGTTTTTTGATATCCGAATCAAGGCGGATTGAAATTGCAGTTGTTGACATAATGTATAGCAGTTTTATATTGCAAAGATAGCATAATAATATTATTTTACAATATAACGTAATGTAGTAATCTTATATCGCATATGCGAACAATCTGATTTGAAGGGAGTTGAAGCCCAAAAGCTCAAATAATATTGATAATAATTTGTCAAATCTTGTTTTTCTTCATAACTTTGCATTGTTGATTCCCGGTAGCCCCTGAAGAAATTCAAGCTATCGGGTTTAGTTTTACCAATAGCAATATCTCCTGATAATAGGGTAAATGATGGCATCTTCCTTTGCCATTCCGAGCGCAGCCGAGAAATCTCATTTAGGCCGATGGGTAGGGTAGTGGACTCCCCATATTAGCTCAATTTGGGAACAACTATCAAATATATGTTTGTTCTTTCACTGAAAAACATTAAATTTGTTTGTCTGGTTCTCCATCCACGATCAAATGGAACTGTAATACTGTTGAATAATGGAAAAGGTGAGGTTGAAGGTTGTAACAGTTCCGGCACAAGATCCGGTTACTAGCCTTGTTCATACGGCTTTTAATGTCACGGCAATAAATGCCGATGGCTCAGAACAACGTGCTAATGGCTGGACACTTCGTGATGCGATAGAGGCGTTCTGTGAATGGTCACACGTGGATCGTAATCAAATTATCCTCCAACGTCCTTTCCTTCCACAAAGGATTGTGAGCGATGATTATCAGTGACCAGCAGCGGGAAGAGAACTACCAGGAATACCTAAGACTCATAAATAATCCAGAGTATGAAGACGTAACATTCGATGAAAAGTCGGGTGGCGTAAGTGCTGTGCATAAAGATCACAAGATTGACAAACAAATCGGTGTATATGGATGCCCAAGAGGAGATTATGAGAGAACCGTAATTAGGATACTAAGAACGTTAGGGCATCGTGTGGTGTTAGAATCTGAAAAAAGTCAAGAAAACACTAAAAATTGTGATGGCTTCCTAAATGATTCTAAAATGGACATCAAGGCCGTAGAAAGTACCGGTCAGTGGAGTATTTCAACAAAACTGAGAGAAGCAGAGAAACAAGGAGCTAAAGTGGTTGTTTTATTTTTTCCAAACGCTACATTCTACACCAAGGAACGTGTCATAGATGGCATTGAGAAATACGAGACTAACCCACGAGTCAGCGGTAAAGGGATTATTGATGCTTGTGTAGTAATTGTCAGCGATCAGATAGTTGATTATTATCAAAAAACAACCACCTCAT
>ONOQ01000075.1:5603-6975 GCA_900319485.1 uncultured Bacteroidales bacterium | reverse complement strand
GGGCATATCGGCATTCTGGCCGATACTGAGTATAAGGGAGACGGCGTAAAGATTGCAGAGGTGCTTCCCGGAGGAGCCATCAACCTTATGGACACCGAGATAAAGGCCGGAGACATCATCACCGCCATCGAGGGGCATGAGATCAAGGCCGGCGAAAACTGGCTTGAGAACCTCTATGACAAGGTGGACAAGAAGATCCTTGTCACAATCAAGTCTTCCGGAAAGAAGAAGGACCTCTTCATTACTCCCACCGCAACGGACGTTCCCCTCCTGTACCAGCGCTGGGTGCGCCAGAGGGAGGAAATGGTTGAGAAACTTTCCGGCGGCAAGGTTGGTTACGTACATATCCAGGGTATGGATTCACCAAGTTACCGTGAACTCTACTCAAAGGCCCTTGGAAAGTACCGTAACTGCGATGCCCTCATCGTTGACACCCGCCACAACGGTGGCGGCTGGCTCCACGACGACCTTGTGACCTTCCTGGGTGGCAAGGAATACTGCCTGTTCACTCCCCGCGGCCAATATATCGGCCACGAGCCCTTCAACAAATGGACTAAGAGGAGTTGCGTTCTCATCGGTGAGGACAACTACTCCGATGCCTCCGGCTTCCCGTATGCCTACAGGAGCCTTGGCCTTGGAAAACTCATCGGAGCCCCCGTTCCCGGCACAATGACCGCCGTATGGTGGGAGAATCAGGTGAACGCACTCATAGTGTTCGGTATCCCGCAGGTAGGAAACTACGGCGTCAAGGACCAGACCTACATAGAGAACTTCCAGATTGAGCCGGACATCCTCATCTACAATGACCCTGCCTCTACCCTCTCGGGCCGTGACCTCCAACTTGAGGCCGCAGTTAAAGAAATGCTGAAATAATGGACAAGAAACTAGTCATAATCCCCACATACAACGAAAAGGAGAACATTGCCGATATAATCCAGGCGGTGTTTTCCCTCCCCGGTGACTTTCACGTACTTGTAATTGACGACGGTTCCCCGGATGGCACCGCTGATATCGTCCGTTCCGTCATTCCCGGCCCCGACCGGGAATCTAATTTGCATCTGATAGAGCGAAGCGGAAAGTTGGGTCTGGGAACGGCGTATCTGACGGGGTTCAAGTGGGCCCTGGAGCACGGATATGACTATGTCTTTGAGATGGACGCGGACTTCTCACATGATCCCAAGGACCTTCTGAGACTGTATCAAGCGTGTTCCGAGGGCGGAGCAGACCTTGCCGTGGGGTCACGTTACTGCAACGGCGTAAGCGTTGTGGACTGGCCCATGAGCCGCATTGTGATGAGTTACTTCGCTTCCACATATGTCCGTGGAGTCCTTCAGATGAAGGTCTATGACACCACGGCCGGCTTTGTGTGCTA
>ONOQ01000075.1:0-5577 GCA_900319485.1 uncultured Bacteroidales bacterium | reverse complement strand
GAGGATGAAGGGCTACGGTTTCCAGATTGAGATGAAATACACCGCCTGGAAACTTGGGTTCAAACTGAAGGAAGTCCCCATAATCTTCACAAACCGCCAGAAGGGCACGTCCAAAATGAGCGGCGGCATCTTCGGCGAGGCTTTCTGGGGCGTCATCGCCCTCCGCTTCAGGCGTTTTTAAGAAGTTTCAGCCCTATTCTCTTACGCTCCAGGTCCACTGAAAGGACCTGGACTTTTATTTGCTGGTGGAGTTTCAGGACCTTTGAAGGGACGGCCATTCCGCGCTCTCCCATATTGGAGGCGTGTATGAGGCCGTTTTCGTGAAGGCCGATATCCACAAATGCGCCAAAGGCCGTGAGATTGGTCACAATGCCGGGAAGTTCCATCCCAACCTTCAGGTCCTCTATGTCACGGATGTCATCGGCAAAAGAGAACTCCTGGGCGCTTTCACGGGGATCACGGCCGGGCTTTTTGAGTTCCTGGATGATGTCGTTAACGGTAGGAAGGCCGAAGTCCTTCTCCACAAAGTCTGCGGCATTCAGTTTTGAGCAAAGTTCCTCATTGCCCACAAGTTCCCTGGTACTTACCCCAAGGCTCTTTGCCATCTTGTCCACAATGTGATAGGACTCCGGATGCACGGCGGAGTTGTCAAGGGGATTCTCGGCTCCGTGAATGCGAAGGAATCCTGCGCACTGCTGATATGCCTTGGCACCAAGACGTGGCACTTTGAGGAGCTCCTCACGGGAGCGGAAATCCCCGTGGGATGCCCTGTAGTCCACAATTGCCTTGGAAAGGGCGGGGCCAATTCCGCTCACGTATCTGAGCAGCCAGGGGCTTGCCGTGTTAAGGTTCACACCCACGGAGTTAACGCAACTTTCCACTGTGGCGTCAAGTTTCTCGTGAAGGAGATTCTGGTCAACATCGTGCTGATACTGCCCAACTCCAAGGGATTTGGGGTCTATCTTCACAAGTTCCGAAAGCGGATCCATAAGCCTGCGGCCGATAGAAACCGCCCCGCGCACCGTAACATCGTACTGCGGGAATTCCTCACGGCCAACGTCCGATGCGGAATACACGGAGGCGCCGTCCTCGCTTACGGAGAACACCCGGATACTCTCCGGGAGGCCCACCTTGCGGATGAAATCCTCAGTTTCACGCCCTGCCGTGCCGTTTCCTATGGCTATTACCTCAATGTCATATTTATCCACCAGATCTGCCACCTTGGTAATTGCCTCAATCTTTTTGGGAACAGGAGGATGGGGATAGATGACGTCATGACAAAGGAGGTTTCCCTGGGCATCCAGGCATACAACCTTACAGCCGGTACGGAAACCGGGGTCTATCGCCATTACGCGTTTCTGACCAACAGGAGGAGCCAGAAGAAGTTGCCTGAGGTTCTCCCCGAACACCTGCACGGACTCTTTATCGGCCTTTTCCTTGGCCTCGTTGAGGATTTCCGTGGTGATTGAAGGGTCCAGGAGGCGCTTGAAGCCGTCGTCTACGGCCATCCGTATCTGCTCACCGCTTTCGCGTGAGGGGTAGCCGTGCTCCTGGCAGAAATCGTAATAAATCTTGTTGCCGCATTTCTCGGGATCTGCGTCTATGCTTACTCTGAGGAAGCCTTCGCCCTCTGCCCTAAGCATAGCCAGAAGGTTGTGGGAAGGAATCTTTGCTATTGGCTGGGAGAATTTGAAGTAACTGCGGTACTTTGCCGCCTCAGGGTCTTCCTGACCCTTTTTGGTAACAGCCGATTCCACCCTTCTGGTGCGGTAAATGCCGCGGAGGGTTTCCCTGAAGGATGCTGTTTCACTGATACGCTCCGCCATAATGTCACGGGCGCCGCCAAGGGCTGCTTCCGTGTCCTTGATGTCTCCCTTTATGAACTTTCGGGCATCGGCCTCAGGATTACGGGACTTGCCGCTCCAGAGGAGATTTGCAAGCGGTTCCAGGCCGGCGGCAATGGCCATTGTGGCGCGGGTCTTTCTCTTGGGACGGAACGGGAGATAGATGTCTTCAAGGCGGGGAGAACTCACGCACTCCTCAATTTCCTTCTCAAGTTCCGTGGTCAGTTTCCCGGCCTCATTTATGGTCTTCAGGATCAGCTCCTTGCGCTTTTCCATTTCGGCAAATACATCGGCCCAGTGCTTTACCTCAGCAACTTCAATGTCAGTGAGGCCGCCTGTGCGCTCCTTGCGGTAGCGGCTGATGAAGGGCACGGTGCAGCCGTCTTCAAACAGTTCTGCGCAGTTGAGGACCTGCCAGGGCTGAACGCCCAGAAGTCCCGCTATGTGGTTAACGTATATATCTTTCATAAGTGATACGAATATAGTGATTTTCCTCTGCTCGGGCAATGAAAAACACAAAAACGGCGTTTTTTGCGCGGTTGGTTGCCCGAACCGCCGGCACTCTAGTCCTGTGAAAAGTCTTTAAGGGATTCCCTGTAGGCGTTGAAGATCTTGGATTTGGACAGGAAGCCAAGGTATTTCCTATCATCATCCACAACTGGAAGGTTCCAGGCGCCTGTTTTTTCAAACTTACGCATCACGGCTTCCATGGAATCCTGCGGATAAACGTATTCAGGGGCGGTTTTTAGGTAATTGAAGACGTGGCGCTGCTCATATAGTTCCGGGCGGAACATATCCTTCCGGATATCCCCAAGCGTAACGTAGCCCTGGAAGCGGCCGCGGGCATCCACCACCGGGAACAGTGAGCGTTCAGAGGACGAAACGGCCTCAACCAGTTTCCCAAGAGTATAATCCATCCTGACGGGGAGGAAGTCCTTCTCCAGGAGGTCCTCCATCCTGAGGAGAGTGAGGACTGCTTTATCGGCCTCGTGGGTAAGGAGTTCCCCGGAAGCGGCAATACGCTTTGTATAGATGGAATACTTCTCAAAAATGCGCGTTGTACCATACGCCACTGCCGATGTAATTATAAGCGGCACCAGCAGTTCATACCCGCCGGATATCTCCGCAATGAGGAAGATGGCGGTAAGCGGCGCCTGCATCACTCCGGCCATAAGGCCTGCCATACCAACAAGCACAAAATTTGCCACAGGAACGGCGCCGGGGGCAATAAGATTCATAACATCGGCCACCACAAAGCCCACAAGGGCGCCCACAAAAAGCGTGGGGCCGAACGTTCCGCCCACTCCCCCGCCGGCGTTTGTGAAGGTCATAGAGAACACCTTGAGGAGCGCTACAAGAAGGAAAAACAGCGGCACACCCCAGCCAAAGTTCATAAGAACGCCGATTGGCGTACCATTCCCGATCTCCGGATCAAGTCCGTTAAGGAGCGGTCCCAGGAAGTTGTAGCCTTCCCCGTGAAGCGGCGGGAAAAGGAAGATTAGAAGCCCCAGCGCGACGGAACTCACAACCCACTTGAGATAAGGGTTCTTAAAGCGGGACAGGCGGTCTTCCATCCCAAGGGTAGTGTGTATGAAATACAGGGAGAAAAGGCCGCAGAGCATACCCAGAAGCAGGTAAAACGGCACATTTCCCATCCGGAAGTCAACTATTGTTGCGGCAAACGGGCTCACCCTCCCAAGGCAGAGATAACTGACCAGCGTGGCCGATATGGAGCTCAGCAGCAGCGGCAGGATGCCTGACATGGAGAGGTTGAAAAGGAGGATCTCCAGCGTGAACAGCACGCCTGCAAGCGGGGCGTTGAAAATGCCCGCCACGGCACCAGCGGCGCCGCAACCAAGAAGAAGCGTCATCCCGCGGTAGGACATTCCGGTATATCGGCCAAGATTTGAGCCGATTGCAGCACCGGTGTACACGATGGGAGCCTCCGCGCCCACGGAACCGCCGAACCCGATTGTAAGGGCGCTTGTCACAAGCGAAGACCAGATATTGTGGCGCTTGATCTTGGATTCATTCTTGGATACGGCCTGGAGCACCTTTGTCACTCCGTGGCCGATATTGTCCCTCACCAGAAACTTCACTATGAGAAGGCTGAGGAGCATTCCCACGCCCGGAAGTACCAGGTAAGGCAGGCGGCTGCCGGGCATTATCCCGGAAAGCCAGCCCTGAATTGCGTGTATGGAGACCTTCAGCGCCACCGCGGCCAAACCGCAAAGAAGGCCTGTCACCACTGACAAGCCAAGGAGCGCCGTACTCTCAGGCACCTTACGCAAAAGGGCCCTCAGAGGGGCCCATATAAACTTATTCATCATCTGCGCCGGAAGAATACTGGGCGATGTTGTCATCTGGAAGGGTTTCTCCGGAATCTTCAGGGGAATCCGGGGCGCCGCCGGCCACTGCCTCGGTTTCTGCATCTTCCTCTCCTTCAAGCCAGCGGGCTACATCCTCAAGGTCATCTGTTTTGACGTTGATCTTTACAAGGTATATAGCGTCTGAGGTTTCTACCGTAACGGCATAGAAACTGGTGCCGTCCGGCTTGGGGTATTTGACAAGGTCATTGAGGTAATCGCTGAAGCCCTTGGGGTATTTCTCCTGAAAAGCGGCAGCCAGATCCGGATGCAATGCATTCATCTTCTCAAAACTTACTACGTGTCTCTTCTTAATGTCTGCCATAATTACTTCTTGATAGGTTTAGTTTTTCCGCCTGCAATATTAGGCTTTTGTTTTGAACCTTGCAAGGGCTTTCCGCTTTTTTTTGAAGAATTTTTAAAGAAATATGATTTTTGCCTCATTTTACGCTCAGGGTCACGCTCCACAAACACCGGTTTCATATCCCTTGGATCTATTCCGCTGTAGAACATGACGGAGGATGTGGTCATAGGAGTGGGCGTGAAATCCTGGACCTGGTCCATCCAGATACCCTTCAGGGCGGGGTGATTGGCAAGGCATTCCATATCCTTCAGCGTGCACCCCGGGTGGGACGATATAAAATATGGGACAAGCCCCACGTGGGTCCCGGCGTCGCGGTTTATCTTGTCGAATTCCTTGCGGAGGCGCTCGAATAGCCTGAACGTAGGTTTTGCCATCTTCTGGAGAACGTGGTCCTCGGTGTGCTCCGGGGCCACTTTCAATCGGCCTGAAGTATGGTCTAGCACAAGTGTTTTGAGATAAGGCTTGGAACTCTGGTCCACAAAGCCGTCCTCTGTAAGGAAGAGGTCGTAGCGGATTCCGCTGCCGATATAACTGTGCCTGATGCCCTTGGTGGAGTCTATCTTCTTGTAGAGTTCCATAAGGCGGGTGTGGTCACAGTCAAGATTTGGGCACCTTGCAGGGAAAAGGCAACTGCGGCGCTTGCATTTGTCGCAGATTTCAAGGTTCTTGCCGTGCATACCATACATATTGGCAGTAGGAGCCCCTACGTCAGATATATTACCCGCAAAGTCCGGGAGATTGTTAAGTTCCTTCACCTCCTTGAGGATGGAGGCCTCGCTGCGGCTCTGGATGAACTTTCCCTGATGCGCCGCAATGGTGCAGAAGTTACAACCGCCAAAACAGCCCCTGTGGGTGTTTACGGAGAACTTTATCATATCGTACGCCGGAATTCTCTTGCCCTTGTAGCGCGGATGCGGCAGTTTTGTGAACGGAAGGTCCCAGAAGGAATCCATCTCCTCCTGAGTTGCCGGCGGATACGGCGGATTGATCTGGACGTACCCGT
>ONOQ01000043.1 GCA_900319485.1 uncultured Bacteroidales bacterium | reverse complement strand
GTGCTTTAATGGGGGAAACAAAAAAACCGGCGTGGAGGCCGGCTTTGGGGGAGTGGGCGGTACTGGATTCGAACCAGTGACCCCCTGCTTGTAAGGCAGGTGCTCTGAACCAACTGAGCTAACCGCCCGAAAGGGAAGGCAAAGGTACAAAGAAAAATTGATTTTGCAAAAAATTGTGTAAATTAGCGCAACTAAACCTGAGACTTATGCTTATTGTGTTTGCCTTGGCCGTGCTGCCAGCCCTTATCCTTGTTTATTATGTTTATACGCAGGACAAGCTCCAGCGGGAGCCCACGAAGAACCTGGTAAAAGCCTTCTTTTATGGGGGCGGGTCGGTGTTCGCTTCGCTGCTGATCTCTGTCCCGTTCATGAAGATGGGGCTGTTTCCGCAAGAGATTCACACTACAATCGATGCTTTTCGAACTGCTTTCTTTGGCGCTGCCATCCCTGAGGAAACGGCCAAACTGGTGTTGCTGTGGCTCTTCCTCCGCAAATGCAAGGACTTTGACGAGCGCATGGACGGCATTGTGTACGCAGTATGTGTGGGCATGGGCTTTGCCGCCTTCGAGAACCTGGAGTATGTGATAGGAGCTGGCTCCCAATGGGTGACCGTAGGTCTGAGCCGTTCCCTGACGGCCATTCCCGGCCATTTTGGCTTTGCCGTGGTGATGGGTTATTTCTTCTCCCTGTACTACTTCGACAGCTATCGTGCTCCGCTGGCCGGACTTAAAATGTGGCTGTATCCGGTACTGCTCCACGGGACTTATGACTGGATTGCCATGTCGCAGCAAGTTACGCCGGAATTGGGCGGCGCCATCGCCCTGGCCATCCTGCTGCTTTGTTTCGGCATGTTAAAATGGGCTCAGAAGCACATGAAGAAACACCTCATTGCCGATTCTTTCATCCACACAACGGGCGTCGACGAGCAGTAGTACCAGGCCCGGCACAGTTGGGCCAGTAACGCGTATAAGATGGGGATACCGGTGGCCATCATCAGTGAGGCCCTGGGGCACGGTTCAGAGAAGACGACCCGCATTTATCTGGCGTCCATGGAGGAGGAAAAATTGGATGCCGCGAACGCCTCCATTTTGGAATTTTTAATGAGTGGAAAGGGATAAAACGCAACTAAAATGGTCCAAAGATGCCATAAAAGTGGTTTAAAGCTTGTTTTTTAGAAATTTTAAAATTATTTTTGCGAAAATATTGTAGTGAAAAACACCATCTCTTGAGAAGAGACGGATGGAAAAGATAGAGATTTATCAGTTTGTTTAGGGTTGGCGAAGGTAAGGATTTTCTTATTAATTGTCAAGCATAAACAAATTAAAAATTATTAAACTATGGTGAACTGGCCGCTTCGAAAAGGGGGGCTTCTCCTAATTGGATTGGCGCTCAATTTCATTGCCTACGCTGCCTCAGAACCGCGCGATACGGTGAAAAGGTGGCAGGGGATGAGTTTGCGTACCAATCTGCTGTGGGATGCCGTGGCAGAACCCAATATCGGCCTTGAATTCCCTGTGGGTAAACACGTTTCCCTGGGTCTCAACGCCGGCATCAAAACCTGGCCCCGCTGGCTGTTCTGGGACAATGACAACGTCCAGAACACCCGTCACTGGCGCAACTATGCCGTTGTGCCGGAGGTTCGGTATTACTTCGACCAGGTGTACGACGGCTTTTTTGTCGGGGGAGACGCCATCTATACGCATTTTAATGTGGGGAATGTCACCTTCCCCTTCCACATGTATCCGGAGGTGGAGAATAACCGCGTGCAGGGCTCCTTCTGGGGCGGTGGCCTGTTTGCCGGCTACAGCTGGTGGCTGGGGCAGTACATCCGCATAGAGGCGGAGGCCGGCGTGGCTGCGGGCCTGGCCGCCTATGATAAGTTCGACTGTGCCCATTGTGGCACCAAGGTAGGGGAGGTTCGCAAACCGGCCGTGGTGCCCAAACTGGGTGTGAATATAGCATGGAACCCCGTTGCCAAGGACAAACGTCCCAAGCCGGGCATGGTTGTGAGCGGCAGGGACACCCTGACGGTGCTCAGCGCCCCGGTGGCCTTTGTGGTGCATTTAGGTCCTGTGAAGGCTCCGGCAACCACCGGAGACCTCCTTGCCAAGGACAATACCTGGGTAATTCCCATCGAGAACTATCGGCCCTTCGACTACCTCACCCGTCCCGGCAAGGACAGCCTGCAGTACGTGACCTTCCCGGTGAACAGCAAGGACCTGGACCGGAACTATGGCAACAACGCTGTCACGCTGGACCGCATTCAGGCGGTGATAGAAAAGGTACGCGACGAAGGCCGCACCAGTGAGGTGCTGGTATCCATCGTGGGCCTTGCCTCCATAGATGGTCCCCAGGACGCCAACGACACCCTGGCGCAGGCTCGCGCCCGCGCTGTTGCGCACTATTTCAATGAAAGGACGTTTGTGAGCATGCGCAACTTTGACTACCAGGGCAAGGGGGAAGCCTGGGACTGGTTCCGGGCGCAGCTGGAAGCCCTCCCGGATGGCGGAGAGGGCCTCAGTGCAGAGGAAGTGAAAACCCTCCTGGACATTGTGTACGAGGTAAACGATGCGGATGAACGCGAGCGCCGTATAAAAGCGCAACCGGCTTTGTACAAGAAGGTGGCGGAGAACCTGCTGGGAGATCAGCGCAACTCCGGCTACATCCGCGTGTATTACGGGAATGCCCCGGATCCGGCCACGGAGACCTTCAACCATGAGGTGATGGAGCTCCTCAAAGCCAAGCGAGGATCCCAAGCTGATGGCCTGCACGCTCAGCGACCCGGAGGCCATGAACGCATACGGCGTGGCGCTGTATTTCACCGCGCTGGACAAGAAAGATACAGCCCGGGAGACCCGCGCCCTGGAGCTGCTGCGCCGTGCGGCGCAGCTGGGTTCCGCCGCCGCTGCGGAAAACCTGAAAGGAACAGAGACCTACGGCCCCGCCCGCAAGGAGTTCGAAGCATGGAAAGAAGTAATGAAAGATAACGAACGATAGACTATGATGAAAAAAGTAATTGTTTTGTTGACGGCTCTGGCCTTGACAGTCGGTTTTACCGGGTGCCAGCGGGAGAGCGTTCAAACGTCCGGCGCATCTTCCGGAAGAAGCGTGAACACGCAACTTGTGCTCAGCGTAGCCAATGGTACTGCCCAGACCAAGCAGACGGCCGATGCCGTTCAGATGACGGGTGGTTTCCAGGGTTTGAAAGACGCCTATTTGCTTACTTATACGCAGGCAGCAGACAAAAATATTCTGGCTGTCCCGGCTACGTCGCCCAATGAGCCCATTGAACTGAACTACCTGTTCAGCGGGGAAGCTACCCGCCGTGTGGTTAACGTTAAGTTGGCCGAGGGTACCAATACACTGGTGTTTTACGGTAGGGGTGTCAAAACCGCGGAACCGGATAAGTACGGTAAGTTGGGCGCTTATAGTGTAGCTCAGAATGTAGGGGAGACCTATTTTGGGCTGGGTGCGCGTCTGACTGATAAGGACGGCTTTAATGATATGAAGTTGGCCTTGGCCAATATCCTGACGGATGTTATGGCCACAAGTCTTGATGGCACCGCGTTTAACTTAGATGGAATTACCGTCACTGCCGAAGACTATGCCAGTTGCAAGTCCTGGGCAGATTATGGCAGTATTACCGATGGAAAGAGTATTGTTGAACCGGTTATGGCCTTGTATATCTGGGAAGAGAAACTGTCCAATCTTTACAAGCTGATGACCAGCAACGACTCCGAAGGCAAAGAGCTCCGTTCTGGCTCAGGTAGAGCCATCCTTAGCATGGTCAGGGATATGTGGAAGGAGATTTATCCCATGACGATAACTCCGGCTACCACCAAGGCCGAAGCTGTGGCCAAGAAATTGGCGCAGGCCATCAATACCAAGTTAGACACATATTTCTCTTACACCACAACCGGTGAACCCGCTCAACCCGATTGGGCGAAGCCCCTTACTTTTGACGGTGAGAACGATTATGCCAAATTCCCCACCAACTTCAATCTGATGGAAGGTGCGGCTTATCTCACCTTTAATGACTCTGAAAAGAAATTCGTTTATCCCGACGAGTTGAATATGATGGGAATGGGTAGTGGTTTCAAAGCCACGGATTTCTATTATCCCGCCGAACTTCTGTATTTTGGCAACAGCCCGGTCCAAACTTCAAATGTGGAATACAGCGCCGGCGATTATCCCTCTACAGCTGTTGCATGGAGTTCAAAGAACTGGGCTGGTACCGGTTGGCCCAATTCGCACGTTACCGCTACCTCCCGTTCCGTGGCTATGGTCAAGAATATCCGCTACGGTGTGGCCATGTTGGAAACCCGGGTGGAATACAAGGGTGTCGACGGTTCCATCAAAACCAATAATCCCGACCTTCCGGACCAGACCATGGCAATTAGGACGGTGCCAACGGACGATGCCCCCACTACTTTTGAACTCACGGGTATCATTGTCGGCGGTCAGCCCACGCAGGTGGGATGGAATTTCCTGCCTAAAAGCGGCCAGGGTTTTATCTATGATAAGTTTGATGCGGTAAGCGTTCCCTTCCCGTCGAGCACTTATAATTACACGGTCGTCTTTGATAACTATAATGCGGCCGCCGCCACTTCGGATCCTAAAACGAAACAGGATAAGGTTTACGTTGCCCTGGAATTCCTGAACAACGGAGACGATTTCTACGGAAAGAAAAACTGGGTTCGTACTGGCGAGCATTTCTACCTAGTGGGCGAACTGGATCCCGGTGATCCTGGGGCACATCCGAGCACGGAGAAGGCTATCTCCTGGCCCGACGACGGCACTATCATCCCGCCGTATAATGCTGCCGGGACATCTACCCAGCAGCCTCGTATCTTCGTCCAGGATTACAAGACTACCGTTACCTTTAAGATTGGTCCAAATTCTTTGCAGTACGCCTATCTCACCGTACCCGACCTTCGGTCTTCCAACATGACCCTGGGCCTGTCGGTAGATATCCAGTGGAAACAGGGCCTTATCTACGATGAAGTTGTCGTTGGCCAATAGTCAAATGAATAATAATTAAAATCTATGTATATGAAACGCAGTTTTTACATTTTGGGAGCCCTCGCGTTTGCTTCCCTGGTGGCTTGCAACAAGGAAGTCGAGAAACCCGTTACTCCCAGCCCGTATTTTGATGCGGAGACCAATACGGTCAAGACAGATTTTGTCCTGAACGTGTCCACCAACACGGGTAAGGATACCAAGACCACGGCCGAATTCGCCCAGGTCCATTCCGATTTCCTTGGAATGGACGCCGTACATGTCCTGTCTTATAACCTGCCGTACGCAGCCGAAGGTGGAAGCCATTATTTATTCAAGCCCAGGCATAAGAATGCAGAAACGGATGAGGTGGAGGTAGTATCTGCTACCAGGGATTTCAATCTGGGTACCTTGTTTAGCGCCAAATCGGTGTCTGAGAGTAATGCTTCCCGTTCCGTGGAGTTGGCGCTCCCGCTGGGAACCAATGCCGTAGTGTTGTACGGGAAGGCGCTCAAAACCTATTCCGATGATTTGCAAGGCGTAACAGATGCAGCCGGAAATCCCAACGATCTTACCACCCTGACTTTTTCGCTCAAGTCCCGTCTCGCCAGTACGGCCGCGTTTAACGCGGGTGCATATTTCTTCACCCGTATGATCACCTATTTCCTTTCGGCGGGTGTCGTCAATGAGGCCTCTTTCTGGACAGACCCCGCCATTGCCGACAAGGACAAGAGCTATAAATTCTGGTGGCCCACTCCTTCCACGGAGGTGGCTGCTCAGCTGGCTGCAGAATTCCCTAACCCTGCTGATGGAAACAAAAAAGTGATAGGTGGGCTGGAGTATAAGTATTACGCAGGCGAGATGTCATGGAAGCAGTTAGGCACAATGTACCGTTATGAGTATGATGATTCTGACGCCACCAAGTCCGATGAAATTGTCAAGACGCAAAGCGGAACAAATGTAGCGCTTTCTCCGCTGGGCGAGGTGCTGGGCCGTGCTTATGTGGAACTCACCGATGTGAAGACCGCACCTGGCCTGCATGAGATTCGTGCGGGTGCTGCGACGGCTGTCTTGCGTACGATGCGTGACTTGTATTCTGTGGTTGAAAGAGGTGCCGGTGCGGTTCCCACCACCTGGGAAGAGCAAATTGCCAAACTTCTGGCGAAAGAGATCGAATCCCGTATGCATCTTTTCTTCTCCGTCGGTAGCGATGGCCAGGCTGACTTTATCAAGGATGAGACAGGCCAGATTAATGTTGCCCTTCTTTTGGATAGGCTGTCCACCTGTACTACTACCTCCGACTGGAATGCAAACAGCAGTGTATTGCTGGCTAACTTCCAGGATCATGATGATAAGAAAACGACTACTACTTACGAGAGCGGTAAAAAGTATTTTTATACGGAGAACAACGAGGGTTTCCCGCTTAACGTGGGCCTTCCTAAAGGTTCTGCCGCCCTTATTTGCAATGTTTTCCCCGACATCAAAAAAGTGGACACCTTCGAATACTCCACCAATATTCCGGCCTATGGTATGGGCGAAGTCACTTTCCCCATTTCCAACTACCGCTATCCTGCAGAACTGATGTACTTCGGGAACTCTCCTATCCGTGTAACCACAAAGGAGATGAAGGCTAAGGACTATCCTCTCACCGTATCACAATGGAATACGGATTCTTGGGCGGGCTGGAATTCCGTTGACGCCAGTGTGCGGTCCGACACCCGCAGCGTTGCCATGATCAACAACATCAACTATGGTACTGCGCTTTTGGAGTCTACCGTTAAGTATGGTGCCGCTACGCTTAAAGATAATAATCATGCGCTGCACCCGCTGGAGGACGACCAGGAAATCCCCACCAGTTTTACCGATGCAAACAAGGGTATTTTCGTAACCGGCATCATCGTTGGCGGCATGGCCGATGTTGTGGGGTGGGATTTTGTCCGCAAACCTACCAATACGGATTATACGGGTATTTCCATAGATGAAGAAGGTAAGTTTTCGGGCCTTTCCTTCACCGGAAATGCGTTTGATAAGATGATTTATGACAAGTGTTCTACCCCTGTCAAGGTAACCGCCAATACCGATCCCATCTATACGATGGTCTGGGACAATTATGACCATACCAAGGCGGCCGACAAACAGTCCGATGTTTACATCGGTGTGGAACTGGTGAACAAAACCGATATGGACCTCTGGGGTGAATTGAACCTTATCCGTAAAGGGGGTACTTTCTACCTGGTAGGTAAGATGGATCTGGCTGCCGCTGTGGCGTCTGCCCGTTCCGGAGAAGGGAATGGAGACAACTTCAAGGACCTCAGCCGCGACCACTATTGCTATCCTCCTTTCAATCTTACGACCGGCAAAACCATCAACGCTCCTCGCGTGTTCATGCAGGATTATATGACCAAGGCCAACCTCATCATCGGCGAGAATGCCCTCAAGCACGCCTATGTGACCGTGCCCGACCTTCGCTCCAGCCAGATTTCCCTGGGTGTTTCCATTGATATGGAATGGACGAGCGGTCTTGCCTTCGACGTGGTTCTTGGTGGTGACTAACGAATAATAGGTTTTGTATGCGTTTCGCATTGCGTCATACAGGTATTTTCATCCTCCTGGCTGTAGCCTTTACCGGCTGCAGCCTGGTGGACGAGGATATGCGTGACTGCGAGACAGACTATACCCTGGACTATGAGCTGCGCCTGGTCACCAACATGACCACGGAATTGCAGACACAGTTGGGTCTGGTGACGGACGTAAATGTTGCCGGCGCCATCAAGTCCTACTTGCAGGATGTCTTCACCGATTACGCACACGATGTCGACCTGGGCTTTTACGACGTGCAGGCCGACTCTGTCCTCCTGCACCGGGAAAGTCACGTAATGGACGCCAACCAATCCAGTTATACCCTATACATACCGGTACGGCGCTATATGCACCTTGCAACGGCCAACATGGAACAGAATCCGCTGCTGTCCTTTGAGGGGGCTGACAATTGCCACACCCTGCGTGCGGTGCAGCAAGTGAAGGATACCGTCACCTCACACAAGACGGGTTTTTTCACCGCCCGCCTTCCCATGGACATCAAGGAGGGAATCGACCAGCAGTTTGACGTGAAACTGTATATGGCCAACTGTGCGTCCTCCGTGCTGATTGATACGCTAGGCAGCGGCATCAAGGACGTAAAGGTGTTTATGACGGGTTTTGCTACCAGCTTTGACATTTGTGACAGCCTGTACCACTTTGACTATACCCCGGTGGTGAAGCCGGACCAGCTGGAGTTCGAAGATCCAGGCCGTGTTGGTTTTGTGGCCGTGACATTCCCTTCCCGTCCGGCCCCGTCCACTAAAATTGTCATCGACTGGGACGATCCCTTTGTTACGGATGTCGCCCCCAATTCCCTTTGGCAGGTGTACGTTTATTGCACCCTGGGCGACGGTACCATTACGCAAAACATTCTGGGGGTCCACAATCAGCTGTTGCCTGGCCAGTTCCGTCTGTTGTGCGCACGGGCCTATGCCAATGGTACTCTGGCTCCCGACGACCCTACTGTCGGCGTAAGCGTTACCCTGAATTGGGAACCCGGCCTTGAGATACCTGTCGTGTTATAATGTTGAGACTTAGGGGCATATGGCTTTTCTGCCTGCTGGCAACTTTGTTGTCGGCAGGGCTTGTCTCGTGCGAGAGAGAAGATGCTCCCGGCCCGAACGTGAAGGATGACGGCGACGAGGTTTTGCTTGCTATGCGGGTGGGCAATCTTCCACAGACCAAGGCAAATTCTGAGGTGATTAAGGAAATGCTTTCTACGGAAGAAAACCCGCAATTCCGTGGGCTTTCCCGTGTTCGGGCTATTCCGTTTTTCACGGGGATGGGGGTACCCGTAAGTTCCTCAGATCAGGCCAACGGCCGTGCTTGCCTATTAGCCGACATAGAGGGCTCTTTTACAGATGAAATAGTTTATACTGGTTTCTCTTTTTACGAGGGCCTTCTGAATACGAGTTACGCTCATCTTTATTCCGGCGAAAAAGGTCTTTTTCCCTATGGCACTACCGCTATGCTGACATATGCCCGTGCCACGGAACCGGAGCTTCCGGAAGAGCCTCTTTCTCTACGTGCCCATAAGCAGTTGTACGGTTCCCTCACGGAGAAGGGATGGACCGGCGAAAATAACAGCCTTCCCCGGCCCTCCGATATCGGTTTTATTCCGGAGCCCATTTACGGGAGCGATATCACTGCAGTGGCCACGCAGATGGCAGACCTTCTCACCGCGGTGGCTTCTACCAGCGTGAGTGTACCTTACGAGTATAACACGTTCTCCGACCAGGATTGGGCCGAGGATGTGGCTTCGGCCGTGTGGACGGACGAGAATCTGGATTGTCCGGAACTTCGCCAGGCATTTAAGGATTTTGTCTCCATGACAGGGGAAGAGTATCGTCTTATTCCGGGAGCCTATGTGAACCTGCTGTGGCGTCTGAATGTGCTGAAGGACTTTTTGGAAGACTTTAACTGCGAGGATGAGACCGTTATCAAGCACGAGGATAAAGATGCGTACCTGTCTCCTACCGTTAAACTCACAAAGGCTCATTTGTTCAATGCCCTTCGGGATGAGCTGAAGGTGAACGTCCAAACCTGCAAGGATGCTCTGGCGTTGTCCTACAGCCTGTATCCCCAGGCCTATGGCATTCCTTCCGGTGCGTCCTTCCTGCATTGGGAAGGAGCGGCCTTCCAGGCCATTCCGGAGGCTTTGGGCGGCTGGATTCCGGCCACGCAATACTGTTATATGCCAGCGCTGTATTATTATTCCAACAGCACGGTGAGCACATCCTACAGCAGCAATATTTATGAGCAGTATCCCGGTAAAACCTGGGAGCAGATTGTGGCGCTGCATACAGCCGGAAAAATGATTACCAAGAATTCCTGCACCGTGGTGCTTGACACACCTCTCCAGTTTGCCTGCGGCATGCTGGTAGCAACAGTGCAGGCAACGGAAAACCCGCTCCACGACCGGGATAATGAGAATGCTTTCGAGCTGAATGGGACCAGCACCGATTTCCCTGTCACCGGGCTGATTATTGGCGGGCAGTATGAGCAGCACTATAACTTTACTCCCGTGACCGATGATGGTACTGAAGAGATTTTGCAGGAGAAGTACATGTTTGACGCCAATGTGTCAGGCACGTTTTTGAACACGGAACCGTCGGCTTCCTTTCGCACGCTGGTCCTTCCCACGCCCTTGGAGAGGGATGTGTACTTTTACCTGGAGTTAAGTAACGAAAGCGGCAAGGCATTTAAGGGAGCTGATGGCATCATTCCTGAAGGAAGCCGCTTTTACCTGGCCGGAAAAATATCGGCACCTTCCCCGGAAAAAGTTGCAGAGGGATTGAATCGGGTGTTTATGCAAGATAGTTATACACAAATCACCTGTAAGATTTCTTCGTTGGAAAACGCCTATCTGTGTATCCCCCAGATGGGAAATCCGGAATTACAGCTGGGAGTGCAGACAAAGGCTAATTGGTTCTTCTCTTCTTCTTACGTAGTTCTTGGATAATGAGTTGGAAAAGTATCATATTCAGTGCGCTTGCCCTGCTTCTTTTGTTGCCGGGTTGCCGTCGTGAAGCGCATTCGATTTCCAATCCGGAAGGCCCTACCCTGGAGATAGCCATCCAGTTTCCGTATGTCCCGGCCACCAAAGCGGGAGAACTGCCCGCAACCATAGAGGAGAACAAGATTCACAGCCTCTCCATCTGGGTATTTCGCTCGGAGGACCATACGAGGGTGGGTGAGCCCCTTATCCTTACGGATGAGTCCGATTTCCCGCCGTCTGGCGGTATCGGCCGCTACCAGTTCAGTGTGGACTGGGACTTTGTGAACTCCCACCCCGATGTAGATGTATTTGTACTGGCCAATGCCGCTTCTATCGGATGCACATTAAACGCATCCTCTACTTACGAAAATTTAATCGAAGCCAACTTCGGTTATGTGAGTGATGAGGATGATTGTTTTGGAACGCACGATTACACCACCAGTGTAGATCCGGACAAGGGCCTGCCCATGAGCGGAATGAAGACGCACGTGAAAGTATACGGCAGCGCACCCCAGATGAAAGTGGATCCCATTACCCTGGTGCGTGCGGTTTCCCGCCTTCGCATGGTGCTGTGCCGTACCGCTACGGACGACATCGCCCAGGAGGACGAGGTGAGCGTGTCCAGAATCACCTTTTACAAAGAACAGATTCCCCTGCGGGAATATGTGTTCACCGAAGGGACGACGGGGGTAATCCCGTCGTATACCCCTGCCGATTTCTCCTTCTCCGGCCCGGCCGAAATCAATCGTAATCGCGTGCCCGAGGACTTGATTTACGTGAACCAGGATCCGGACGCGTATCAGCAGATGCTGGACCAGGCCTGTACCGCCGGAACGCTCACGGACCTGGGGTACGTGTACTTGAGGGAAAGCGACAAACGCATCTTCGGCCGGGTAGACTATACCATTAACGGGAAAGATCGCTCCCGGGAGTTTGCCGCGACCTCTGCGACAGACTTTGCCCGTAATCATACCTGGACCCTTTTTGCCTACTTCATGAGCGGTCGAAACCTGCAGGTTTCCCTGGTTGCTGCGCCCTGGACCAAAGGGGATTATCACGTAGATTTCTCCGGCCAGGCGGTGAACGTGACCAAGAAATTCCGGATAGATGAGCGTACCTGCGAAGTCTCCAGAAGTGAGGACGGCTATATTGACGTGAAATTGATACCTGGTACGCCGGCCAAGGGAACCCTCACCATTACAACGCCCGTGGGTGGTACGCTCATGATTACGCCCCTGGGTGCCGCTTCGCTGTTTTCGGTGACGCAGCAGGCCACGATTTCTCCCGACAGGAACGGCGGTGAGATAGCCATCGAAATTACCAATAATCCGGATACGGACATTGATATCTCCGAGCTTCCGGCGTCGGAGACCACTCTGAGCCTGTCGTTCTCGGTTTCCGTACTTGGTCGCGAAGTGAATGTGGATTCCGAAGCCATTGATAGTGACTATAAATACCGTTTCCATCTGTGATGCAACGCTTTTCATATGCCTTGGTTTTTCTCCTGCTGCTGGTTTCCTGCCGCCGGGAAGACTTGTCATCTCTGGGCACGCATCTGGAAATTACTCTGGACTGTGCTCCGGCCAGTAATACCAAGGCCGAAGACGGAGAGGACGAAGTTTATCCCGAGGAGGGGGTAGATGTTTTGCTGCACGAAAACCTGCTTTCTACGGTAGATTTGTTTTTCTATCCCGGGAACGAAGTTACCTCCGATGCGGTCTACCATGTGTTTAAGAGTTATAGCGTCGGAAAACTCAAGAGTGACATCCTTCGCTTGTCTGTGGACTCCGAACTGATTAACAACGTTCTTTTCCCTAGCCAGAAACAAATTACCCAGTGTTATGTGTTTGCCGTGGTGAATTATCCGGGGACGCTGGTGGAAACGGACGAGCAGGGAAACGATATCCTCACCGGAACCTCGTTGGCGGATTTGGAGGCAATAACCGTTTCCACGAACTTTATTACATCCGATAACGAAGAGAACAGTCATTATCAGTCCAAATTTATGATGAGCGGCAGTTCGGTGATGTCCCTGCGCGGCCGTAACCAGATTCTGGCCGGAAGCGCTTCCATTGAATTGCAGCGTTACGCCTGTAAGATGACGGTGGGCGTGAAAGTGGCCCCCCAGGTTCTCAAGGACAGCGAGGTGTGGGAACCTATGCTGGAGAGCATGGAGATTTATCTGGTGGATGGTGTAAAAACGGTTTGCCTGTCGGGTGAAATGCCTCAGGACCCTTCCGCCTCCTACTTCAGCTTCAGGAATAATTCCATGCGGTTTACAGACTTGGATGGAAATCCGCTGTTCCCCAAAGATGGAGACTACCTGCAAACCTATCCGTTCTATATGTACCCTCAGCGTTGGATTTACGGGCACACCGAGTCTCCCAATAAAGAGCCTTATCTGAAACTGGTGCTCCCGTGGAAACGGGTTGTGGGTGGCTACACTCAGAAACAATATTATTATAAGGTTTTCATTCCTGATGATTACCGGGAAGAGAATATCTGCCGTTTTGTCCGCAACAACTGGTACCACCTTAATATTGACGTGGGAATCCTGGGGTCGGAAACGGATGAGGAAAAAGTGACACCGGAAGTTACTTTCTATGTGGTGGACTGGCAGGACAAGAATATCGTGATTAAGAATGCCGATATCGGCAAGGCACGCTACCTGTCCGTAGACCGCGAGACCACCATCATCTACAACGAGCCCACGGCCCGGCTTCCCTATGTGAGTTCCCATCCGGTGTCCATCCTGGAAGAGTCCATACGCGTGGGACGTATCTATTATGGTACGGAAAAGGTGGGGACTAAAACCCTTGGCGGTACCGTGACTAAAGCTGGGAAGGATGATATTTTCCCAGAGGGTACCATCTTTCTGAACTTTGATAAGGCTCAGCGTGAAGCCCGTAATGGCGGCAAGGACTGGTTTGAGGACAAAGAATCGGCCATAGAGTTTACACATAGTCTTAACAATAACTACAAAGACCGGGTATTTGACTATTCCTACTATGTCATCCGCTTTGTGCTGGTGCACACGGATCACCCGGATAGTGAACAGTACCGTAAAGTGCAGACCATTATCCAGTATCCGGGCATTTACCTGGACCGTACGCCCAATCCGGATACCATTAATGAGAACGGAAATGCTTCCACCACGGAGCATGGAGGCTATGTTTATATCAACGACGGCCAGTATTCCGAGAGTGATTATGAGGGAGCCGGCAAGCCGGCGGAGAATCTCTGGCGTGTAGTGTGCTATAACGGCGGTGGTACCGACATGTATAAGATCAGCGTAACGGTGCTGCCTCCCGACCTGGACGGAACCGGTTTTGTCATCGGGGACCCCCGTTCCACAACCAGCGTGATTTACACGCCCAATATTCCGTATGTGGCGGCGCGTTATATCAAGGCGGACGGAACGGTATCGGGACCGGAGGATAAACGGAATCTTCAGGTGTATTATCCCACGGACGAGACTGCGCGCACGGCAAATATGATTGCGCCATCTTTCCGGATTTCCACCAGGCTTAGTGGATCCTACACTAGTACCACAATCAGCAAAGAACAGGCGCTGTATCGCTGTGCCGCTTTCCAGGAAAACGGTTTTCCCGCCGGGCGTTGGCGGCTGCCCACCATGGCGGAGATCAGCTTCTCCTCCCAATTGTCGGCCAATAATGTGTATGCGTGGCAGTTTAGTGATGATTATTGGTCGGCAAATGGCGTCGTGTATGTAAATAAAGCTAACGGTTCTGTGACGCCCAAGCCTGGCACGTCAAAGGCTTATGTGCGCTGTGTGTATGATTCCTGGTATTGGGGAGACGACAGAGTATTGGATTCCGAAGGCCTGCCTTCAATTTTTGCATGGGGAGATGTTTATGAAACGGAATAAATGGACAATTCTTCTGGGCGTGGTACTTCTGGCCCTGGTTTCCTGCATCCGTGAGGAGGCACCGCGGGAGCGTGCGCAACAGTCGGTAGAAGGGAAAAAGGTTCGGGTGGAGTTCTCTATAGCCGGCGGTTCGGCAGAGCCCTCCACTAAGGGATTGGACAATGGTGGTGATATCTCGCGCATGTATGTGGCGGTGTTCGGCAGTTCCGGCTTCTTGAAAGAGTATGCCCAAGCAACTTTGGAAGATTATGACGGCACAACAACAACTTATTATACAGACAGCGGTGAAACAGATGAGGAGGGAGAGCCTATCCTAATTCCCCATACGGTTGAACTCCATAAATTTTCGGTAGAGCTGACCATCACCGACAGCCCCAGAAAAGTCCATTTCTTGGGCAACGGCCCCGCCTCCCTGCCGTTTGGCTATGATACCGCCGTGATGCCTGTCCAGATGTCTCAGCTAAATGACGAGAATCAGGGAGAGAAGGCCTACTGGCAAATGATTGACCTGCCCGATGGCATCCAGGCCAAGAGGGACGGGCATGGAAATTTTATTGACAAGGAAGGAGACCGCTATCTGGACGATAACGGCAATATAAATCCGGCCTGGTCCGGATTCATTCTGGATCCGGACCAGGAGCATTATTTCCAGGAAATTCCCATGATTAGAAACTGGGCCAAGATTGTGTTATATACGCAGGAAGGTTCTCATTTTACCCCCATCAGTTTCTCTGTCATCAACTATCCTTCTCGCGGAGCCATTGCCCCTTACAGTGCCAAGACCGGTTTTATCCGCAAATACCAGGATATGGATTTCCCCGGCCTTCAGGGAATGGGCTATCCGGCCAACCTTCCGGCAGGAACCGAGTTTGACGACAGCAAGCCCTCCGCCGACGCGTTCAAGGCGGACCCTTCCACGTTTGTAGACGGTGGCCGGGTGGCAGCTGCGCTTCAGAGCAAGGCACAGGTAGATGCCGGTGAAGATACGGAAGGGCATGCCGTGTACCTGTATGAGCGCCCCGTTCCGTCCGAGAAGATTCCTCCCACCTATGTCATTGTTTATGGGCACTACAGTTACCCCAGTCATGGAAACCCCGGAGACGCTGATTACGATCCCGGCGATCCGAGCCACGAGGGTGATTATTTCTACAAGGTGGATTTGATGGAGACTTTCCGGAACGAAGAAAGCGGGGAGTGGGAATCTAACTACTATCCCATCTACAGGAACTTCAAGTACCAGATTTGCATTACCAAGATCCTGTCCATGGGCTATGCCGACCCTGCCTCGGCTGCGGCATCGGCCGGCAGCGCTGACGTATCGGCCGACATCTCCACCGGTCATATTGCCGACATCTCCGACGGCGTCGCGCGCCTGCACCTCACCTGGATGAACAAGAGCTATAATGCTCAAGTAACAGATACTAACCCCGAGACTACGTTGAAGGTTTATTTCGCTACAACTTCCGGCGTGCCCATTGGTACCGACGAGAACCCCGCTGTAACGGCTAAACTTCTTCCTCCTTCCGATGGCGGCCCCGATATCATTTTCCCGGCAGGGGAGTCGAAAGACCCCTCCAATCCGGATGTTTTCCTTGTCGGTAGCGATGATGGCACTGGCTGGCGGCCCATTCAGTTCTGCACAGCCGCTCCCAGTCGCACCATCCGGAGCCAGACCCTCCGGATCACGGGAAACCATAACGAGGGACGCCTGTATAGAGATGTGGTGATTACGGTGCTTCCCACCCAGGAAATGCGGGTGACTTGCGAATATCCCGTATTGCATGCTTTGAAGGGAGAGGAACAGACGGTCAACATCAGCATTCCGGAAGGTCTTACCAAAAACCTTTTCCCCATTGAGTTCCAGATTGAGCCGCAGGATCTTACGCTTACGCCGGACCCCAACAAGGAGGATAATAACCTGCCGGTGGTTATAGCCGATTCTATTTCGGACGATGAAGGCTATGCCGGAAAGCCGTCCTATCATTTCACCCGCACTCTCACGTGGGACCAGTACAAGGCGGCCGAGATTGTCCGCACGGCCAATGGGGGAGACAAGACCTGGCGTACGATCCCCTGCTATTTCAAGACCAATTGCGCCAGAAATGCCACCAAAGTGTGGGTGGAAAGTACATATTTTGAGAAAACCAGCGAGTCATTCTCTAACTATGGCTTCGGCCTTATCCACGATGCCTGTATTCCCGATCCCGTACCGGCCGAAGCCGGCGGGAATAGCATTCCGTTCGAATTTCAGGTAGAAACCGACGAGCATGGGGAGTACCCGGAATTGACCCTCCGGCTGACCTGCCTTACCAATGACAGTTCCAAGAACACGGGCGTTACCCGTGGTGATGACGTAGATAGCTTCCTTTTCACGCCCACGGGGGCCCAAAATACACTGTATTTCTTCTCTACCACCAACGACGGAGATTTCCAACTGGAGATTTCGGCCACCGGCTATAATTCGGTGGTGGTAAAGCCTTACCGCTTCAACAAGGGAATCACCACGAGGTCGTATGGCTTGCTGGATGGTGTCTGCGACCCGCTCGACAATGGAAAGTTCTGGTCTAATATGGCCTATGGCAGGGCGCAGAGTGTCAACAACGGCAACAAAGATTCGCGCGGTGTCATTTTCGGTTATTATGACGACCCCGATTGCCCGGGTGCTACGATAACGCTTAAGGACGCAGCCGGAAACATCGTTGGCAGCAGCGATAATAGTAACACTTCCGGGGTTAAGGCTTCTACACCGGCCTCTTATCCTTGTACGCCGGATGTCAAGGATGTCAGTGTAAATGAGTATTATCATGAGCTTCAGTTAATGACGGTGAGTGGGCGTAAGAATCAGGAAATCGCGCTGGTCCTGTCCAGCCCCGGTTATGTAACGGAGACCTTCCGTTATCCCCGCCTGAAGGATAAGACGCGTATTCATACCGGTCATTTTACAGCGTCTAATTATGACACTGCAAAAAAGATTCTCAAGCCCGCGAATAATAGTACTGATAACTGTTCTTTCCATCTTGTCTTCACCCCTCTAGATGGCGCTCCTGATCCAGTGAAATCTTCAAGTGGCCTATACCTGGGACAGGGTGAAGGTGGTAACGTAGTTTCGGGAAGCCGATACGAGGTAAAGGTGATTTCCGGTGATCTTATCAGCGGTATTGAAGCAAATTCTAAGAATCAGTATTTTTTCGGCGCTTTCTTCAAATTTGTGGAAGGGCACAAACCTGCATCCTGCGAGCCTGCGGACGGTTGCGGAACCTGGTTCCAATATCCCGGCAGCAATGGCTGGTACGAGTGGCTGGCCTATGACGACGCCGAAAGTGAGTATGTTAAGGCTAAAACACATGCGGAATCCCTTCCTGAAAAGACAATGATTGTTACGGTTGGCGAGAGTCCCATCCTTATCTCCAACTTTACCTATAAGGCTTTTTCACAGTATTGATCATTCCGCTAGCGTGATGCGGATGATTACCAAAAACCTAACCAACCTTTGCAATGACCGGGGTGGAACAGGAGCAAATAGATAATAAAACCAGCCTCTAAATTGTAAGAAATTAATAAAATTCTTTTTTTTCAGAATTAAAAGCCCTACCTTTACAACTTATTCTGCTGTGTAATAGCATTTCTGCATTAGGAGTGCGAGGCAGAAATTGGTTTGAAGAGTCTGCTTTTTATTGACAATTATAAGATAAAATCTTATAAGAAATCAATTTTAGGCAATGTAAAATGTAGGACTATGGTAAGCTGGCCGCTTCGAAAAGGGGGACTTCTCCTAATTGGGTTGGCAATTTGTTTTGCTACCTATGCTGCCTCTGAGCCGCGCGATACGGTAAAGAGGTGGCAGGGTATGAGCGTACGTACCAATTTGCTGTGGGATGCCGCGGCAGAGCCCAATATCGGCCTTGAGTTTCCTGTAGGAAAACACGTTTCTCTGGGCGCAAATGCCGGCATCAAAGCCTGGCCCCGCTGGCTGTTCTGGGACAACGACTACCAGCAAAAGACCAACCAGTGGCGCAACTTTGCCGTTGTGCCGGAGGTCCGGTATTACTTTGACCAGGTGTACGACGGCGTTTTTGTGGGCGCCGATGCCATCTATACCCACTTTAACGTGGGCAATGTCACCTTCCCCTTCCACATGTACCCGGAGGTGGAGCAATACCGCCTGCAGGGTTCCTTCTGGGGCGGCGGCCTGTTCGCCGGCTATAGCTGGTGGCTGGGGCAGCACATCCGCATAGAGGCGGAAGCCGGCGTTGCGGCCGGCCTGGCTGCCTATGACAAGTTTGACTGCGCCTACTGCGGCACCAAGTTAGGGGAGACCCGCAAGCCGGCCGTGGTGCCCAAGCTGGGCGTGAATATAGCCTGGAACCCCGTTGCCAAGGACAAACGGCCCAAGCCGGGCGTGGTTATAAGTGGTAGGGATACCCTCACGGTCCTTAGCGCCCCTGTGGCCTTTGTGGTGCAGCTCAAGGAGGTGAAAGCCCCAGAAACCGCGGGGGACAAGCTGGGCAAAAAGAACGCCTGGGTGGTCCCTATTGAAAAATATCGTCCCCTGGATCGTTTGACCCGCGAGGGGCGCGACAGCATTCTCACGGTGCGTTACCCGCTGGATGGGGATGCACTGGACCTTTCGCTGGGGAAAAACGGTGCCGTCGTGGACCAGATTACCGCTGCGGTGATGGCGCTGCGGGAAGACGACCGCACAAATGAGGTGCTCATCTCGGTGGTGGGCCTTTCCTCCATTGAAGGCCCACAGGAGCGCAATGACAGCCTGTCTGTCCGCCGTGCGCGGGCCGTGGTGGATGCCCTGAAAGCGCGCACCGGCCTGAAAGATGCACACTTTGAGGTTATCGGCAAGGGGGAAGCATGGGATTGGTTCCGTGCCCAATTGGCGGACAGTCCCAAGGGCTTCAGCCCCGGCGAAATCCAGACGCTGCAAAGCATTGCGGCGCTTCCGGATGCAGAGGAGCGCGAACGCAGGCTCAAGGCCGACAAAGCCCTGTACCAGAAGGTGGCCGACAACCTGCTGGAAGACCAGCGTAATGCGGGCTACATACGCGTATACTATGGTGCGAGGATCCCAAGCTGATGGCCTGCACGCTCAGCGACCCGGAGGCCATGAACGCATACGGCGTGGCGCTGTATTTCACCGCGCTGGACAAGAAAGATACAGACCAGGAAACCCGCGCCCTGGAACTCATGCGCCGCGCGGCGCAGCTGGGTTCCTCGGCCGCCCGGGAAAACCTGCACGGCGCTTCCGTGTACGGCCCCGCCCGGAAGGAGTACGAGGCCTGGCAAACAGTTATGGAGGAAAAGTAAGATGAGACACTGCCTGCCATACCTGTTTATGCTCGTTGTCGTTGCCGGCTTGTCTGCCTGCAGCATTATCGACGCGAATATGGCCAATTGTGAGACGGACTATCACATTGACTATGAACTTCGCCTGGTGACCAATATAACCACGGAACTGCAAACCGAACTGGCCTCCCATATAGAGATGTCGCCTACTGCAACTGCGTTGCATAACCAGCTGAGAGATATCTTCACCGACCATGCCCACGACGTGGACCTGTCGTTCTACGATGTAATGGAGGATTCGACCCGGCTTCACCATGAACGGCATATCATGGACGCGACGCAGTCCAGTTATACGCTCTACATCCCCATCAGAAAGTACTTGCATGTGGCTATCGCCAATATCGACGACAACCATGAAGTCTTCCTGGAGGCGGATGAACGATGCCATACGGCTCGTTTGGTGCAGCCCGTGCGTGACACGGTGGAGTCCCACAGTACGGGTGTTTTCACGGCCCGTCTTCCAATGGATATCAAGCAGGGCGTAGACCAGAAGTTTGACGTAAAGCTGTATATGGCCAATTGCGCCAGCGCACTTGTCCTGGATACGCTTGGAAGTCATTTCAAGGACATTCGCGTATATGCCTCCGGCTTTGCCACCGGCCTCAACCTGGCGGACAGCACATACCGGTTCGATTATACGCCCATTGTCAGGTCCAAGCAAGTCGCCGTGGCGGGGGAGGAGGCTCCTCTGTGCTTCACCATGGTCACGTTCCCGTCAAGGGAGGTGGAGGATACCAAGTCCACCATCGATTCGGATGATCCCTTTGTGTCGGAAACCGCCGAGAATCCCATCTGGCGTTACAAGGTGTACACTACTCTTGCCGATGGAACCGTTACGGAAACCGTCCTGGGCGTGAAACTTCCGCTGCGGGCCGGGCAGTTTAAACTGATCCGGGCCAAGGTGCAGCCGGACGGCTCCGTGGTCCCGAAAGAACCTTATGTAGGTGCCAGCGTTACCCTTGACTGGAATGAAGGGACCTCTTGGGATGTGGATGTTTAATAGGATATAATTAATAATCAATCATTATACGTATTATGAAAAAATTATTTATCTGGGCTTTGGCGGGTACGATGATACTCGCAGCCTCTTGCCAGAGAGAGCAGCAATTTACTGACTCGACGGGCAAAGACGGAGTCAAGGAGGTGACCACGCAGTTCGTGCTCAACGTGGCCGCTGCACCTTCGACCAAAATGACAGCGGGAGTCGTTCAGCAGAACCAGAATTTCCGTGGCATAGAGCAGGGTAAACTCTATGCTTACAAGTCTGGTGTAACTTCCGGCACTCCTTATGTGCTGGATCCTAATTCTACAGCTGAGAAAGAGTTCGACCTTGGCCTTTTCCTCTCTGATGGTGGTCTGGACAATTCGGGAAATAACAATCAGGCTGGGACCACTTCCCCTGCATCCAAGCGTATTCTCCAATTATCCATCCCGGTGAATGTAGATGCGGTTACTTTCTATGGAAAGGCTATCAAAGCCACTGGCGTAGCGGATGCCGATTTCGGCGCGACGGAAGCCACCTTGAGCGGGAAACCTGCAGAGACGGTTTTCAAAGCCACCAAAATTCTTGCTCCGGAAGAGAAAGTTACCGAATATGACCAGACCGGCGCTTTGATGATTGCCATCATCAATGACATCTTGTCTACGAGTGTCCCGGCATTCACTACTCCCGGAACAATTGGTTCCATCGCGTATGATGAGCTTCCAGCTATAAGTTGGGCTCAGTTGGGTCACCAGTATGAGATCGATCACTATCCTGGTGTCACCAGATATGCCAATACCACGGAGAATGTGGCTAACGGCATTATTCTGGGCCGTCCGGTACAGGATTTGGAGGAAGTGCTTGGAGGATGCTATTATCGCTTCACTTATATCCGACCTTCAGATAATCCATACACTCCAGGTTCTGCCGAGTGGGTGACCTATATCCAAAATGGATCATCCATAAGACCCAATGGAGAATACCGTGCCGGTTCTTCCGCCGCTGTCCGTACCATGATCATTGATACGTACAGAGTCATTACTGCTGCTGCAGGATCTGAACCTGCCAATGTCAAAGAAGCGAATGCGCAGCGTCTGGCCGAGGCTATTTTGGAAAGGGCTAAAATTTATATCAATGAATCAAATGGACATTTCTATAATGTTTCCACATTGAAAAGCAAGTTGATCAACCAGCATATTGTTGCCGACGAAGCTGCTTGGAATTCGAAGTTTGGAAAGGTAACGGACGTGGATAATTATCCCTATGGTAGATTTGGGGTCCCTGAAGGTGCAGCGCAACTCAACTTCCATCCGTATGGGACTGCAAGAGCGACAGAGAAGGGGGGCGGCACTTATCCCAAGGATGAGTTTGACTACTATCACCCTAACAAACCGCTCGTGAACCCTACCATGACCTACTTTGAACCTCGGAAATACATCTATCCGGCAGAACTTTGGTACTATGTAAACAGCCCCATCCGCACTACTAGTACCGATGTTACCACTGACAGTTTCCCGGACGGCGTTGCTTCCTGGAACACGGCGACAGAGTGGACCGGTTGGACTTATCCTGGCAAGGTGGAGTCTTCCACCAGAGGCGTGGCTGTGGCCAACAGCATCAACTATGGAGTGGCCATGTTAAAGTCAACGGTGGTATACAAAGATGGTTTGACAGCTATTCAGGATAACCGTAAGGCCATGACCAATGGTACAGAAGAGAACAATACCATTCTCATCAGTACGAACCCCCTCCAGCTCAGGGGTATCCTCATTGGCGGCGTGAACCCCCGGATGAACTGGCAGTTTGTAAGAAAATATGAAACCACCGGTGACCACGAGGGCATTGGTGACCTGTCGTTGTTTGACGGCGTTATTTACGACCATTCCTTGTCCACAACAGCCATTCCTAATACGGCTTCTCCCAATTATACGCTTGTATACGACAATTACAATTCTTCCGGTGCTGGCGACTCCACCACTCAGAACGATGTTTACATCGCGCTGGAAATGGTCAATAGCGGATCCGCATTCTGGGGCCGTGACAATCTGATTCCTGCCGGTGGCGTATTCTATCTGGTCGCTAAAGTTCCTGCTCCTGATGCGTCTGATATCACAGACCTGGCGAGCAAGTGGCCTACGGATCACCAGATTCCTCCGGTGGACGCAAATGGCGTATCCAGGAAGGTCGCCCGCGTGTTTATCCAGGACTTCGTGACCAACGCAACGTTCAGGATTAACGAGACCTCCCTGCAACACGCATACTATTCTACACCGGACCTCCGCGCTTCCCAGATGTCGCTGGGTCTTTCTGTAGACCTCCAGTGGATTTCGGGTCTTGACTACTTGCTGGATCTTTAATCTTCAGTTTCCATGACGACAAGTTGTGCATCGTTCAAGCTGGGTATTCTGTTCATGCTGTCCGCGTGGACCGTTTGCTCCTGCACCCATAAGGAGGTTGCAGAAGGCTTGGGCGATGCGCATGCTTTGTCGCTGGCCATGTCGTTAAAAAATGTGGATGGCGGTTCTTCCACTAAGATGACGGCTGAAATTACGCAATCTACCGGGGTTTTCCGAGGGATTGAGCACATGTATCTGGTTCCTTTCGGTACGGAGGAGCCTCAGGTGGGGTATCAAGATCCTCGTCTGGGTGTGCAAAATGTTATCCTGAGCAATCCTGGAATCAGCCAATCGGGCCTTGTTCCAAACAACAATGCTCACTTGTTTGGCAGTGCATTTGTCCCTAACGGAATGAATTGTGTCCTGGCTTATGGCAAGACGCCGGACCAAGGGTCGGAAGCAGGTAAAGCCGGGAAACACACCTATGGCGTCCTCACGGCGAAGGGGCTCTCGGACCCATCCTATGCCAGCGACATCTCTTTCCAGTTGGAACCGGTTCTGGACATGTCGGTGACTGACGAATTATCAGAGGCGTACGAGAAAGCCGATGCTCTGCTGGACCAGTTTAACGTGGTGATGTCCATCATGCGGAGTTCGTCATTTGCCTCGCTCGTCGGTATTTTTGACAGCGTCAAGCGGGAGAATCAAATTCTATCCTGCTCTTATGCCACCTTTGACTACCTTCGTACGGAAATTCAGACGGCACTTATCCGTATTCCGTTCGAAAGTACAGACCTTATTGATGAAATCAGTAGGGTGAGTTCGGCTATCGATGATTTCTCTTCAAAGTTATTGGAAGTCGGTACAACGTTTCCGGTCTCTTATGGCATTCCGGAAGGCTCAATTGGTTTTTGGTGGAATGGGAATGCCTTTATCCGGCTCATTGGTGGCGTGAACGTGACATTGGTGGATCCGGCGACCTATTGCTATCCGCCCAGTTTGTGGTATTATGCCAACAGCACCATCCTCACTTCCAACAATGAGGATATAAGCGGACAGTATGTCCAAACCAATAAGCATTGGGACGACATCATTGTCCATTATACGGATGGCGGAACGGTCAACAACTTAACCCAGTCTATAGCGATCAATGATCCGCTTCAATATGGAGTGGCACTCATGTCGCTGAGCCTGGGTGATGCCGGGACAACCCTGGTAAACGGGTGTCCGCTTACCGGTATCATTGTGGGGGACCAGAAAGACGTGGATTTCCGCTTTATGCCGGGAACAGGTCCCAGCCGCTATATTTATGACAATGTGATTGATGGGGCGCTCAAGATTGGTTCTACGGCCCCCTATACCCAGACCCTTGTGCTTGAGACGGCTGCAGGAAGTCCTGTCCATATCGCGCTGGAATTCCGCAACACCACCGGCTATACGCTTCACTGCCAGCAGGGAGACATTCTTCCCCGTTGCAGGTTCTACATGGCAGGAGTATTGGACGCCCCTTCTGAGGGAAGTGTATTCTCAAAGGACCACAAGACCTCCGTTACGGTGCGAATTAACGGCCTCGACAGCGCTTACACAACGGTCCCGGACCTTCATTCTCCGCAGTTGGAGATAGGGCTTGTGGCCGAAATGAAATGGAACCAGATTACACCGCAGACGCTGGTGTTGGATTATTGATTGTTTTGGTGAGGATGTTCAGAATGAGACATATCCTGCTTGGAGCTGTGCTTTTGGCGCTGACTGCCGTTTCCTGTAAACGGGAGCCCGTCTTGCGTACAGACCCCGAGCTCCAGGTGTCCCTGTACATCCCTACAGCCACCATCACCAAAGCAGAAACCGGGACGGTGAACCCTCTAGCGGAGGAGCTCAAGATTACGTCCCTTCAGATCTGGGCCTTCCTCTCGGAGGACGGAACCCTCGTCAGTTATAAGAATTTTACCTCCAACTTGGAGCGGGCGGGTGTTTCCAATTCCACCATAATCCGTTTCGGTTTACCCCTGTCGCAGGAGATGTTTGACCGCTTGACTGCTACGGACCCCCGTCCCAAGGTGGATGTATACGCCGTTGCCAATGTGGCATCGGCAACGAACAGCCATTTGGATGAAAGCACCACGCGTGCCGATCTGGATGCCGTGGTCATCAACCGGATTGGCGGCAACTCGCCCCTTACCATGGCCGTCCCGGAAGCCGGCCTTCCTATGTCCGGGGTCATCAAGAATGGTGATGTCACCGGCGGATACCCCGTCCTGAACATTACCACCCTGAAACTGATAAGGGCGGTGTCCAAGATACGCTTTGTCTTTTGCCAGCAGGGCATCCCTGCGACGGAGACTACGCCCGCAACGGCGGGGAACGAAGGGTGCGAGATAGTCGGTATTTCGTTCGATGGGGGGGGGGACTGTCAGATAGGCGCTTCTGAACGCCTGTTCACGGCCAATACCTTCGATTTGGGCGATATGCCGGCTTATACGCCGCTGTCAGCGTCCATTTTCGGAAATCCGCTGATTCCCAATAACAAGCTCTCTATCGTTGAGGATCCGGAAGTGCTTTCCTTCCGCGGGTTCGGCAACGAGACGGAATCGGCCGAACATTATGAACAAAGGCTGGATGCGGCAGTGGCACCGGAATCCCAGGTGGGCCCCATCTACCTGAGGGAAACGGATAAACGCATTTCTGGTACCATATCGTACCGGATTGCTTCTGACGAGGCAATCAAGAAGGCCCATTTCCTGATGCCTGACGATGTCTTTTCCCGCAACCATACCTGGATTGTGTATGCCTGCTTCGTGGAGGAGACCATGAAACTCTCCCTTAAGGTGGTTGTGCTGCCGTGGGAGTATACCCGTTTCCAGGAGGACTTTGCCACGGCTACGGTGAATGTGGTACGCCGCTTCACCGTGTTTGATACCCCCGTCCCCACCTTCAAGAAGGTCCAGACCTCCGACGGATTCTTCGACGTCAGTTTCTGGCATACGGTGACGGTAGATGAAATGGAGATGGAAAACGCCATCCATGGTGATATCACCATTGCAAGCCCCGTGGGCGGTACGCTGCACGTAATCCCGGTTCCCGGGAAGGACGCGGGATCGGCCCTTACGGATGCCTTTATCGTGCGTCCGGCGCAGGCAACCATCTATCCCAATTATGCGAGTGGCAACGGCCGCATCGAGGACTGCCGCATACCGATTGCCATTTATTGCAATCCGGCCTACAAGGACGACACGTACAAGGAGGAACTGGAAGGCAACTACATCGACCTTCATTTCTGCGTGGAAACGCCGGACGGGCGATATATCGACCTGGGCTCCGAGTCCATCGACTATTACAGGTTCATTCTTAAAAAGGAGTGGAATCAGTGATGTGGAAGCGCTTTCATATAGCTTGGCTTCTGTGCCTGACGCTCCTTCTTTCCGGCTGCGCCAGGGAGGCTGTTCCGTCGTCTGAAGTACCCGGAATCACGCTCACCGTGCGCTGTGACAATCCGCTTCTTGCCACCAAGGCCGATGGTGAAAAAGACGGCGTGCAGGATTTCAACGAGAACCTGATCAAGTCCGTGGATTTCCTGTTCTACCCGGGACCGAACCCGTCGGAAGGCGCGGATGCGGTTCATTACATTCGCAAGGAACTGAGCGAAGACCCCATGCAACCGGGCCTCTGGGAAGCGACATTCAACCTGGTAATCAAGAAAGACGTCATCGGCACGCTTTTCAACCAGGATAACAACTTCCAGGCAACGGTTTATGCCCTTGTGAACTTTGAGAGGGGATTCATCGGAGACCTTTCTGCAACTTCCAGGGGAGAATTGAATGCGCGGCGCATCGTCACGGATTTCGCCGAGACGGAAGAGGGGTATATCCAGGCTAAATTCCTGATGGACGGCAGCACCGTTATTACTTATGATGAGGACGCTACGCCCAATTCCACAGGAGAAATCGGCCTGAAGCGCTTTGCGTCAAAACTGACTGTGGCACTTAGCGTCGCATCCCGCGTAGAGCTTAAACACAAGGACGCCGAGCCGGGACAGGAGCAGCAGCTGGACGAAATCTGGACGCCGGTACCCCATACCATGCGCATTTTCCTGGTAGACGGGGTGAAATCCATGCTCATCGGCGGCGGAGAAGATGCCAACAAGGAGTTTTTCTCCTATAAGGATGAGGCTCATCAGCGGGCTTTCATAAGGGATACGGGAGCACCGTACTTCGATACGGAAACCGTCGATGAAAAGCTGTATTACCATACCTGGCCCATGTATTCATATCCGGTAAGCTGGTCTGCAGATATGCCGGATTATGACAACTTGAATTACGTCGGAGGCCTTCCCACAGAGCCGCCGTATTTCAAACTTGAAATGGACTGGAGAAGGGAAGCAAAGAATGGCTACTCCTACGACCGGCGCAAATACTACTACAAAGTGTTTATGCCCACGGATAAGTTGGAGCGGAACAACTGGTATGGACTGTATCTGGATGTGTCCATCCTGGGCTCCGAGACCGACGAAGGAAAGGCCCTGCTGGAACCCACCTGCTACCTGCTGGATTGGCAGAACAAGGCCCTGGCCATCAATAAGTATGCGACCATCAGTAAGGCCCGTTACCTGTCCCTGGACAAGTCAACGTGGGAAATCAATAACGTGGAGACGCTTTCTGTTCCGTTCCTTTCCAGCCATAATGTAACTGTAGTAGAGGGAAGCGTCACGGCAACCCGGCCGTACTATGGTACCATCAGCAGCACCTTGGGTGTTGGCTCTTATCATACAAAGCTGCATGGGTGGATCCGGCAAAAAGAGGAGGGCTCCTACTACCTGGATTTCAATAATCAGCCGGAGGGGAAGGAGAAGTGGGAGCCGAGTACGTGGCTCACCAATACATCCACCTCAATCGAACTCAAACATCCGCTGGTGAATGACAATACCAAGGATGATTTCGATTATTCTGTTTATACCATCGATTTTGACATTGTCCATACGGACCTGGTAGATAATCCGGAATCGCACACGTATAAGCAGTACCTGCGGCATGTTACCATTGTGCAGCGTCCGGCTATTTACATAGAACGGCTGCGGAATTCGGATACGGAGGTTTGTCAGCGTAATCCCAATGCCACCCCTCCCACCCTTTGTGGCTATCCCACTGGCGAGGAGCCCTGGTTTGACAAGCCGTGGGGGTATGTTTATGTAAACGGAGGACGTTTCATCAGAAGTGAGACTCAGAGCCATGTCGGTAAGGAAGACCGTTACTATAAATTGAATGATGCAAATAAAAAAGAGTATCAGTGGCAGACTGTGTGGTATACCGGTGGCAGCAAGGATATGTTTGACATGCACGTCACCGTGCTTCCCGCCAAATCCGATTTTATTATTGGCGACCCCCGTGTCGATGATGTGGACAATTTGACAGACAAGGAACGTTACAAAGGGCTTTATGAGTTTGTCGTTACCGGCAAGGACGATAAGGAAATTACGAGAGACCTGTCGATCCTTGAATCTATTCGACCCGGCGCCGATTATCCGAAAGTGGACGGTGTGTATAAGAGAACGGGATTTAATGAGGCCCCGGCTCTCTATGGAGATGCCCGTCGTTCGCTGACATGGTATTATCCTACGGAAAGATCTACCCGTACGGTAAATATGGTGGCGCCCAGCTACCGTGTTTCCTCGAAATTTAATGGAACGGAGTTCGGTTCCATTACTGAGCCCTATGCGGAGTACCGCTGTGCCGCCTATCAGGAAGATGGTTTCCCTGCAGGACGCTGGCGCCTGCCTACCAAGGCCGAAGTGAATTTCATTGCCCAGCTTTCTGCCAAGGGATTTATTGAGCTCCTGTTCAATAACGGCGGTATATATTGGTCGGCCCACGGCGCTATCAAAGTGCAAGGGGGGCAAGTTCAGGATGACAAAAGTACGTCAGCCATGCTTCGCTGCGTATATGATTCCTGGTATTGGGATAAAGTGGACGGACTGGAGGGGGATCCCCGTCAGCCTACACGCAATATGTTTGTCTGGGGAGACAAGGAAAGATGATGAAACGGTTTCTGGCATATCTGATAGCGTTGTTTGCGGTATGTGCCTGCGCTTCCCATCTGGAGAAGGATTTCTCCGGAGGGATGGACCCGTCGCTTGAAGGGAAACCGGTTACCATTACGTTCTCCGTTCCTGCAACCCGGCTTGCGTCCATGACCAAAGGCGTTGAGGGTGACGAGGGCGCCATCACCGCCGCTCCTTATCTGGACCCGGACAAACTGTATCTGGTAGTTTGTGGTACCAGCCAGAGTATCAAATATATCCGTAAGGCCGAGATGAATTGTGACAGCAATGGAGATCCGATTACCACAGAGGTTCCGGTTGCTTCCGTTCCCGATTATCCCCTTACGGAGGGCTCCAAGGTGACGGTATACTCGTTCAAGGTCCAGTTGGAACTTTCCGACACCAAGCGTACCATCCATTTCCTTGGAAACATCGACGAGAACCAGCTCATTACCGGATCCTATTCTTACCAGGTACTCCCTACATTAGTGTCTTATCCCGGGAAGCAGGCTTATTGGCAGAAGATCGAGCTCGACAAAATTCACCCTAAGGTGGACCAGCAAACTGGACAGAACATCATGGTGAACGGCTCCTATGTCCCGGATGAGGCGACGGAGTCTGCGTTGAGTTATGTCCCCCTCATCCGTAATTATGCCGAGATTCAGGTGACGGATGCGACGGCGGATGAAGATAACTTTGAGCTTTACAGTTATTCTGTCATTTACTTCCCCAAGAATGGCTCTGTGGTCCCTTACCGCGGTAATGCCGGTAAGGAAGATCCTTTCAGTTTTGGATCGAGTACCCGTTTCAGCGGCTATGAATCCTGTAACTTCACCACATTGGATGAAACGCTCAACTATCTTGGCAATATGCCGCCCAAGGTGGAGATAGACAAGTTTATCCCTACGGATGAGATGTTCATTAACCCTGATCTCAGCGACGGAAGGGTCATCCGGTACGATGCCAATAATACGAGCCAGGGCTTTCACATCTATGAACGGACCATCCCCAATGACAACCTGGAACCTACGTTTGTGATTATCCGTGGCAAGTTCGGAGACGGTGACGACTATTACTACTACCGCCTGGACCTGATGGAGACCAAACTGGTGGATTCTGAGCCCGTATACCAGTATTATCCCATCTACAGGAACTTCCGGTATAACATCCGGCTCAACAGAATCTCCTCTGCCGGCGTGGCGACTCCCCAGCTGGCCACCCTTTCCTCCGGTGCGGAAGATATATCGGCCGATATTTCCATGAAGCACTTGAGTGATATCTCCAACGGCGTTACGCGCCTTGTGGTGGAACCGTTTATGTCCAGAACCTATACCGGTCCCAGTGAGGATGGATTCTATTATCTTTACGCCCGTTTCTTCAACGACCTCAACTCTGCCGAGCCTAATAAGGACTGGGGTGCTGTGGCGGTGGAACTGATGCCCATGGAGGATTTGTCGGAGGATATCCTTACCCTTTACGATGACGTGGGGAATGAGGTGCACGCTTTCTATCCATCGGCCCAGGAAATGGGTGGGGAGCCCGGATTCAGAATCATCCGCTTCAATACCAAGGCGGCGGGGGATGAGACCAAGACCCAGAAAATCAGGATTACCGGGCGCAACCTCAAAACCCATGAGCAGTATCCGCTTTATAGAGATGTCGAGATTTCCCTCCAGAAGAAACAGCCCCTGCAACTGAGTTGTAAAGGGGAGATATCCTTGGTAAAGGGCGCGAAACAGGTCCTGAAGGTTTCCATCCCCACGAACCTTCCTGCTTCCATGTTCCCGCTGGAGTTCATCATTGAGGCGGAACGACCCACCCTTACGCCGGATAATACGGTGGCGGGGAACAACCTTCCCGTGGTGTCCGGTGTGTCCATATCGGAAAACGAGCAATACAAGGGAAAGCAGACCATCCAGTTTGTCCGTACCCTTACGCGGGAAGAATACCTGGGACTTCCGGAGTTGGATGACTTCTGTTCCTTCTCCTGTTATTTCTCGACCAACCGGAAAGACAGTGAAACCACCATCTGGGTGGCGAATGAATACTTCTATACGGGGAACGTTTCCTTTATCAATGCACAGCTGGATGGCGGGGACATCGACCTGGGCGATAATCTTAACAACGGAGGCAAACTATGAGTAAGTTGAAAAAAATAGAGATGCTGCTCTTGATGGGTTTGTCTCTTGTAATGGCCTGTAAAAAAGAGGAGGATACCCCTTCTCCCGCCAAGGAAGTGCAAACCGTGCATTATCGTGCTTCCATCCAGACGGACGCGGATACCAAGGCAACCCTTGGAACGGGTATGGAGTATAAATATGAAACCGGAGACCGGGTGTATGTGGAAAGTGAGGACGGCAAGTTGTATGGTTTTTTGTCGATGGTTGACAATGACGGTGTAGGGGAGCATGTGGCCTATTTTGAGGGAAATCTTACCTATGAAGGAGAACTTCCCCGGGATACTAATCCGCTTGTTTCACTGGTCCTTGTGAGTGGTACGGACGATTTACACACCGTAACGGATGGAAAGCTGGCTGCCGTCACCGGTAGCAGTTATGGCATGAATACGTGGGCGTCGTCCCTGGAGGATGCGGTCCGCCGTCTGAGCCATTTTACCGGTTCCGGCTATCTTGCCGAAAAGAAATTCACGCTTCATCAGCAGTCCAGTTTTTTGAAGTGTTCTGTCAGAATGACACCGAGTCAGGCGCCCGTTAACAGCAATATTACGGCCAGACTGGTCAATAATAACATCCCCCTTAGGGAGGCGAGCGTTACGGTGACCCACGCCGGTACGCTTCCTTTTGTTTTCGCCTTCCTGGGCAACGACGTGTCGTTGGAAGATGCCGAACTGGTTATTGAGTGGAAGGATTCCGGGAATGCAGAGCAATCGAAAAGTTTTACCGTGGCCAATCAGTTGCTTGCTGCGAATACCTATTATTCCATCTCCCGCTCTACGCTTCCGTTCGAGGGTTTCTGCATCACGGCCATCTCAAATAGCACTACAATCAAGTTCAATTACGACGGTATTCAGTATAGCCGGGATTATGGTGAAACATGGACGGCTTATACCGGTCAGTTTGCCCTGAATGCGGAGGAGGTCGCTTGCATAAAGGGAAGTCGGTCTAATTATAAAAACGCCGGAACGGATGAATGGGAAACACCTTCGAATAAGCCCATTTTTGAGGCGACTAAAAAGTGTTATATTTCCGGGAATGTCATGAGTTTGCTCGCAGACGAGGAGAATCTCTCCGAGAGCGCTTTCCAGGGAGCCTTTTCAAAAGGAAAAACAGCAATCGATTATATCGATATCCATCCGGATGACCCGCTGATTCTTCCGGTGACTACGCTGGCCTCTCAATGCTATATGCAGATGTTCCGAAACTGTACGTCGCTTACGCGCGCGCCGCAATTTCGTGTGGAGACCACCGCTTACCGGTGCTGCTACAATATGTTCCGTGATTGCAAAAATTTAGAGGATGTGAGCGGTATCGATCTTCCGGCTATGATACTTTCCCAGGATTGCTACAGGGAATTGTTCCGGTCGTGTGAAAAGATAACTACGTCTCCGGATCTTCCTGCTCTGGATCTTGAACTGGGTTGCTATCAGCAGATGTTTTCGGATTGTAAGAAACTGGGTTATATAAAATGTCTTACCAAGACAAACGTAAATGTTAAGAACAGCAAAAATGAGTATCTGTATACCAATAATTGGGTGACTAATACTGGTTCTAGCGTTTCGTCAAAATCTTTTTTCAAAAATCCTGATAATAACTCTTGGATGCAAAATAACAATAGCGGTATCCCCTCCGGTTGGACCGTGAAGGATTACACCGAGTAAATCCTAGATATGCCCGCCGTCCTGGGCATCCAACTCTTTGTCCACCTTGTTCTTCTCGGCCATGAGCAGGTCCAGGAGCCAGTCTTTTTTGTTCGTCCACCAGCCCCAGGTCCCGGCAGGCGCTCTCATAGCGGGCCAGAACGGCCTCCTGGTAACGGTGGTAGCGCATGGATTTGCGGATCTCGTCCTCAATGGTCTCGTGCTCAATCTCATAGCTGTCCTTGTAATACTCCTTGTAGGCGCGTTCGGATACCAGTTTGAGGCAGAAGTATAACAGACCGGCCACCAGAATCACCACGCCCGCAATCCCCAGAATGAGGGGAATGCGCTGGATGAGGCCCAGCATGCTCAGGGATGAGCCTACCAGGAAAATGACAAGGGCAAGCAGTTCGCTGCTATGGCTTTTAAAGAGAGAGGATATCTTCATAGCGTCATCCACCCATGTTTAGTTTGGACGGCGGATTGCGCTACTGGCTCTACAGCGAGCCGACGGATATGCGAAAGAGCTTTCATACGCTCTCAGGAGTGGTGCGGAATAAGATTGGTGGGGACCCAATGAACGGTGACGTATACATTCTAGCCATACTCCAGGCTCGCTCTAAGCATACTCTAAGCTGCTTCTAGCCATACTCTAGGCTCGCTCCAGGCTTACTCAATGAGTATGGGTAGA
>ONOQ01000061.1 GCA_900319485.1 uncultured Bacteroidales bacterium | reverse complement strand
GTGGATAGAGGCCTGGACCTCCCGCACACCAAAGGATTACGAAACCTCCTGGGGGCAGCCGGAAACCACCCGTGAACTCATCCATATGTTCAAGGAAGCAGGTTTTGGCGTTATCCGCGTGCCCGTAACCTGGTACCCACATATGGGCACAATCACGCTCCACGACCAGAACAAATGGAATCCTGCCACGTGGACGGGTACAACTGTGGACCCTCAGTGGATGGCCCGCGTGAAGGAAGTTGTGGACTACGTGATAGACGAAGGGATGTACTGCATCCTCAACGTCCACCACGACACAGGATCCGCCCCCACTGCCTGGATAAGGGCTTCAGAAGATGGTTTCAACGCCGCCAAGGACCGCTACGAGGTCCTGTGGCAGCAGATTGCCATCACCTTCAAGGATTACGGAGAGAAACTCCTTTTTGAGTCGTATAACGAGATGCTGGACCAGTACGACTCCTGGTGTTTTGCCTCATTCGCGGCTCCCGGAAACTACGACGCTGCCGTTGCCCAGGGTGCCTACAAGGCCATCTACAACTACGCAGCACTGTTCACACAGACAGTGCGTGCAACCGGCGGCAACAACCTCTACAGGAACCTTGTGGTGAACACTTACGGCGCCTGCAGCGGAGACGGCACCTGGAACTCCCACCTCCAGGACCCCATAGCCAGCATCCAGATCCCGGAAGAACCCGGCCATATTGCCATAGAGGTGCACAGTTACTGGGATGCCTCCAAATTTGACGCGCAGAAGGCCGATATAGACCGCCTGTTTGTCAATCTTGACACCCATATAGTAAAACGCCTTGGGGTACCCGTAATCATTGGCGAATGGGGCGGCGGGACCAATGAAGACAATGACGCCAACGTCACTTTTGCCGGATATTTTTCAGGAAAAGCCAGGGAGGAGGGAATTGCCGCCTGCTGGTGGATGGGCCTTTCCGACGGCAGTGACCGCAGCATCCCCGCCTGGACAATGCCAAGGACCAAGGACGCCATCCTTCAACAATAAGGTTATAAAAAGTCTTCCTACCAGCGCCGCTAAGGAAATAATTGTGTATTTTTGCATTTACTATGCTACGAAGACTCCTCATAATGGCAGTGGCGGTGCTCCTTGGGGGCATCGGCCTAAGGGCTCAGAACAATCCCTACAAGATAGACGACTCCTGTTATGAATGTATGTCCAAGGCCGATGCCCTTATAGGCAAGGAAGGCTTTGATGAGGCCAATGAAGCGCTTCTGGAGGCGGCCACTGCGGCTTCCGACAACAAGGCACTGGTCCTTTATTATGTGGAACGGCTGCGTAATTTATGCGCCATCCGCCCGTCGAGTGATACCGATATCCTTGCCGCCCAGGAGGAAGTCAAGACCAATGCCCGGAAGTATGGTTACCTCCAGTATTATTACCAGTCCTACCAGTCTGTAAAGAACTATTTCTTCAACACAGGCCGGCAGATCCGTGCGCTGGAAGTTATCCAGGAGATGCAAAAGCAGGCCTTCGGGGAGAATAACGAATACGGCAAATGGCTTGCAGAGAAAGAACTGGCGTCATACTATAAGGTTTATGGGGCCAATTCTGCGGCAAGGGAGCATATCAGGGCTTCTATCCGCACTTACCTTTCCACCGATGACCCCACCGTCCGCCGCCAGAGCCTGTGCCCGTATTATCTGGATTATGCTTCTACGTTCCAACTCTCCCTTGACTCTGCCCGATTCTTCGTGGACAAAGCCTGGGAGAACGCCGTCCTTCCGGTAGATACCGTGATGTGTATGCGGGAATCGGCCATACTTGCTGCCGTGGCCGGAGACTATCCCCGCTACAAGTCTTTCCGGGACAAATGCCTGGAGTCGCCTCACAAGCAGGCTCTGGGCCGGCAGACCCCAACCTTCTTCAATAGTATAGACGCCCTGTATGACGGCAGTTTTGACATAACTGACAGATCCGATAAATCCGTATATTATAACCTGTTGCCAAACAATATCTACATTCTCTCCGCCGTAGCGGAGACTGTGGGCAGGCTGGACGTGGCCGTGGATATGAAGGATTTCTGCCTCAACGCCAACCAGAAAGACTTCTCCACCATCCTTGAGATGCATATGTCCGAGATGGATGCCCGCTATGAGAACGACCGCCTCCAGGACCAGGTGGAGGAAAAGACCCGTCAGGTGGAAAAAGTGACGCGCATGGTGATGGTGCTGGGCATCCTTCTTCTTCTGGGCGTCATCCTGGGGCTGCTCTCCTACGTGAGGAACCTTCGCCGAACGCAGAAGAAAGATGAGAAGATGATTGCGGAACTCACCGCCGCAAATGAAAGAGTCCTCAAGGCCGATGCCGCCAAGGACCGCTTCATCCAGAACATGACCCACGAACTCCGTACCCCGCTTAACGCCATCACGGGATTCTCCCAGCTTCTGGCGCTCCCGGACGGCATGTTCTCAGCAGAGGAGAAGGAGGAGTTCGGGAAGCACGTCCTGAACAACACCAGCATGATGACCATGCTCCTTGACGACCTAATGAGTACATCGGCCATGGACACCGGTGGCTACAGGATCACCATAGGGGAGGCCGAATGCGAATCAATATGCAAGGAGGCAATGAGGGCGGCCGAGCACCGGCTCCAGAGCGGGGTGCAACTTCTTTTCAAGCCGTCAATGGAACTGCCGTTCACCTTCACCTCAGACGCCCTCCGTATCCAGCAGGTACTCACAAACCTCCTCACAAATGCCTGCAAGCATACAAAGGAGGGAGAGATCCGGCTTGGCTGCTCACTGGATGAAGTTCCCGGGATGATTACTTTCAGCGTGGAGGACACCGGCCCCGGCATCCCAGAGGGAGAGGCCCAGCGCATCTTTGAACGTTTTGTGAAACTGGATGATTTCGTCCAGGGAACCGGCCTTGGCCTCAGCATCTGCCGTGAAATAGCCGCCAAGATGGGGGGCAAGATCTACCTGGATACTACCTACAGCCCCGGCGCCCGCTTTGTCTTTGCCGTGCCGGTGTAGTTTTCCCTACCGGTGCTGTACGAAGTGCAGTTAGTGGTCCAAAAGCCCTACAGGCTAACCGCAAAAATGGGGTGTTTTTGCGGTTAGGGGTCCACTCTTCAGACAGCCTAACCGCACTTGAGGGGAATCCCCGGGAAAAAGCCCAAGGAGGTGGAGTACCGCGTCAAACGTGACGCGATGACGCCTTATCCGGCCTTCTTTGCCCAGATTGCAGTATTTGGTGCAGTTCACACCATCCTTCCAGGAAGCACCATCCGTAAAGCGGAAAAATAGCTACAGCCCGGCCGTCCAGGCAACTTTACCCTTGCCGCTGTGGGAAACCTTTATGCTGCCGTGAGGCGGCAGGGAGAAGAAGTTGTCGGACCAGAAGGCCTCCGGGACAAGGTCTCCCTTGCCGTCAAGGAGTTTAAGGACAATCTGGAAGGCCACGGTATTGGAATTATTCTCAACCGTGACATTGCCGATTGGATCCTGCGTGATGCTGAGATCCGGTGCCGGAAGAGCAGTTACGTATGAGAGGCCTGCATAGGTGCTGATGGGAGTCTGGAACCAACTGGAATGCGCCCAGTCGTGGACATTGCCCTGGGCGGGAACGGCGTAGAAATTATTTGCGCCGCCTTCCACAAACACAAAGAGATCCTCTCCTTCCGGAAGGTCCAGCACAGGGACGGACTTGCCTTCAGGGACGCTTACGCTCACGGGGACGGACTGTATCTCACGGGAAGCGGCGTCAAAGATGCGGACGGTGCAGTCCAGTTTTGCCACTCCCTTTCCCGAAGCCAGACCGTTTACGGCATAGAGTTTACGCTCTTCCCACTGGAGAAGGAGTTGTACGGGCTCCAGGGCCTTCTTTGTGCCGTAATAACCGGCCGTAGGGATTCCGTACCAGTCGTACAACTGCCAGTAGAGCATAGGGACGGCGGAATTGAGCATCCACTGCACAACGCCAGTGGCCTTACCTATATTTATACGGAAGGCCTCGTACATACCGCGCGTGCCGGTATAATCTGCCGCCTGGGCGCGGGCGACGAATTCCTCCACGGTGGAAGGCTCTCCGTACTGGCCGGAAACCGCCTCCCAAATGACGCCGGTATTGTGCATCCCCTCCCCCGCTACGGTGCAGAGGCTGTCCCAGGCCTTCCCTACAGGCCAGAGATCCTCCGGGGCTATCATCTTCTTCACGGATTCAATCTGAGGCATATTGAGGCCGATACCCGTTTCCGTGTTGAATCCAAGCGCGCCGCCTTCGGCCTGCGGATCCACCCAGTATTCCGGGCCGCAGTACTCATAGGGACCCGTCATCTTGTTGCCGGAAGGCCCGGCCATGGAAACTTTCTCCGCAGCGCTGCATATATAGGAGAACTCCAGTCCAAGGGCCTTGAATTCCTTGAGGTAGAGAGGCTCCAACTGAGGATTTGCAATTCGGTCGCTGCCGGTAAGGAAGGCGGCCACGCAGGGGTGATTGCGGATCCAGCGCATCTGGTCACGGAAATAACGGTATGCCAGGGCATTGCGCTCAGGGTCATTTATGCAGCCGTAGAGATTGCTGTGGGGGATGCCGCAGTAGCCTTCCCATTCCCACTGGCAACTCCAGCCCACGATTGCAAGGATGCCCTGCTCGTCGCAGAGATCATAGATGTATGAATCCTTACCCCAGATATTTTCAAAGCGGATACAGTTAAGGCCCATATCCTTAACAAGTTTCACCTGGTGCTCAATGCTCTTATGGGTGTCACGGAGATATCGGTCATCGGCCCAGCCGGCGCCCGCAACAAGGATGTCACGGCCATTGAGGGTGTACTGGCGGTTGCCGTCTGCGTTAAGGCGGGAAGTGAACTTACGTATTCCAAAGGTACGGGATGCTTTGTCCGATACCGCCTTTCCGGTAAGGGCCACGAGCCTCAGGTTGTAAAGTTCCGGCTTTCCAAGATCGTGGGTCCACCACAGGCGGGGATTCTCTATCTCAAGGGCTTCGAACACCTCCTCACGGGTTTCTCCGGGGCCAAGGGTAAGGGAATGGGAGAACTCACGGCCCTCCAGAACGCCCTTCAGTACCACTTTACGTGATTCTTCACTGTGGTTGCAAAGGAGGGCGCGAACTTCTATATCGGCCTCATCCATATCCTCATCCAGGATGGGATGGACGTAGAGGTCCTTTATGGAAACGTCTCCGTGCGAGCGGAGGGAAACGCCCCTCACAAGGCCCATACTCTCATCTTCCGGAGCGGGGCTCCAGTCCACCCAGCCAAGGTTGAGGTCCCCGGCCTTTGCCCTTTCAAGCCTCACCTCAAGGAGATTCCTCTTTTCCATAAGGCGGGTTACGTCAAACTCCCGGACGGCAAAGATGCCGAAGGTGGTGTCCTTCGAGGCTATCTTCTCCCCGTTGAAGAAGATATCGGCATAATACCCAAGGCCGTCGAAACGGAGGGTGTAATGAAGCGAAGGGTCATAGGCCTTGAAGACGGTTGAATAGGTAAAACTGCCGTCAAGGGCCTCCGGAGTGAGTTCCACGCCGTTTTCAAGAAGCACCGCCGCCACCGTTGAAGGGACGGTTGCGGGATAGGTTTTTCCGGTGCTGTCCTGTGTTAATGTCCAGTCTGAGCCGCCGGCGCAGGAGGCCAGCAAAAAAATAAAAGCCGATACAATTACGTTTCTCATAGCGTAAAGGTACGGCTTTTATTTGTGAAAGTCAAGGGCTTACCAGGCAACGATGGTCCTGTCCTTCGTGAAAACGTGTCCTGAAGGCGTTGAGTAAAGTTCCGTCCCTGCAGGAATCTCATACACCAGGACCGCTTTCTTTGCCGGAATCACAACTGAGCAGTCGCCGGAAGCGTTCTTTGCGGCATAGTCACGGGCAACCGAGTCAAAGAGGTCATACGGCGCGCTGCCACAGGCCTTGTAGGTGACGGTCCTGTCATCGGCATAAGGATTATACAGGAGATGGCACGGGAAGGGGCGGTGGGCATAAAAGTCCGTGACGTTGCAGTCCAGGGAAAGGATTCCCTCAACGTCCGTGGTGGAGATTATGGACCCGAAAATGCCTATAGGCGAAGTGCTGTAAAGGCTGAACATAGTGCAGTCAGGCATACCGGAGAGCCAACTGGGGCCGTCTCCTTCCGCCACCGGCTGGGCCGATATCTTCCCGTAACGGTCCCTCTTGCGGAGGCCTTCATAGCCGATTATATTATTGGTGATGTTCTTTATATCCGGGCAGGCCTGGTATTCATCGTCAATCTCCAGAGGGAAGAAAAGGCGGGAGGCCGATGCATTGTTGAGCATCCATTTGCCGATTGTGGTTGCAAACTTGGGCTCATACTTCACCATAGGAACCAGCGGCCAGGCCATCTCATAGGAGTTCATCTGGAAGGCGTAACCGCCGCCGTCCGTGATGCTTCCCTGAAGGCCGGAGATGTCGTAGGGGCCCCACTGGCCCACCGTCACTGCCCAGCCCGCGCGGCCGTTGCTCTTGTTGCCCTCGAAAGTCCAGCGGAGCACCCTTCCAACCTCGAAGGAGGTTCCGTACATAGCGTTCATCACGGCGCCCACATATGCTCCGAACGGCAGCACAATCTCATAGAAACGGCTTTCCGGGAGGTTGTTTATGACGGTCATGGCGCTCACGGCCCTGCGGAGGTGGTTCATATCCCCAAACTTGCGGTAGGCGTTCAGGAGCACCCAGGCGTGGCCTGCGGCGGCATCCTGCTGACGGGGGATGTTGTTCACCTTACCCTCCATGGTGCTGTACTTGAACCAACTGTAGCCGTAGTCCCCGTTCATTGCTTCATCGGCCTTTGCAAACTGGTCCGCGATGGAACGGAGGATGGGATCTGCGCCCTCCACGCCCGGGAAAACGTCGCAGACACCCCAGTACAGGAGGTTGGGCAGGATGTTGTACCACCAGTCCTGGGCGAATCCGGAGGTGCCGTTCACCATAATGTTCCACTCGTTGCGGCCGGCGAAATAGTTCTGGAGCATCTGGGGGTAGTTGTAGCCGTCCTGGGAGGTTTTGTCTATACCCACAAGGCCGGCGCCCATAACGGCCGCCATAGTGTTGATTGCCTCGTGGCCGCCCGGACTCTGGGGCCCCTGGCGGATGTCTCCGAGGGTGGTGTAAAGGCCGAATCCGTCATACGGGGAGTTCCTTCCTGTCTGGTCCAGCCAGATGAGGGGACGATATTCTCCGGTTGCGTCCCAGTCAAAGACATATGCGTCGTAATCCAGGGCCTTCTGCCTCCAGTCCAGCATCTTGTAGGTGGCAGGCATATCCGGCATAAGATCTACGCGGGAGATGCTCACCTGCTCACGGGGACCGGGAGACACAAACGGCGACAGTGTCTCCTCCCCGGGGATTTCCCAGGGTTTGTCGGGGTCATCTTCTCCTGGTTTCTGATCAGGGTTGTCTTCCCCCGTAGGATCGTCTTCTCCGGTGTTCTCCGTAGGATCATCTTCCTGTTCCTGCTCCTGGACAGGCGCCGGAGTGCAGGCGAAAAGCGTTCCCACAGCGGCGAACAAACTGAGTATGAGAGTGATATTCTTTTTCATAACAGGAACAAATATAATGAAAATAATTTGAAACCGGCGGAAGGGTCAGCCTCCGCCGGCTTGAAACGGAAGTGTTTACTTCTGGTCGTTGAACAGTTTCGCTACCTGGCCGCCGTCAAGGGCAACGGTGTAGAAAGCGAGGTCGTCCAGTTTGCCGGTGTAGAAGCCGGTCTCGGAGTCGGGCTCCTGGAGGCCAAGGAGGAGTTTGGTGCCTTCCGGTGCAGGGGCAAAGGTCTTGTTGGTGATGTCAAGTTTGCCTTCGTTCTCCTTGTCCCACCTCATAGTGAGTTCACCGTCAAGATAGAATTCCATAGCGCCGTTGGTGAGGTCGCAGGTGGCTACAACGTGATGCCACTCGTTCTCAGGGATCTCGGTGTTGCCGTCATGGTCGATCCATACGTCACCGAAGTGAACGGTGAGGAAAGCCTTGTTGGTGCTCTGGGTCTGGAATTTCCAGGTGTCCCACTTGTTCCAGGAGAGGATGTAGTTGTTCTCGTAGATAGCGGTGTTCACCCAGCAGGCGATTGAGAATGTAGGAGTCTCAAGAACGGAGGCCACTGCATCCTGGAACTCGCCGTAAGCGCCGTAACCGAACTGGAGGCCCTTGCTGCCGGCCTTGTGACCGTCCACGAACTTGGGAGCGCCTTCCTCACCGGGGAGGAGTTTCACAGTCCACTCATACTTGCCGGTGGTCTTGAGTTCAGTGCCGCTGCCTTCCTCGAAAGAGAGGGCCCATGCAAGGGCGTCTGCGGGAATTGCGCCGATCTCTGCTGCAAGGAATGTTTCCTTTGCGGTCTTGAGCTGTGCAAGGAGGTTGTCAACTGCAGCCTGTGTGGTGGCGGCGGGGATAGCCTTCTCAACGGTAGCGATGACGGCCTTGAAGTCGTCGATGGCCTTCTGGGCCCAACTGTCGGTGGTAGCGGCATCGGCCAGGGTCTTGCACTCGGAAAGGAGGGCGTTGAGGGCGGTAAGGTCTACATTGACCTCTTCCTGCTGCTTGCCATTGTCATTGCCATTGCCGTTTGCGGCGGGCTTGGTGCAACTCACAGCCACCAGGCTGATGGCGATTGCGACAAATGCGAAAATCTTTTTCATTTTGTTGTGTTTTGGTTAATGGATTAATATTTATGGTTTGATTTTAGTTTTTCAAAGCGGAATTTGCGTCCGTCTCTCCCTGGGGGATGGGGAAATAGTAACGGTCCTGAGGCCAGGCGGCTGCGCCAAGGGCGGCCACGGCGTACTCCTTTCCGTAACGCATCACGTCAAAGAAGCGGTGGAACTCGAAGCCAAGTTCGCGGCGGCGCTCCTTGCGGATAGCGTCCCTGAGGGCCGCCTGGGTGGTGGCGGTGGTGGGAGCAAGGCCTGCGCGGCCCCTGACCTGATCAAGCACGGCGGCGGCGCCGGCGGTTCCGTTCTCGTTCATAGCCTCGGCCTTCAGGAGAAGGACTTCGGCGTAGCGGATGCGCTGCTGGGGAACGGTGCTCTGGGCCTTTGCCTGGTCCTCTACATCGTCCTGGTCGTATTTCTTCACAAGGTAGCCGGTGGCTCCGCCCCATTCCTTCTTGAAGGTGGTACCGTTGAACCAGGGCTTCCCGTCACGGCCGATTGAGGCGTCAAGGCGGGGATCCGTGTCACCGCCCACGGTAAGTTCGTCGAATACACTCACATAGGAATCTGTGGGGGCGTTGAAATTGTAACCGCCTTCCTCGAAGGGAGCGAACCACACGCAGAGGTTGTTGCCAAGGGATGCTGTCTTGTTGTTGCCGTAGCGGATTGCGAAGATGCTCTCCACGCTGTCTTCTCCGCCGGGAGCGAAGAGGCTGGCGTAGTCCGGATCCAGGTCATAACCTGCGCCCAGGCCTTCAAGGGCCGTTATCGCGGCAAGGGCATCGGCCCATTTGCCCTGGAAAACCTTGCTCTTTGCAAGGAGGGCGTAGGCGGCGGTGCGGTTCACGTGACCATCCTTGAGGTCTCCGACGCCTGCGGCCGCGTCCGTAAGATCGGCATCAATCTGGGCGTAGATGTCCTCTATACTTGAAAGGCCCACGTGGATTGCGGAACTCTCATTCTGGGGCTTTGTCTTCAGGGGCACCCTTCCGAATATATTCACAAGGTTGAAGTAGGAATATGCGCGGAGGAATTTTGCCTGGCCGATGAGATTTGCGGCCACTTTGTCCTCAAGGCCCATCTTTGAGATGGCGTCGATGGCGTTGTTGGCGCGGGTGATGGTCTCGTAGGTATCCTGCCAGAAAGTGCCCAGGTTGCCGTGGTCCGCCGTAGCGGTGAAGGAGTCGATCTCGTTGATCTGGGGCTGGTCGCCGTCGGATCCGCCCTTCACTGAGTCGTCGGAGGCAACGTCTCCGAACATCCACAGGATATTGCCGTAGAGGCTGTTGTAGATGGCATTCACGGCCATTTCGGCCTTGCCGGGAGTAGTATAATAATTCTCTGCAGAGTAGCCGCCCTTGAGGTTTTCCTCCAGGAATTTCTCGCAAGATGTTGCGGAAAGGACCGCTGCTGCGGCAATTGCTATGATGATTCTTGCTTTCATATCTCTAGAAGGTTAAATTGAGGCCAAGGGTAACACTCTTTGCAACCGGGTAGGTTCCCCAGTCGATACCGTTTGCGCGGTCTCCTTCTCCGGTGGAGTTGGCGTTCACAGTCATCTCAGGATCAAGTCCCGGATAGGAAGTGAAGGTGAGGAGGTTGGACGCCGCAAGGTAAACCCTGCAGGTTGCAACGTTCCAGGATTCCGGCAGTTTGAACGAGTGGCCAAGTTGAACGTTCTTCAGACGCATATAACTGCCGTCGTGGAGGAAGCGGGTGGAAACCTTGCGGTTGTTCGTGCCCACCCAGGTGGCGCGGGGGAATTCGTTGGTGCTCCCCTCCCCTGTCCAGTGTCCGTCATAATAGCGCTTGGTGGCGGGGAAACCGCGGTAGAAGCCTTCGGAGTCGTTGAAGAACTGGACATACACCTTCTGGCCGAAAGCGCCCTGGAAGAACATTGAGAAGTCCCAGCCCTTGTAGTTGAGGCCAAGGTTGATGCCGGTGGTGAAGGTGGGGATGGCGCTTCCCACAAAGGTTCTGTCCTTGCCGTCAATCACGGTATCCTCAACGATGTTGCGGTACTTCACGTCGCCGGGCTTTATGCCTGTTCCCTGGATGGGGGACATCATCACCTCAACGTCGTTCTGGAAGATTCCTTCCATCTCATACATATAGAAGGAGCCGATAGGATGGCCAACCTCCGTGCGGGTGACGTACACTCCGTCGTTCACCAGACCGCCAAGGATGGGAGAGTCAAGGCGGAGGACCTCGTTGTGGAGGTAACCGCCGTTGAGGGTTACGTCAAAGCCCCAGTCCTTGAACTGACGGCGGTAGAACAGTTCCACGTCCACGCCGGTGTTGAGGACGCTGCCGTTGTTCACCCAGCGGGAGGCGTTGCGGCCTACAGATGTAGGCAGGGATTCCTGCACCAGCATATCGTCCGTAATCTTGTAGTACCAGTCCACGGAACCGCCGAGGGTGCCTTTCAGGACCTCTATGTCGATACCGGCGTTGAGTTGGCGGGAAGTCTCCCACTTGAGTTCGTCGTTACCCAGGGAAGTCTGGGTGTAACCATCGGCCATAGCGCCGCTGAAAGCGTAATAGTACTTTCCGGAATAGCGGTCAGAGTATGCGTAAAG
>ONOQ01000009.1 GCA_900319485.1 uncultured Bacteroidales bacterium | reverse complement strand
ACGACTACGAGTCAATATCTATCAGTTATAAGTTAAACCAGAGTCAACTTCTATCAGGGAAAGACTCCAATCGGAGTCAACCTAAATCAGGAAATGACAAGAAGCACCAGATTGAAGCCGGAGGCAAATACACGCTGCGCAGCCACGTGGCCGATTCCAAGGATGAATTGTGGGACTACGCTAAGAATGAGTGGTTCATTGACAATTCCAATGTCAACGACCTGGACTACAAGCAACACATCTTTGCGGCCTATGCCAGCTATGGGTACAAGTTTAGCAAGCTCACCTTAAAGGCCGGCACCCGGCTGGAATACACCTTGAACCGGGGACTCTCCAAGAGCGCTTCCAGGGACATCACCTTTGATAACAGCAACTTCAACATCGTGCCGTATCTGAATGCGGCCTGGCAGATTGATCCGAAGAACTCGCTTGCGCTATCCTATACCCGCCGCCTGGGCAGGCCCAGCGTGAGCTACCTCAATCCCTATATCTTCGAGGAATCTCCTTATAGCAGGGCGCACGGGAATCCCGATCTGCGGACCGTTGTCTCCGATGCCCTGACGCTCACGTATCGCACCAGCGGGGACAAATGGGACCTGACGGCACGCACCTATGGCAGTCACTCGGGAAACAAGATTGAATATCTGTCCGTGGTTGGTCCGGATGGCGTCAAGGTATCGACCTACGAGAACGCGGTGAAATACAACCATATCGACCAGATGCTCAGTTTCAACTGGAATCCCTCCGACAAGTTCAGTCTCCAGACATCGGCCCTGGTCGGGTACGACTATTATTACGCGCCCTCGTTGGATCAGAAGAACGACGGCATCAATTGGAATGTCAGCCTGAGCGCCAACGTGTTCCTATGGAAAGGAGCTATGGCGTATGCGTCCGCAGATGCTGGAGGAGGCGAAATCACCCTGCAGCGCACCTACCACGGCGTTGACTATGAGTATTCCCTTGGCCTGCGGCAAGGCTTCCTCCAGAACCGGCTTGTCTTGTCTGTATCGGCCATCATGCCCTTCCAGAACCGTTATGCCGGTCCCGTCCGCGATACTTATACGGATACATACTATCAGCACAATGAAGGCTGGTACAATCCCCGCCAGTTCCGCCTAGGCCTGACCTGGCGCTTTGGCAAGACCTCAATCAACTTCAAGCACGCCAGGAAGACGGAGGTAAGTGATAAGTTGTAGTGGTAGTTTGCTGTATGTTGCTTCAAGATTTCCAAGGGGTAGGAATAGCGAAAGATTGGCGTAGCCCTTACCTGGAAGTTCGGCGGATATACGGAAAAGTGGCGCGAGGCTGTGGATACGGGGCTGAGCGGTTGTGAGAAGATCGATGTGAACAAGCTGGAAGGCACCTGGACTGAGCAATATGACCCCACGGTGTTCGCGATGGATGGTTCGGTGACGTTCACCTTTGATGGGAACAACGGTTATCAACTTCACGTTTATGATGCCCTAAGCGGTGAATCGCACGACTACAGCGGCCACTATGCCATTGACCTGATTAACAAGGGCACTATTACCATCAATCCGTCGATGTCGGACTTCAGCAATGTCACATACAAGCTTGTGAAGTTGACATCCAGGGAGATGGCCTGGCAGAAGGAGGGTACAACGTATTCTGTGGGCTCATGGGGCTCTGATTACCGGCACTTTGTGAGGGGAAAGTAGATCCTTCGGCATCGCCTCAGGATGACAGAAGAACTGCCGCTATCTCGGGTCCCGAGGTGGCGGCACTTCTTTTTCAGATAGAGTTTTATATCCTTTCGGATGTAATTGGCCTCAATCTTTGAAAATTACATTCGTTGTGATGTAATTTGAGAAATAATTCATATATTTGCATCCGAACGAATGTAATCATGAATAGTAACGTCATATCTTCAACATTAAAGCAACTGCGGAAAGAGCACGGTCTGACGCAGGTTGACCTTGCAATGAAGTCCGGCGTAGGCCTGAACTTCGTCCGTGAGTTGGAGCAGGGAAAGGCCACTGTCCGTATGGATAAAGTTGCCCAGGTGTTTGATTTGTTCGGATACGAACTGGTTCCTCAAAAGAAGGTGAAATGAGTAAAGCGTTGATTCAATACAAAGGGAAGGCAGCCGGCATCCTAAAAGAGACGGATGAAGGCTATGAGTTCCAGTATGACAAAGAGTATCTTGCTGATGAGACCTCCAAACCCGTCAGCCTTACACTTCCTTTGTCGGTGAAGCCCTACAAATCTACGGTTCTTTTCCCGTTCTTCGACGGCCTTATTCCGGAAGGCTGGCTCCTGGATGTAGCGCTGCGCAACACGGACATCAGTGAACTGGACAGGTTCTCCCTGCTTCTTCTGTGTTGCAAGGACTGCATTGGCGCTGTAAGTGTAATACCCATAAAGGAGGACGGCGATGAGTAAATGTTTGTATTGCTACAAGGAACTCAACCCCGGAGAGGTTGATTTCCACAAATCCTGTTGCAGGAAATTCTTCGGAACCCCCACGGCTCCTTCTTTGGATTATACGCGTTCGCAGATGGATGAACTGGCCGCCCAGGTAATCAAGTCGCAGACAACACTCACAGGTGTACAGCCCAAGTTATCCTTGAACCTTGACAAGCACAAGGATTCACAGAAACTCACAATCGTTGGCCTTTGGGGCGATTATATCTTCAAGCCTCAGACGGATCGCTTTGCGATGCTGCCCGAGAACGAAGACGTGACTATGCACCTTGCCCAGATTGCAAAACTGAAGGTTGTTCCCCATACGCTCATCCGAATGAAAGACGACAGCATTGGTTACCTGACTAAGCGGATTGACCGTAAGGCCGATGGACAGAAGATTGCGATGGAAGATATGTGCCAGTTAACGGAACGGCAGACAGAGAACAAGTATCGTAGTTCCTACGAACAGATAGGCAAGGCCATCCGGAAATATTCAACCTCTGCCCAGTTGGATATGGTGGATTTCCTTGAACTGGTGTTTTTCTCCTGGCTGACAGGGAACAACGATATGCACCTGAAGAATTTCTCCTTGTATTCTCCTGCAGACGAGCCCGTTCTCACTCCGGCCTACGACCTTCTGAACGCCGTATTGAGCAATCCTGACGATGACGAAGAACTGGCACTTAATCTGAACGGGAAAAAAAGGCGTATTAAGGATGCTGATTTTAGGGCTGCCTACCGAACGTGCGGAGTCCCTGAAATTGTATTTGACCACGTCAGGAAGAAGTATGTGAATCTCCTTCCTAAGTTTGAGGAAGAAATTCAGCGCTCGTTCCTTTCCGATGAACTCAAAGCATCGTATATTGATCTGCTTCACAGGAGACTGAAGGTATAAGTAGCCGTCGACCTCATTAACAAGGGCACAGGTACCGTAGTGCTAACTCTGCAAATGGCTACGTATCAGCAACTTAACCTCCACCGCCTACCGGGAATCCCACCGGAAATTTCATTAATTACCGCAATTTCACTATCTTTGGGAATATGAAACGTTCACTGATTCTATTCCTAATGGCAGCAATTGCATTTGACGCCTGCGCACCCAAGCCTGTGGTAACGCGCAAAGACAACACCGTAGACACATATTTCGGCACAGAGGTTCCGGATCCTTACCGCTGGCTGGAGGACGATTCCTCCGAAGAAACAGCCGCATGGGTGAAGGCCCAGAACAAGGTGACGGACTATTACCTGAAGCGCCTCCCTGGCCGGGAGAAACTCCTGAAGCGCCTCAAGGAAGTGGCCAACTATGAGAAGGTTGGCGTGCCCTTCCATGAGAAAAACGGCAAGTGGTACATCTATAAGAACAACGGCCTCCAGAACCAGAGCGTCCTCTACGAGATGGATTCTCCGGAGGATGTCCCGGTGGTTTTCCTGGACCCCAACACCCTTTCCGAAGACGGCACCGTTGCCCTGAAGGGCTGCTATTTTTCAAATGATGGCCGATACATGGCCTACACCATCTCCCGTAGCGGCAGTGACTGGGAGGAAATCTACGTTATGAACGCCCGGACGAAGGAACTCCTTCCGGACCACATAGAGTGGGCCAAGTTCACGGAAGCGGCCTGGTGCGGGGACGGTTTCTACTACAGCGCTTATGACCGCCCCGGCGAGGACCACGCCTACAGCGGCAAGAACGAGGGCCACAAGATCTACTACCATAAGATCGGCACGCCCCAGTCGGAAGACGTCCTCTTCTTTGAGAATCCCGCCGAGCCCCTCCGCTTCTACCAGTTCACGGTCAACGAGGCAGAGACTATGGGCTTCCTCTACGAGGACGGGGCCGATATCGGCAATAATCTCTATGTCAAGGATTTAAGGAAGGCCGATTCCCCGTTTGTGCAGATCACCCGGGATATGAAGAACGCCTGTTACCCCGTGGAGACTGACGGCGAACTTATATACCTTTTCACCAACGTGGATGCACCGATGAATAAACTTGTGGTCACAACCATCGGCAATCCAAAAGTGTGGAAGGACCTTATTCCGGAATGGGACTGCGTGCTTAACGGCGTGTCTTTCATAACCGACGGCTTCATCATTGCAAATTACTCCAAGGACGCCTCCACGCACGCCTACCTCTACGACCGCCATGACGGCCGTCGCGTAGAGGAACTGCACCTTCCGGGCGTTGGCTCCGCTTCCTTTGTTGCAAAACTCGGAGAGCCCTGGTGCTACTACTCCTATTCCAGTTTCACAACCCCCGGAACCATCTATTTCTGGAACATCGAAACCGGCGACAGCATTGTCTACAAGCAGCCCAAGACCGCTTTTGACCTCTCCGGATTTGAGACGGTGCAGGTGTTCTTCCCCTCAAAGGACGGCACCCGCATCCCTATGTTCCTTACCTATAAGAAAGGTATCAGACTGGACGGTTCCAACCCCGTTTACCTTTACGGCTACGGCGGATTTGACATCTCCCTTTCCCCGTCATTCAGCGCAATGAGAGTGCCTTACCTTGAGGCAGGCGGCATATACGCGCAGGTGAACCTCCGCGGCGGCGGAGAGTACGGAGAGGCCTGGCACCTTGCGGGAACCAAGATGAACAAGCAGAACGTGTTTGACGATTTCATCGGGGCGGCCGAATGGCTCATCGCAAATGGCTACACCTCCTCTCAGAAACTTGCCATCGTGGGCGGCTCCAACGGCGGCCTCCTGGTTGGCGCCTGCATGACGCAAAGACCTGATCTTTACGCAGTTGCAATTCCCCAGGTGGGCGTTATGGATATGCTCCGCTACCACAAGTTCACTATCGGCTGGAACTGGGCTCCGGATTACGGCACATCAGAGGACTCGGAGGAAATGTTCCGCTATCTCCTTGGATATTCCCCGCTTCATAACCTGAAGCCCGGAACGGCCTATCCCGCAACTCTTGTGACCACCGCCGACCACGACGACAGGGTTGTTCCCGCCCATTCCTTCAAGTTTGCCGCAACCCTCCAGGAGTGCAACGCCGGAGACAAGCCGCAACTTATCAGGATAGACTCCAAGGCCGGCCACGGCGGCGGCAAACCGCTTGCCAAAGTGCTTGAGGAACAGGCCGATATCTACTCCTTCATAATGCACAACACCGGCATGTAGTTGAAACGGGCATTCTGTATATCGGTTACAGCATTCCTCCTGATTCCGCTTGCCCTGCAGGCGCAGATTCGGGAGGAATACCTGCCTTTGACGCAGATGCTGTCCACGCTTCCGGAAAGGGAACCCACGGAAGGAAATCTTGTGGAACTGCTCCCCAGCAGCCCGGAACAGTTCCTGCTTTTGCAGGACGACATTATGGCGGCAAAGAAAAGCATCCATATGGAGTTCTTTATCTTTGATGCCGATTTTGCCGGCAACGTCATACGCACCGCCTTGCGCCTGAAGGCCCTGGACGGGGTTGAGGTGCAGTTTATTGCCGAAGATTTCACAACCAGGGCGGACTTCGTAGACCGTATGAAGAAAAGCGGAGTATCCGTAAAACATCATCCGTTCCTGCCCCTGAGGCCCCGCAACCACCAGAAATACGTGCTTGTGGACGGCACCGTGGGCTATACGGGAGGAATGAACGTGGCCAGAGACTATTTCTGCGACTGGGATGATATGGTGGTGCGTCTCCGTGGCCCTGTTGTGGAGAAGATGGAGAAGGCCTTCGCCAAGATGTGGGCGCGCCGTCACGGGAAGCCATCGGCCTATGAAACAAAAGTGGCGGAGCCATACGAGGGGGGTGTAATTGTCCAGTCAGTAGATGAGGATCCAAAAGAGAATGACCACTTGAGCCTTAAGGCGTATATATGGGCTCTGGAGCATGCCAGGCACTATTTTTATGCCAAGACTCCTTATTTCAAGCCTCCCAAGGAGTTTGCCGATGCACTTGCGGATGCGGCCCTCCGTGGCGTGGACGTAAGAATCGTTATTCCGGAGCACAAGGACTCTCCTGCAGCGGTAGTGGTGCCGTTCGAAAGGGTGTACTTTGATGATATGGTAAAGGCCGGGGTGCATATCCTTATGCGTACGGACCAGTTTGACCACGCCAAGCTTATGGTTGTGGACGATTATCTTTCGGCCGTCGGATCCATAAACCTCGATGTCCTTTCAATGGTTTCCAACTATGAAAGCAACCTGTTTTTTTATGACTGCGGCGTTGCCGCCCAGGTAAAGCAGTTTATAGTGGACGACCTGGAAAACTGTTATGAAGTGACCCCGGAGATGATAGCCGATTATCCGGCCTGGCAAAGGAACTTCAAATGGTTCTTCCGCGGGCTGGGCAAGGTTTTCTAATATTATTTGTATCTTCGCATATTGATGAGGCGTCTCCTTGCATACTTTATCCTTGTCGCCTTGCCGCTGCTATTCTCCTGCGGCAAGGCTCAACAGGAGGCCGTGCCGGTCAATCTCAAAGAGAGTTCTTCCTGGCAAAGAGCCCAGTGGGAAAACTGCGAAAGGGAATTTCACAAGCACCTTGATCCCGGAGTCAGGGAAAAGGAAATGCGCACCCTGGATGCGGCCTACGTGGCAATAAGCAGGGCCGATGGCGGCTGGGAAGAGTCACGAACCCTCAGTTTTGAAACGGACGGAGTTCCCAGTGAAGCCGTATACGTAAAGGACGGTGAAAAGGCCAGCCTGGACATCTTCAGGAAAGGGGCCCTGGTGGGGCAATTCCGGAAAGACGGAGACGTTTATTCGGGAGAATCGACGGGGATAAGGCTGGATGCAAATCCGCTGGTTTACAGCAGCACCCGGGTGGAGGCAAATATCACTTTGGCGGTTGACGGCGTGGTGCTAGGCACCTTTGAAGCAAACGGGCCGATGGAGAACGTTGAGGTGTCACAGGACATTATCACCGGCATAAGTTTCCGTGGCTGCGTTGACGCCGACGGCCTCTGGAAGACGCTCCGCGAACTCACGGACGCAGAGACGGAGGAGGATGCTGTGCCCCTGGTGGAGAAAGCCGCATCGGCCATAGATATAAAGGTTTATTATGAAGGTGACCTCTCGGAAGCCCGAGGCTACGTTACTGTGGTACCCCTGCACTATAAGAACCGTTACGACGATTACTGGACCTGGGAGCTGGTTCTGATGGCCGCCGATGGCACCAAAGTAGACCGCAATACCTTTTTCGTGGACCAGTTCATGGCCAGCGACAACGACGAGAAATCAGCGTTCTACAACGCCTGGAACAACCTCCTCCCTCATATCCTTAGAGCGGTGGTACTATGAGGCGTGTTCTGACCATAGGCTTTCTGTTGCTGTGGGCCACGGTCCTTTGGGGCCAGGAACCGGATTCCGCCGCCATCCAGGAGCGTCTGGACAGCACGGTGTTTACGTCAGAGTCTCACACCTCCATTCTGGAAATCGCCCCGACGAGGCCTATTTACATAAACACAGACCTGCTCAGGCGTATCCCTTCCATCACCGGCACGCCTGACCCTATCCGTATAGTGAAACTCCTTCCCGGCGTGCAGACGGGCGCCGAGTTTGACGCCGGCCTCCATATCCTTGGAACGGAGAATTCCCATTCGCTGGTTTCCGTAGACGGCGCGCCAATTTATGGCGCCACACACGTCCTGGGCCTGTTTTCAACCTTTATTCCAAGCCATTACGGCGGAATGAGTTTCGCCCCCTACGACTCAGGGGCCAACCGTCTTGGCGGCACGGTGGACATGAAGCTCCCGGACCGCATTCCGGGGCGCATAAGGGGCCAGATTTCCGCAAGCCTTTTTGAGGCGGAAGGCACCCTGGATATTCCCACTGGCCGCAACAGCGCCCTTTTCCTGTCTTTGCGGCGCTCCTATATCAACCTTCTTTACGGCAGTTTCCTGAGGGTGGACGTGTACAGTTTCAAATACGGTTTTACGGACGGGAACCTCACCTGGTACTGGGAGCCCGGCAAAAACGACCGTGTCTGGGCCGATTTTATGATGGGCGGCGACGATATCAAGTTCCGCAGCTCCCGCGGCGGATACAGCTTCGGCCTTGAATGGATGAACATAAAGGGCTCTCTGCATCACCGGCATAAATGGAGCTGGGGAGACCTGCACCAGGTACTGTATTACACCCGCCTTAACCTGGCGGTGGACCTGGAGCACGACATTTACGATATGTACCTGCCTTCCATCATCGGCACCTTGGGTTATTCGTCCACCCTCAATGCGGGCCAATGGCTTGGCGAGGTGCGCGTGGAGGGGCACCACTCCAACCCTCAACAGACCCAGGTGCGTAACAAGGATATCTCCCAGGCCGCCCCGGACGAGAGCCAGGCGGCGGTGGAGGCATCGGCCCGGGTGCAGTATAGCTGGCCCATAACTTCAAACTTCGGCCTTGCAGCGTCTCTCAAGGGCATTTTCTGGCATTCGGCCGATGGCGCAAATTACCCCGCAGTAATTCCGGAGCTAAAGCTGTCCTGGGACCTTTACTGGGCCGGCAAGTTTGAGCTTGTGGCGGGCCTGAGCCGCCAGAACCTGTTCCAGACGGGCGTCTCTTCAATCGGCCTTCCCATTGAATTCTGGTATCTTGCCGGCAAGGACCTTTTGCCCCAGGGCTCCCGTCACGCGTCCCTTTCCTGGGGCCGCAGCTACAAGGGAGACCGCTACTCAATATCGGCATCCCTGTTTTACAGATATCTGACAAACCAGCTGGATTATACGGGCACCCTTATGGATTACCTGGACCCGGATTACAGTACCCCAAAATACCTCAGGACGGGATATGGCCAGAACTACGGTTTCTGCCTCACCCTCCACAAGCAGGCGGGTGATTTCACGGGCTGGATCAATTACACGCTTTCCCGTTCCCTGCGCACGTTTGACGGGGAAACCATTCCGTCCAACCACGAGCGTATCCACGAGCTGAATGCCGTTGGCAATTATACGAAGGGCCGATGGGATTTTGGCGGCGTGATGGTGCTGGCCTCCGGTCTGCCATACACAAAGGCCGATTCTTTCCTTATGACTGGAGGAATGATAGTGGCGGAGATGTCGCCACGCAACTCGGCCCGGATGAAGCCGTATTTCAGGCTGGACATATCGGCCTCCTATTATTTCCGCCGCCTTCCCGACGGACGCGGCCACGGCCTTACCCTGGCCGTGTATAACGTTGCCGGATACAAGAACGACGTCTTCTATATGCTTGACCCCAGCGACGACGCAAAGACTTTTGCCTACAGGCCGATGTCGCTGTATCTGCGTTTCCTGCCGTCCATCTCCTATTTCTACAAGTTCTGACAATGAAAAAGACCATTCCAGCCATATTCCTGTTTCTTGCCGTAGCCTGCGCCACGGAGCCTTTGCAGCGGGATCCTGACCGTCTGGTCGTGGAGGGCTGGATAGACTCTGGAGCGGCCCCGGTGGTAATGGTCACATCCCCCGTGGCGGCAACGGAAGTAACGCAATCTGTGGATGACCTTGACGGCAACGTTTACACCAAGGCCTATGTAACCGTGAAAGACGAGGATACCGGAACGGAGGTGCGTCTTACTGGGCGCAAGGACACCCGGTATCTGCCACCGTATGTTTACACTACTGACGAGATGGCAGGCGTTTCCGGGCACAGCTATACCCTGAAGGTGATGTACGGCAACCACGTGGCAAAAGCCACGTCACGCGTGCCTGAGCCTCCGCCCCTGGACCGGGTGGAGGTCACAAAATCGGAACGGTACGACACTATGTATGTCGTTACCGCTTATTTCAACGACCCTGACCATTATCACCGCTTCTTCACCCTGGTAGACGGAAAAGATACAATGTATCATCCATGTTTGCTGAGCGGTGAGCTTGCCACCAACAGGGCCGGCGCAGTTACCGTGATGAGGGGCTGGACTATGGTGGGCAAGGGCTGGCGGCCGCTGTACATCCTTGGGGAAACGGTGAATATCAAGTTCTGCCGGGTTGAGGAGGATATATGGCAGTTCTGGGACGGTTTTGACGGCATTTCAACCATCAGTACAATGGGCTTTTTCCCTATCACAAGCAATCCGAAAAGCAACATGAAGGGAGCATACGGGTACTGGGCCGGGTACGGTGTAACTTACGCAAAAGTTACGGTTAAATAAAAAATTGCTATCTTTGTATGATTAAATTGATAGTTTGAAATGAAAAAACTACTTGTTATTGCAGCCGCCCTGCTCATCGGAATGCAGGCAAATGCACAGCTTATTTTTAATGGCGGATACCTCCACGCTACAGAAAACAGCACCTTCACGGAAAAACTCGCAAGTGGTGACGTGACGGTTTCCGGCAGTGACATGCTTGACGGTTTCTATGCCGGAGCAAAATATCGTATCGGCCTTGACAGCATCACTGAAGGTCTCAGCCTTGCACCTGGTGCAAATGTCTCTTTCCTCTTTGGCCGCCATGCGCAGATGGATGTTTTCGATCCCCTTGACAACAGGGCCGTCATGAACCAGATAGCTCTGAACGTCCCGCTGCACGTCCAGTATCTGTTTGAGATCACCCCCGATTTCAAGCTTGAGGCCTGGGCTGGTCCCACCTTCCAGTTGGGACTTTATGACCGCGTCATAGACACCGACGACAACCCTACAATGATCTACAACCAATACAAGGCAATTCCCGGCACGGTCAAGTCAAGGGCTATAGATGCCCGTAACCTCATCAACCTTTATCTCGGAATCGGCCTTGGTGTTGAGGTTTCTGAACTTATCCACGTGAATGCGGGTTATGACTTCGGTCTTCTCAACCTTACCACAGATCCCAACGGAAAGGTTACCCGCGGTCTCCTCAGGATAGGACTTGGATATAATTTTTAACCTAATATAGTTTAACAATGAAAAAGATTTTTGCAATCGTTCTTGGCGCAGCCCTTATGCTGTCCGGAACAAACGCCTTTGCACAGCTTTCAGTTGGTGCAGGTTGGCTCAATTCAACAGAGACTGTAAAGAGTGGAAATAACGATCCCTCCAAGACAAACCTTAACGGTTTTTACGTAGGTGGTCAGTACAACCTTCCCATTGTTGCCGGTCTTGGCGTAGCCCCCGGACTGTATGTCTCCGGTATTTTCGCAAAAGTGAACAACAGCGATTCTGCTTATGGTGTCTCTGGTAGCACAAATGCATCCAGCAGGGAGTTTGATCTCAATGTTCCTGTAAACGTGAATTATGCATTTGAAATCGGTGGAGATTTCAAGGTGTTTGTTTATGCAGGCCCTGTTTTCCAGCTTGGTATCGTGAGCAAGGCTTCATATGAGGCCTCTCTCTCAGCAGGCGGTCTTGGTGTATCCACCGGAAAGTATACCACTGACAACTACAGCGGAAAGACTTACAACGCAAAGAATGAAGAAGTTGGTCAGCACGACGGTGGCTATCAGAATCCCTTCAACATCTATCTTGGTGGCGGCGCTGGTATCCAGGCCGGAGCTTTCCAGGTTATCATCGGTTATGATCACAGCCTCCTTAACTTCTCCAAGAACAGCAACGAAACCGCTTCCCGTTCCCAGATTAAACTTGGTGTAGGTTACGCCTTCTAATCTGTTAGGTGATAAACCACTTAGAAAAAGCCCTTTCCCGTAAAGGGCTTTTTCTGTAAAACAGTAAGATAATGAAGAAAATAGTTGCTATTGTTTTCAGCGCAGCGGCACTGCTTCTTGGAACCCAGGCCCACGCCCAGCTCTCGTTTGGTGCAGGTTGGCTGAATTCAACGGAAATAACAAAGTATACAAGCGGAGATCCGGACAAGACCAACCTCAATGGCCTTTACCTTGGAGGCCAGTACAACCTCAATGTGGTTGAAGGCTTTGGTGTGGCTCCCGGAGTGTACTTCAGCACCCTTTTTGACAGAAGGAACAACAGTGAGGCCATTTATGGTACTTTTAAGAGCGAAAGAGAGACCTACAGGGAATTTGCAATCAATGTCCCCATCAACCTGAATTATACTTTCGAGTTCGGCCGGGATTTCAATCTCTTCGTTTATGCCGGCCCTGTTTTCCAAATGGCCTTCAGCAGTAAAGGAACCTCTGAGGCTTCTGCCGGAATCGGCACATTTGTGCAATCTACCGGAAAATACACGTTGAATTACTTCAATGGAAAATTGTACGGCCCGGATAACAAGGAAGTTGCCACCCTGAACGAGGGCGGTATCTCCAATCCCTTCAACATCTACCTCGGTGGCGGCGTGGGTCTCCAGGCTGGTGACATCCAGGTTATCATCGGCTATGATCACAGCATGCTGAACTTCTCCAAGATCAAAGACTCTTACACATCCCGTTCCCAGATTAAGGTTGGTATAGGATTCTCCTTCTAAGCCTTTAGTGGCGCGGGTTCTGCCCTTTGGCGTCGCGGGTCCAGCCCTTTGGCGTCGCGGGTCCCAAGCGTTTTCGTCGCAGGTCTGCAAAATTTGCCGGACCTGCGACACTTTTTTTCTCCTGTGGCAGATTCGCGTCGCAGGTGACGCCAAAAACGCAGACCTGCGACGCTTTGCCTCGCCACCTGCGACGCTCCGTGGCCGATATGCCACGTAGAAAGGGCCGATGGGTATGCATATTGTGAAAAATGTGTATATTTGCACATAATGAAAAGACTACTAACCATAATATGCCTTCTGGCCGGGCTTACGGCCTATGCCCAAATGCGTACTTATTCAGACAATGAGTCCAAGACCTTTATCGTGGGCCTTGAGAGTTATTTCTTTGGTGAAAGCGGAACGCTTGACTTCTCAATTGACAAGGCCAGTTTCAAGGCCTCACTGGCCTCTGGGGCCGTTTCTATCAATGGCACAGACCTGGAATCCGGGGAAGGAGACACAGTTATCGGCATTCATGATTTCACCGGAAACCGAGCCCCGGACCTTGTGATTGCAAGGCGCAGAGATGGCGGAGTTTATGCCAATGTGTATACTCTGGAAGGTGGTGACTGGAAACTTGCCGGCAAGGTTGGTTCTCCGGAAGCAACGGAAATCCGCGTATTCCGTCAGGTCCTTTCCATCCGAAGCGGCAGCGCCCTTCTCTCCTGGACCTGGCACGGCTCCAAGTTTGACTATAAAGCCTCTGACGGTTCTGCAGAACCTGTTCTCTGAGAGAACTCGCAGCCACAGAACAGCTGGTTGTAGAAGTTCTGCTCCCTGATAATCTCATTACGGCGGTCCTGAAGACCGCCTTTTCTCCAATTCTGGCCCCACCACGTCACTCCCTGGACCTGTGAGCAGGCCCAGGCGCCGGCTTCGTTCACCTGCTCCAGACTCTTCCAGCGGGAACTGGCCAGGGTGGTTGTGAGTACCTCAAAACCGTTGGCCGCAGCATACTGCGCGGCTCTTAGGAGTCTGTGCTTGAAACACTCCAGGCAGCGGGCGCCACGTTCCGGCTCTGTCTCCAGACCGGAGGCGCAGGTAAGCCAGGAATCGTGGTCATAGTTATCCTCAACCACCTCCAGGCCAAACTCTCTGGCGTAGCGGATGCACTCGTTTAACCTATGGCTATACTCCTCAAGGGGAGTGATATTGGAGTTTGAGAAGAAGATTACGGGCCTCACGCCGTGCTTTACCAGGTATTCCACAATGGCCCCCGAGCACGGAGCACAGCACGCGTGAAGAAGGATCTTCTTGTCCCCGCCTCCCGGAACTTCTATCTGGTATTTCTGTTTCACGGTACAAAGATAATAAAAACGTCGCAGGTCTCATCACTCCACGTCGCAGGTCCTTCGATAAACCGTCGCAGGTCTGCGTTTTTGGTGCCACCTGCGACGCAAATCGGCCCTAGAAGCAAAAGAGCGTCGCGGGTCCGGCGTTTTTTGCAGACCTGCGACACTTTGCTCCGCCACCTGCGACACTTTGCCCCGTCATCTGCCTCCCACAGGGGGCATTTTTTCCAAGGGCCATCAGCCAAAAGCCTCGGGATAGCCAAAAACATCACAAAAAAAATATGCGGCAGGACAGATTTCTTTTGTTGTTTCAGGTGAAGAACCCCGTGAAACAACACATAATTCACAAAAAACGTAAAAATCTGCACAGACGTCTTGCTGCAGGATATTAAAAAACATATGTTTGCAATCGGGCTACTTCCCAAAATCTCTCAATCCAAGTGCCTCTGGGCAATCCTGCCAGGCCTTGCACAATCATATAAACCATATAATAATTATCGTTATGAAAAAGTTTTTGGAAGTATTGGTGGACGACAACGGCGAAATGCTGTTCAGTACGGATTTTGAGTTTTCCGATTCCCTGGAATCTCCTCCTATGGATTTAGATGAGGTGGCAAAACTCGTAGACCAGAGGTACAGGCAGGTGATGCGCGGGCTTGTGAATGCAATATGGCGTGACCACAACCTGAACGTCAGCAAGGCTATCCGCTACCTGTCAATGGGTGAGATTATTTCGTGTGCAGAGCCGTATGACAATGCCGAGCAGCTCTGGAGTACCATGATGTTCAGTTTTATACCTCACTATGAGAAGTATTCCTCTTCGCTGAAAAAGCCTTATGGTTTTGACCCGTCAAATATAATCCGTCCGATCAGCGGGGTCTTCCCTATGGGGTTATCATTCTCGGATATCGGCAAGCCGGTGAACTGACTATGGCATTCCAGCGAATCGTAACGCGCACTTTGCCTGACGGTAAAGTGTGCAAGGTGTTTCCCTTCCATATAAGTCTGGAGGGGATGGAGACTGCTCTTCTCTGCAAGGACGATGAAGACTATGACCATCTTGAAAAGTGCTTCTATGTATCGGCCCATATGGCTAATTGCATTGTAATAATTGCAATAGCAATGTCTAATCACGGGCACTGCTCCTTGCTGGCAGAGAGTATTGAATCGGCCTTCAATACGGCTTCCCTGATAACAAAGCGCCATTCCCAATACTTGAGTTGGAAATATAAGGAGAAGGCTGTCCTGGCACGCTCTGATATAAGTGTAAAGTATCTGGATTCTGACTGGTACGTCCGTAATGCGCTGGCGTATATTCCCCGCAACGCAATAGATGCCGGCTCGCGCGTGGAGGACTATCGCTGGTCCGGATACCGGGGAATGTTTGCTGATGGCAGGTGTCCCGAAGCCGTGCGCCGGGTTGCCGATATGAGCCGGAGGGAACGGGAAGCGGTCTTCCATACCCACGAAGATTTGTCCGGAGTGCCATGGCTCGTAAATGCCGATGGCGGTGTGGAGCCCGCGAGCGCCTGCGACTATGCTTATCTTGAGAGCGCTTTTTCCAACGACCAGGCGTTCTTTCTCAAAACGATCGGCTCAGTCAATGTCCCGGAAATGCAGCAGATGCTGGTCAGCAGCGGACGCCACTCCCGGACAGACACCGAGATGTTGGCCGTGATAAAGCAACTGGCCGATAAATGGTACCATAAAACCATCCCCGAAATGACCCCGGAAGTAAAGGCTAGACTCCTGCCATATTTGTACAGGTCGTACAGGACCACGGTACCGCAGCTCTCAAGATGTCTGGGAATGCCCCGCGATGTAGTGGCCGGATTGCTGTCTTCGATGGGCGCAAAAACATCGGCGGGAAAGATGGTGCCGATGGTTTAGCGCCGCAGCCGGGAGCACCTGGTGTTGCAGGTGCTTGGCCGATATGTCGCAGGTGGCCATCTGCTCCGCCGCGAGTTCTGGCCCGTACCGTCGCAGGTCAAAGTTTACACCGTCGCAAGTTCTGACTCATTCCGTCGCAGGTCTGCAAAAAACGCCGGACCTGCGACGTTTTTTTGCTCCTGTGGCCGATTTGCGTCGCAGGTGACGCCAAAAACGCAGACCTGCGACACTTTGCCCCGCCACCTGCGACGAATCACTGCTTGACCTGCGACACTTTGCCCTACCACCTGCGACACTTTGCCCTACCACCTGCGACACTTTGCCCTACCACCTGCGACATTTCCCGAAAAATCGGCACAGACTATCCAAATTTTTTCTAATTTTGTAAGATGAAACCTCAGGTGTCCATAACGTCCATCAGTCCGGCCATGAAGATGGCAGACCTGCTGGACGTCAATTTTTCTATTCTTGGGGTATTTTCCCGCTTTGGGATGAGTTACGGCTTTGGTGAGGCCACGGTAAAGGAGGTCTGTGACGGCATGGGCATAGACCCTGAAACCTTCCTCATCATCTGCAAGGTTTACGCTTTTGACGGTTATCGGCCTTCCAGGGAGCAGATGGAAGGAGCCTGCCTTGAGGATATTGTCCGTTATCTCCGTCTTTCCCACACCTATTATCTGGAAACTATGGTGCCGGCCCTTGCAGCCGCCATCGAGGATATGATCGGCCCCTGTGACGATATGCACAAGAAGGTGATCCGTAAGTTCTTCGGGGATTACAAGGAAGAACTGGAGCGTCACTTTGACTATGAGGAAAAGACGGTTTTCCCGTATGTGGAGGCTATGATTGACAGCCGTGAGAGGGAACCCTACACCATCGGTGAATATGAGAAGAACCACTCTAACGTGGAGGAGAAACTGGATGACCTTAAAAAACTGGTCACAATGTATCAGCCTTCCCAGAGCAGTTCCCAGGACTGCTTCAGGGTGCTTTTCTACCTCTATAGCCTGGAGAGCGACCTTGAGCGCCACACCTTCATTGAGGACGGCATCCTGGTGCCCGTAGTGAGCCGGATGGAGGATGAATCGGAGGCTCCGCGCGGCGAAGGCGGGGAACTGAGCGCCCGCGAAAAGGAAATACTTGTGGCCGTTGCCAAGGGAATGCTCAACAAGGAGATTGCCGATCTTTACAACATCTCTATCTACACCGTCATTTCCCACCGCAAGAACATCACCCGAAAAACCGGCATCAAAACCGTTGCCGGCCTTACGGTGTATGCCCTCCTGAACAACCTGATAGATATGAACTCAATAGAATAAGTTATGGACTACAGTAAATTCATCAAATTCTATCCGGATTTCCCCATCAAGGGAGTGAACTTTGTGGACATCATCCCATTCCTTCAGGACAAACAACTCTTCAGGAGCCTTGTGGATGACCTTGCCGCAATGTGCGCCGCTCCAAACGTGGCCGCCCCCGAGGCCCGCGGTTTCCTATTTGCCGCCCCCATGCTCTACAGCGCCGCAAACGTTCACAACGTAATCCCTCTCCGTAAGAAGGGTAAACTTCCTTTCAGTGAAGGAGACCTGGTCCAGGTGGAAATAATGAAGGAGTATGGCCCGGACCACGTGTATTTCCGTAACAGTGACCTTGCTGCAAGCAAACCCACAGGGGACACCGTGGAAATAACCTTCTTTGACGATATCCTTGCAACCGGCGGCACCGCAAAGGGCCTTGCCGAAGGCCTTAATGCCCAGAAGGTCATCATCGGTGGCAAGCAGTACAATGTCAAGGTAAAGGACTTCGTATTCCTGGTAGAGATTGATGACCTTCCCGGCCGCGCCAAACTGGAAGGGATCGCCCCCGTCAAATCACTTATTCACGTAACTGAAGGATAGTCTGGGATTAGAAAGCATAGGTAAACCCTATAGTAACAGCACCAATATTGCTCCCAAAGACATCGTTAGCGTTGGCCCCCAGTATGAAGGAGGTGACGTTGTCGTCTTTGGTTGTGACAGGGTTTCCTCCATTTGGTGTGGAAGTTATTTTTGTATTGTTGACATTCACGCCAAGCCGGAGGATGTTGAGATTGGCTTCAAGTGCAATGTGCTTGTTAAGTTGGTAAAGAAGAACCGGTACGGCAGCAACGGAAAAATTGAGGCTTGACATCTTTGACGTTCCAATACCTTCTGATTTCCCGTTCGTGTTTTGGACTCCAAAGCCGATATTGGCTTCGGCGGCGATGGAAAAATTGCCAAGAGAAAGCAGGGCATAGCGGAAATAGGGCTGAATTCTGACCCCGAACAGATTGCTATTATCGGCCCCGTTGGCGCCAAAAGACAACCCGATTCGTCCGCCAGTTGAAATCTTGTCGTTAAACTTATAGCCCACATTTGGCGCAAGGCTGAAAGATGAGGTGCTTATCGCAGAACCTGAAGTCAGTTTATTGTTGGTGCTGGCGAGATTAACGCCAAATTGTCCGCCAACAAATACCTGTGCCGAGACACTGATGCCGATACATCCAAGCAGGATGGCGAGGAATATTTTTTTCATATGGAGGAGTTTTAATTGTTTGAAACAACCCGTTGCAAAAATTATTCCGTATTCTTGAGTAAAAATGAAGGAGTATGATTTCTTGAATAGTTGTTTATTATTATCTTTGTAAAATGAAGAAGGGCTACACATCGCTAGAGATATGTACCGGAGCCGGAGGACAGGCCCTGGGGCTTGAACTTGCCGGTTTCAGGCATATGGCCCTTGTAGAGTTTGAAGAGCAATACTGCGAATGCTTGAAGGTAAATAAACCCGACTGGAATGTAATCTGCAAGGACGTGCGTGATTTTTCCGGAATTCCATACAGGGGGAAAATAGATTTGCTTGCTGGAGGCGTTCCGTGCCCGCCATTCAGTGTGGCTGGAAAACAACTGGGACAAGATGACGAAAGGGATCTGTTCCCTGAAATGCTTCGCCTTGTCAACGAAATAAATCCTCGTGCTGTCCTTATAGAGAATGTAAAAGGCTTTATGGAGCCTAAATTTGACAGTTACCGCACATCCATAATCTACGCTCTTATGCGCTCCGGCTATCGGCCGCATATCAAACTTCTAAATGCCTCCGATTACGGTGTCCCTCAACTTCGTCCTCGTGCTGTAATTGTTGCCATAAGAAGAGATATCCCGGATTACTTTGATTTTCCAAAGCCACTTGATAATCCTCCGGTAACTGTTGGGGAGGCACTTCTTGACTTGATGAGTAAGAATGGGTGGCCGCATTCGGCTGCCTGGGCAAGACGGGCCGATAAAATTGCCCCAACACTTGTTGGAGGAAGTAAAAAACACGGAGGTCCGGACCTTGGCCCTACAAGGGCAAGGCAAGCCTGGGCGGAATTGGGGGTTGATGGCAGAGGAGTTGCCGATGATTCTCCGGATGCCTCATTCCAGGGAATGCCCAAATTGTCTCCAGCGATGATGGCAAGGATACAAGGTTTTCCGGATGGGTGGTATTTTGGCGTCAGGAAAACAAGTGCTTGCAGGATGATAGGAAATGCTTTTCCTCCACCAGTGGCAGAAGCAGTAGGAATAGAAATCATAAAAGCCCTAGATAATGGAATCGCTGATATTACAAGCAAGAAACAGATATCACAAGCGTTTGCTTGACGAAGGCATTCTATCTGTCGATAAAGATGGTATCCCCAGCAACGCAGATAAGTCCAGCCGTCTTTCTGTTGCAATTGCCAGAGAAGTGGCATCGCAACTGGAAGCCCACGTTCAAACAAAAGCTCTTGGGCAGACATCTGGCGCCCGATTTGAGAGTATCAATATGCTCTTTCTTGAAGAGACCTTTCCAAACTTGCAGCATCTGAGGCCCGGACAGTGGAAAGTGGCAAAACTCGGGAATCGAAACAGCATAAAGACAAGCAGTTTTGCTCAATATGAACATCTCGATTATCTTGCAACTTTGACTCTGGAGGACCCGAAACTGGCCGCAAGTTTAGGAAATGACTATATGGTCGCTCCGGATGTTGTAATCTATCGTGAACCGGAGACAGATGAGTTTATCAACAGCCCTTGTGAGATAGTGGGAAGTAATGTTTCTACTCATTCGGACTTAAGAAAGTCATTTACCGGACTTCCTATTCTTCACGCGTCGGTGTCTGCCAAATGGACCATAAGGAGTGACCGTGCTCAGAATAGCCGTACGGAAGCGTTGGGGCTTATAAGAAACAGGAAAGGGCATCTTCCTCACATTGTTGTTGTTACAGGAGAACCGCTTCCGTCCAGACTTGCTTCTCTGGCGCTAGGAACCGGCGACATAGATTGCGTTTATCATTTTGCATTGCCGGAACTTATCAATGCTGTCAATTCCTTTGAACAGGAGGAAGACGCAAAAGAAATGCTTAATATTCTTGTTGAAGGGAAGCGCCTCAAAGACATATCAGATCTGCCATTAGATTTATCAGTTTAATTCATTATGCCTCTATCCCAAAGAATAATGCAGGAAGGCATCACATTCGACGACGTCCTCCTGGTTCCCGCATACTCCGAGGTCCTTCCCCGTGAAGTGTCCCTTAAGGGCCGATTCTCCCGTAATATCGGCCTTGAAAGCCCCTTTGCATCGGCCGCGATGGATACCGTCACGGAGGCACGGATGGCAATAGCCATGGCCCGGAAAGGCGGTATTGGCGTCATCCATAAGAATATGTCGGCGGAAAGGCAGGCCGATGAAGTAGCTAAGGTTAAGGCCGAGGGCCTGAAGGTTGCCGCCGGAGTTGGCATAACGGCCGATGTCCTTGACCGCGTTGAAAAACTTGCGAAGACCGGCGTTGACGCAATAGTACTTGACTCCGCCCACGGCCACTCAAAGGGCGTCCTGGATGCCCTCAGGGCCGTAAAAGCCGCATTCCCCGCCCTAGACGTAGTGGTTGGCAACATTGCCACAGCCGCTGCAGCCAAAGACCTCATAGCAGCCGGCGCCGACGGCCTCAAGGTTGGAATCGGCCCCGGAAGCATCTGCACCACCCGCATAGTTGCCGGCGTTGGGATGCCGCAACTTACCGCCATTGCCGATGTCGCCGACGTTGCCGGAGACATCCCCGTCATCGCCGACGGCGGCCTCCGTTACTCCGGAGACGTGGTGAAGGCCCTTGCCGCTGGCGCATCCTGCGTGATGTGCGGCAGTATGTTCGCCGGCACCGACGAAGCCCCCGGAGACATTGTGGAGGTGGACGGCGTGAAGATGAAAGGATACCGCGGAATGGGCTCCATAGACGCCATGGAGGCCGGAAGCGCAGACCGCTACTTCCAGAAAGGCGCCAAGAAACTGGTCCCCGAAGGCGTTGTGGCCCGTGTCCCTTACAAGGGTCCCGTGGCCGATGTCCTGTTCCAGCTTGAAGGCGGCCTCCGCTCCGGAATGGGCTACTGCGGCGCCAGGGACCTTATCGCCCTTCACAAAGCCCAATTTGTGAAGATAAGCCCCGCCACCGTGAAGGAAAACCATCCCCACGACGTTGCCATAGCCAAGAAAGCACCAAATTACAATGGATAAAATTGTCATTCTGGATTTTGGTTCCCAGGTCACGCAACTGATAGGCCGTCGCTTGAGGGAACTCAACGTCTATTGTGAAATATACCCATACAATAAAGTGCCCGCACTGGACGCCGACGTGAGAGGCGTAATCCTTTCCGGAAGCCCCTGCTCGGTAAGGGACGACAATGCTCCGCAGGTGGATCTTTCCCTTTTCCGTGGCCGCCTTCCGCTTCTTGGAATATGCTATGGGGCCCAGTATCTGGCCTGGAAGTGCGGCGGAAAGGTGGAAGCCTCAGACACCCGTGAATACGGCCGGGCCATCCTCAAATTGGTTGCAAAGTCTCCTCTTTTTGAAGGTGTGAGTGAGGAAACGCAGGTCTGGATGTCGCACGGAGACAGTATATCGGCCCTCCCTGAAGGAGCCTCGGTAATAGCCTCGACGGAGGATGTCTGCAACGCCGCCTATCAGTTTGAAGGGGAACCCACCTTTGCCGTCCAGTTCCACCCTGAGGTTTACCACACCGTGGAAGGTGCACGTATGCTCTCCAACTTTGCCCTTGGGATATGTGGCTGCAAGGGGGACTGGACCCCGGATTCATTCATTTCTACAACCGTGGAGGCCCTGAGGGAGAAAATCGGCCAGGACAATGTTATACTTGGCCTCAGCGGCGGAGTGGATTCAACCGTTGCCGCCGTCCTTCTGAACAAGGCAATCGGCAGCCGTCTCACCTGCATTTTTGTTAACAACGGCCTTCTGAGAAAGAACGAATTCACAAACGTCCTTGCCTCCTACAAGGAAATGGGGCTCAATGTGATTGGGGCCGATGCATCCGATGATTTCCTCAGCGCCCTCAAAGGCCTTACAGACCCCGAGGCCAAGCGCAAGGCCATAGGCCGCCTCTTTGTGGAGACCTTTGAAAAATACGCCGCCGGAGTTGGAAACGCCCGCTGGCTGGCCCAGGGCACCATTTATCCTGACGTAATAGAGAGCGCCGGCATCCCCGGAATAGCCTCCAAAATCAAGAGCCACCACAACGTTGGCGGCTTGCCGGAGAAGATGAACCTGAAGGTGGTGGAGCCTCTCAGTATGCTGTTCAAGGATGAGGTTCGTCGCGTAGGCCGTGCCCTTGGCGTTCCCCCGGAACTCATTAACAGGCATCCTTTCCCCGGCCCTTCACTTGCCATCCGCATAATAGGGGAGGTCACGGAGGAAAAACTCTCCGTCCTCAGGGAGGCCGATGACATTTTCATAAGCGGCCTCCGCAGTTACGACTGCACGGGGATGGGTTATCCATCGGCCGCAAATCCAGCAGAAATGGCTACCAACCTCTATGACGCAATCTGGCAGGCCGGAGTCATTCTTCTCCCGGTAAAGAGTGTGGGCGTAATGGGCGACGAACGAACCTATGAGAATCCCGTGGCTCTCAGGGCCGTCATTTCCACAGACGCCATGACGGCCGACTGGTTTCCGCTTCCCTACGACTTCCTCCGGGATGTCTCCAACCAGATTATCCGCAAGGTGCGCGGGGTAAACAGGGTGGTCTACGACATCTCCTCCAAGCCACCGGCAACCATTGAATGGGAGTGACATTCAAAAAATCAAAATAAGTTTTGCAATTGTTTTAAAATATCGCCAAATTTGTGTCCCGTATTGATTTTGAAGTCATTATGGGACATTTTAGATCTAGCGTTGTGCAGGACGCCTTCAAGAAGAAGGCCCGGGAAACGGACACCCCTGCAGGAAGGCCCTCAGAATACTTTGGCTCTCTGGTCTTCGGCCTCAACAAACTCAAGAAATACAACGTCGGTGCTCCCCTTGATGCCGCCAAGGCCGATATCGTGGCGCGAGAAATGAAAGAATGGGCAATGGCCCACGGGGCAACCCACGTCACCCACTGGTTCCAGCCTCTCACGGGCGGGACGGCGGAAAAACACGATGCCTTCATCATTCCCGACGGCAGTGACGGCGTGATAGAGCAGTTTGACGGGAAGTCCCTTGTGCAGCAGGAACCGGATGCGTCTTCTTTCCCCAATGGCGGCATCCGCGCCACATTCGAGGCCCGCGGTTATACGGCCTGGGACCCCTCATCCCCGGTTTTTATCCAGGACGACACTCTCTGTATTCCATCGGTCTTCATCTCCTACACTGGGGAGGCTCTGGACTATAAAACCCCGTTTAAAAAGGCCCTGAAGGCTCTTTCCGATGCTGCCGTCCCTATATGCCGGCTGTTTGACCCGGCTGTGAACAGGGTAAATACCTATCTTGGATGGGAGCAGGAGTATTTCCTTGTGGACGAGGACCTCTTTGCGGCAAGGCCCGATCTTCTTCTTACGGGAAGGACCCTTATGGGGCATTCTTCCTCCAAGAATCAGCAACTTGGAGACCACTATTTTGGCGCCATTCCTTCCCGCGTGGCGGCATTTATGAAAGATGTGGAGACGGCGGGATACAAACTTGGAATACCGCTGAAAACCCGCCACAACGAGGTTGCGCCCAATCAGTTTGAGATGGCTCCGGTGTATGAGGAAGCCAATCTCTCCAATGACCACAACCAGATGATTATGAACGTTATGAACCGGCTTGCAAGAAAGCACGGTTTTGTGGTCCTTTTTCACGAAAAACCATTTGCCGGCATAAACGGAAGCGGAAAGCACAACAACTGGTCATTGGGAACGGATACGGGAGTTCAACTTCTTGCCCCGGGAAAAGACGCAAAGGGGAACCTCCAGTTTATGACCTTCTTTGTTAATGTGCTGGCGGCAGTCCAGCGACATAACGGCCTTCTCAAAGCCAGCGTGGCAAGCGCCGGAAACGCCCATCGGCTTGGGGCACAGGAGGCGCCGCCGGCAATAATATCGGCCTTCCTTGGTCAGACTATGACGGAGGTGATGCGCCGCCTTCAGGAACTTCCTTCCAGCACCAGCATTGAAATTACGGGAAAAAGAGGCAGGGGCATAGGCCTTGTGGAAATCCCGGAGATTTTTGTGGATAACACAGACCGTAACAGGACTTCCCCGTTTGCATTTACCGGAAACCGCTTTGAGTTCAGGGCGGTTGGTTCCAGCGCCAACTGTGCAGGGGCGCTTACCGTTCTTAGCGCAGCCGTGGCTCAGCAACTTACGGAGTTCAAGGCATCCGTGGATAAGGCCGTAGCCGGCGGGGCAAATCTTGAAGAGGCTATAATGGACTGCCTCAAACCTCTCATTTCAAGCGTACTGGATACAGTGTGCTTTGATGGCAATGGCTACAGCGAGGAATGGAAAAAGGAGGCCGCCCGGCGTGGGCTTGACACGGAAAACAGCATTCCCAGGATGTTCTGCCAGTTCACATCCCCTTCCAGCGTGGAATTATTCACGCAAACAGGAGTTTACAGCCGGAAAGAACTGGAGGCCCGCAACGAGGTAAAGTGGGAGACCTACTCCAAAAAGGTTCTCATAGAGGCCCGTGTGGCCGGAAGGATGGCCGTAAACCACATCATCCCCGCCGGAGTGAAATACCAGAGCAGGCTCCTTGATAACCTCAACCTTATGAGGCAGAATTTCCCGGATAACTGGCAGAGCCTTGCCTCCACCCAGATGTCCCTCATCAAGGAATGCAGCGGCCTTCTTTCAGACATAAGGGGCAAGGCCGATGAACTTGACGCCGCCCGTGGATATGCCGAGTCCTGCGAAAACGCTTTTGAAAAGGCCCTGGCAGCGGAAAAAGCGTCGGTAATACTCCAGGAATTGAGAAAAGGCATAGACAGCCTTGAGGAAATAACGGACAACGACCTCTGGCCGCTTCCAAAGTACCGTGAATTACTTTTTATAAGTTAGTATGGATACAAAATACATTTTTGTAACGGGAGGCGTGGCATCTTCCCTTGGGAAGGGGATTATTGCCGCATCCCTTGCCAAACTACTTCAGGCAAGGGGACTGCGCGTAACAATCCAGAAATTTGACCCGTATCTCAATATAGACCCCGGCACCCTCAATCCCTATGAGCACGGGGAGTGTTATGTGACGGAGGACGGGGCCGAGACCGACCTTGACCTTGGCCACTATGAGCGTTTCCTTGGAATTCATACGTCCCAGGCCAATAACGTCACTACTGGAAGGATATACAACACCGTCATAACGCGTGAGAGGGAAGGCGCCTATCTTGGAAAAACGGTCCAGATAGTGCCACATATAACTGACGAAATCAAGCGCAGGATGCTTCTGCTTGGCCAAACCGGCAACTATGACATTGTTATCACAGAGGTTGGAGGCACCGTTGGCGATATGGAAAGCCAGCCTTTTGTGGAGGCTATGCGTCAACTCCAATGGGAGTTGCCGGAAGAGGACTTCCTTAGCATCCACCTTACCCTGATTCCCTACCTCAGGGCCGCTCAGGAACTTAAGACCAAGCCCACACAGCATTCAGTGCAGGAACTCCAGTCTCAGGGCGTGCATCCGGACATCATTGTGTGCCGTACGGAAAAGGAACTTACGCCGGAACTGCGCCGCAAAATTGCCCTTTTCTGCAATGTCAAGCCCGGCCACGTAATTGAGTCTATGGACGCCTGGAGCATTTACCAGGTCCCGTTCAATATGGAGGCCGAGCATCTTGACACCCTTGTTGTTAATAAACTTGAAATCCCGGGCCTCCCGGAGCCGGATCTTTCCGGCCTTAAGGCTTTCCTGGAAAGGCTGAAAAATCCTCAGAGTGAAGTGGACATTGCCCTTGTAGGAAAATACGTGGAACTTCAGGATGCGTACAAGAGCATCCAGGAAAGTTTTATACACGCCGGAGCGGCCAATCACTGCAGGGTAAATGTTCACTGCGTCCATTCCGAGCACCTAGACCCCTCCAATGTGGAAGAGGTCCTGGGCCCTATGAAAGGCATCCTGGTTGCCCCAGGATTCGGGTCCCGCGGCCTGGAAGGGAAGATATGTGCGGTGAAATACGCCAGGGAGCACGGGGTTCCCTTCTTTGGGATATGCCTTGGTATGCAGATGGCGGTTGTGGAATTTGCCCGCAATGTGCTTGGCTGGGCCGATGCCGCCTCTACGGAAGACAATCCGAACACGTCCTATCCGGTAATAGATATGATGGAGGAACAGAAAAAGCTCACTATGAAAGGCGGAACGATGCGCCTTGGGGCATATCCCTGCCATATAAAGGAAGGAACGCTGGCGCGGAGGATATATGGTGCCGATTATATATCCGAGCGACACCGCCACCGTTACGAATTCAACAATAAATACCGTCAGGCATTTGAAGACGCCGGCATGGTGGTAAGTGGGGTGAATCCGGATCACAACCTTGTGGAAATAGTTGAAATACCGTCACATCCGTTCTTTGTGGCCGTTCAGTTCCATCCGGAACTCAAAAGTACGCCGGAAAATCCCCAGCCCATTTTTGTGGAGTTTGTGCGCGCGGCTTTGCAATAGTGAGGTATTCTGATTATCTTTGTATAAATGTACTCTCTGGCCACCACAATGCCGTTCATGGTGTGTCTTGTATGGACCGCCATCCTTCTTTTCCAGATAAGGAAGGCCGACCGCGCACATATTGCGCTGGCGGTCTTCGGCATTGTGACATCGGCACTGTATTTCTGCCACTATCTACATTTTAACGGGCTCCAGAGCCGTTTTTCGGAGAGTCTCTATTACCTTTGCAATCTCTCTGTATACCCTCTCTATGCCCTCTATGTGAAGTGCCTTACCGGAAAGAGCGTACCCCGGACTTGGACGTATCTCTGGTGGTTTATACCGGCAGTGGCGGTTTTTGTATGTTCCCTTGCCGGGTGGCTGCAGGGCCTTGGCGGCGCCCAGATGGCCGCCCAGGCACTGTTCCCGCTGGTTACAATCTATTCCAGCGTAATAGCCGCTCGTGACCTGTTCCGTTTCCGCCTCAGCGTAAACAACTTTTACTCAAATCCTGAGGAAAAGCGACTGGACCCTCTGTTTGTCCTTCTGGTGCTGCTGGTTGTCACCGCAATGATGTCTTTCACGGTGAATCTGCTTGGCCGCGATCACTTTATGGGGTCCTGGGAACTGATGATTCCGTCTGTGGGCTTCTCTGCCCTTCTGTTTTCCATCTTCTATTTTGGGAACAAGACGGAGTTTCCGGCCGATGAAGTGAGGGTTGCGGAATCTGTGGACGGTTTTTCCGACTCTGACGACAGTTCCCAGGCGGCACTGATGGAAAAGATCCAGGCCCAGATGCAGGCACAGCAGCTTTTCCGCTCCAAGGGACTGACCGTGGCCGATTTGGCAGAGGCGGTTGGTTCCAACAGAACCTATGTATCGGCCTGTATTAATCAGCTTGCAAAACAGTCCTTCTCCGACTATGTAAATAGTTGGCGCATCCGTTACGCCCGCCTTCTTATGGAGGAAAAGCCCCCGCTTTCCATCACGGAAGTGGCCGACAGATCCGGTTTCTCGGACCGTGTGTCCTTCTATCGCAGTTTCAAGAAAATCACCGGAGTGAGCCCGTCTGAGTGGATGGAACACAAGGGATAAGGCTCCTTTTTACGATTTGCAACATAGTTTTTACGAACGGTAACGCGCGTATGTTGCACACGCGGGTGTGGTTGTCTATCTTTGTGTTGCTTGTAAGACAAACCACATTCAACATATGAAAAAACTGTTCGTTCTCTTTTGCTTCACTGCATTGGCATGGGCCTGCGGAAGTGACAAACCAACAGAACTTTATGTCCCTAAAAACACGGTGGAGTTTGCGGGCAACGCTTTTACATCATTCTCCCTTGGGGCCGATGTAAAACTCTACACGTCGCAGAATCCCGATGCATCCAAAGAATGGACAGTCCAGGCCGTAATCCCTGTCCGCAAGGAGGTGAAGGGTGCAATTGACGGCCTCAGCATCAACCTTGTTCCGCTTGATGAGCGCGGAATCCGTATACGTGACGGTTTTGTCCTTGAGGGAGAGGATCTTGCAAACCTTGTCCCCGTGTACAATTCGGCCGATAACATTGAGCGCACAATAGTGTTCTCGGTGGCTCAGGATGGCGTGAAGAAGTATTTCACCAAGAAAGAAGCGGAAAAGCTGCTTGCAAACACCAAGGGAGTGAGGATGGATTTCAACGTCGCTTCCAGTAAAGGCGTTGCCGCTGTGGCAGAGCAGCCCAAGCAGGAAAACCCCAACACCCTTGACGCCCTTTGCAAGAAGTACGGCGTCTATGGCCTCCTGAGCCAGTATGAGTCTGCTCTCCGCAACGACAACAACCGCCGCGCGAAGCAGATCGAGGATCAGCTCTGGTCCATAGAGAAGAAGGTAAAAAACGACGGAAGCGTTCCGTCCTGGCTCCGTGACCGCTTTGTGGAGTACGTAGAAGACCGCGAAGACCAAATTGAAGACCGCTACGATTGATCCAAGGTATGAAAAAGTTTATCCTTGTGGCCTTGTCGGCCCTGGCGCTTTGCTCCTGCGCAAAAAAACCTGTAGAAATCTTCGTCCCCAAAGGCCAGATGGAATTTGCCGGCAGCGGATTCGATTCCTTCTCTCCCGGGGCCGATGTCCGTGTGTATATGTCCCCGGACCAGGATAATCCCAAGCTGTGGAACATCCAGGCCGTAGTCCCTGTCCGTAAGGAAACAGATGCTGTGATATCGGCCCTGGATATGGAACTTTCGCTTCTTGATGAGAACGGTCTGCGCGTCCGTGATTCCTTCTCCCTGCAGGCAGAGGAGATGGAGAATCTGGTGCCGGTTTTCAATAGCGCACCATCTGTTGAAAAGGCCGTTGTTTTCTCCGTGCCGGAGGTGGACGGAGGTAAAAAGCGTTTCCCCTACAAACAGGCCAAGTCCATGATAGAAGACACAAAGGGTGCACGTCTGAGCATTAACTCGGAGATTTTTGTGGAGGAAGAAACAAAGCCGGAGGATATTCCCTATACCCTTCCCTGGCTTTGCAAACGCACCGGAGTAAACGGCCTTCTCAATCAGTACAGGAGCGCCGTGAGTAAAAAGGACCTCCGCAAGGCCGGACAGATTGAAGCTAAGATCTATCAGATCGAGAAAGATGTAAAGAAAAATGATAATTATCCAGAAAACCTCCGCAAGCGCTTTTTAAGCTACGTGGAGAACAAGATTGAGGATATAGACGACAAATATTAGAAACCAATATAAACAAATCAACTTAAAACTACCATTATGAAAAAAATCATCTTTGCAGCAGCTGCTGCTCTTATGATGCTCATCGGCACCAAGGCAAACGCCCAGCTTTACTTTGGCGGTTCCGTGGCATTCTCCACCAGTTCTTTTGACGATGGACAGAATACCGCAAACTCCAAGACCAGCGGTACTTCCTTCAAGTTTATGCCGGAAGTCGGTTTCCGTATCAACGACCGTATGGCAGTTGGTGGAACAATCGGTTATATGCACGGCATCGCAGCCCTCGGCTCTCTCGATCCCAATGATTACAAGGGCCTTCTCCTCGCCGCCGCAGGTGTTTCCGGTGACAGACTTTCTGCCAACAACAGTGTTGGTGTAAATGTGGGTGGACGTAAGATTGACGGTGTCCGTTTTGCACCTTACTTCCGTTTCTCCATTGTCAACAGCCGCCGTTTCGACCTCTTTGTAGATGGTGTCATCGGTTACAGCTCCATTAAACAGGAAAACCTCAACCAGGCTACAGGAGCTTGGGTACAGGGTCCCACCTATGGCCTTCTTGAGATTGGCGCACGTCCTGGCTTCCTCGTAAAGTTCGACGGCCACTTCTCCATTATGGCCCATATCGGCACCGCAGGTTTCCAGAACCTTACCCAGACCCAGATCAATGCCGACAACTCCAAGAGCACTACCACTGTTAGCCGTATAGGTCTTGACGTAGACTCCGCCAACATTATGCTTGGCTTCATCTTCAGCCTGTAATCTAATTAACTGATTCTTAGTTAATTACGCAAAGTCGGGTACACCTTGAGGTGCACCCGACTTTTGTTAAACGTCTCAGCGTCAGCGCTTTGCTTAGCAGTACATTCCGCCGTTCACGGCAATTACCTGGCCTGTGACATAGGAAGAGAGGTCAGAAGCCAGATAAAGGGCTGTATTGGCAATCTCTTCCACGGTTGCGCCGCGTTTGAGGGGGATAAGCTTGATGAATTCATCCTTCACGGCCTGGGGCAGGACTTCCGTCATTTCGGTGATGACATAGCCGGGAGCAATGGCATTGGCGCGTACTCCGCGGGGTCCCATCTCCTTTGCCACTGACTTTGCCATTGCAATGAGGCCGGCTTTGGAGGCCGAATAGTTCACCTGGCCGGGATTGCCGGTCTGTCCGGCGATGGATGCCATATTGATGATGCTGCCGCCCTTCTGGCGTGCCATGATGGGCACAACGGCGTGAAGGAAATTGAAGGCGCTCTTCATATTGACGTCAATGACGGCGTCCCACTGGGCCTCACTCATACGCATCACAAGGCCGTCCTTGGTGATTCCGGCGTTGTTTACAAGGATATCCACCCTGCCGAACTCCTTCTCAATTTCTGCTACAACCTCCTGCGTGGCCTCGAAATCGGCCGCATTGGAGGCGTAAGCCTTAACCTTTACGCCAAGGGCTTCAAGTTCTTTTACGGTTTCCTCCGCGGCCTCGTTGATTACAAGGTCCGTGAATGCTATAGAAGCCCCTTCAGAGGCAAATTTGAGGGCAATGGCCTTGCCAATGCCGCGTGCGGCTCCCGTTACAAGGGCCACTTTTCCGTTTAACAGTCCCATTTATTTTTTTGCTTTTTTACCTTTTTCTATGGCCGATACAACCGTGATGGCCAGTGAACCCATAACGCCTGCGGCAAGAGACCCAAGAAGCACGGCAATCTTGCCGGCGTCCCTCAGGTGCTGGGTAAGTTCCGGGGTGATATTGGCTCCGCCGAACGACAGGGTGTCCACAAAGATGGACATCGTGAATCCTATACCGCCAAGGCAGGCCACTGCAAAGAGCATAGGCCAGGAGGCCTTAGAAGGCATTGCGCCCACTTTGAGTTTGATTGCAAGCCAGGAGGCGAGGGTAATGCCGATGGGCTTTCCAAGCAGCAGTCCAAGGAATATTCCAAGTCCCACTCCGCCAAGGGCGGGGTTCCACTGGAACACGTTGAAGTAGGAGATGTCCGTTATTTCAACACCGGCGTTTGCAAGGGCGAAAACCGGCATAATGAAGAAATTCACAACCGGATTAAGCCTGTGCTCAAGCCTGTATGACGGGGGTATGGTTTTCTTGGTGAGGCCGCTGAGGTGCCTCAGGTAGTACCTCTGGGGGCCGTTGGGGAAGGATTCGGATGTGTGCACTTCCTCGCTTTCCACAAGGCCTTCGTAGAGGATCTTTGCCCTGCGGTGGAACTTTGCCTTATTGTAACGGGCGTCCATAGGGATGAGGAGGGCGATTACAACGCCGGTCATGGTGGCGTGGATGCCGCTGTAGTAGAACAGGAACCACACTATGATTGCAGGAACGATGTAGTAGGCTATGCGTTTTTCTCCAAGTTTTTTCTCCAGGAACACAAAGAGAATCACAACCAGGGCTATGAACAGCAGAGGAAGATTTATATGCCCGCCGTAGAAGAAGGCCACCACAAGTATGGCAATGAGGTCATCGGCAATGGCAAGGGCCGTCAGGAACACTTTCAGCGACACCGGAACCTTGTCTCCAAGGATTGAAAGTATGCCGATAGCAAACGCAATATCCGTTGCAGTAGGTATACCCCAGCCGGAAGCGGCGGCGGTACCGTGGTTCACGATTGCATAGATGGTGGCAGGCACAATAACGCCTCCAAAAGCCGCTATCACGGGGAGGATGGCTTTCTTGAAGGAGGAAAGTTCCCCGCACACAACCTCCCGTTTGATTTCAAGGCCCACGGTGAAGAAGAAGATCACCATCAGGATGTCGTTGATGAACTTCTCCATGGTCATTCCGTGCGGGAAATACCAGTCCAGAAGGCCGTCCGGGGACGCCACGTGGATGGTGAGTTCCGTGTGAAGGAAGCCGTGGTAAAGGTGTTTTGTGAAGGGGAGATTTGCCAGGAGCATTGCAATCACCACGCATCCCAGCAGGATTATGCCGTTTGCCCAGGGCTGTTTCCTGAAACTTTCCTGGGAAATCTTAAAGTTGCGGACTTCTTTGTTCCACCAATGAATTGGAATAAGTGCCATTATCCAAACAAATATTTCTGTTGTTCTTCTGTCAGAGTGTCAATCTCGATGCCCCAGTCGGAGAGTTTCCGGCGCGCAACGTCAAGGTCCACTTCCCGGGGTACAAGGTTGAGTTTTCCGGTGATGCGGCCCTTGTTATCGGCCAGATATTTTGCGCTCAGGGCCTGGATGGCGAAGGACATGTCCATGATTTCCGCGGGGTGGCCGTCCCCGGCGGCAAGGTTTACTAATCGGCCTTCAGCAATGATGTAGATGCGTTTTCCGTTCTCAAGGGTATAGGCCTCGATGTTGGCCCTTGCGGGGGCGTGGCTGACGGACATTGCGCGCAGTTTTGCTACCGCCACCTCCACGTCAAAGTGCCCGGCGTTGCAGCAGATGGCCCCGTCCTTCATCCTCAGGAAGTGTTCCGGGCCGATTACATCCTCGCAGCCTGTGACTGTGACAAAGATGTCTCCAAGGGCGGCGGCCTCAATCATAGGCATAACCTTGAAGCCGTCCATAACGGCCTCCATAGCCTTGATGGGGTCTATTTCCGTGACTATCACGCTGGCGCCCTGGCCTTTTGCGCGCATTGCTACGCCCTTACCGCACCAGCCGTAACCGGCCACGACAACGTTCTTCCCGGCCACAATAAGGTTGGTGGTGCGGTTGATGCCGTCCCACACGCTCTGGCCGGTGCCGTAGCGGTTGTCAAAGAGGTGCTTGCAGTCTGCGTCGTTTACCAGCATCATGGGGAACCGGAGTTTTCCGGCGGCGTCCATTGCCTTCAGGCGCAGGATGCCGGTGGTTGTTTCCTCGCAGCCGCCGATAACCCCGGGAATCAGTTCCGGGAATTCATTGTGGATGGTGGTCACAAGGTCTCCGCCGTCGTCAATGATGATATTGGGGCCGGCCGATAAAACCTTCCTGATATCCTCAAAGTACTCCGTCTCATTGCAGCCGTGGATGGCAAAGACGTTGAGGCCTTCGTGCACCAGCGCTGCCGCTACGTCGTCCTGGGTGCTGAGGGGGTTGGAACCCGTGATATACATCTGGGCCCCGCCTGCGGCAAGTACCTCGCACAGATGCGCGGTCTTGGCCTCCAGGTGCACGCTGAGGGCTACTTTAAGGCCCTTGAAGGGTAGTGTCCTACGGAAATCCTTCTCTATTCCGTCCAGAAGGGGCATATGGGAGCGCACCCAACTGAGTTTGAGTTCTCCGCTTTCCCAAAGGTTTATATCTCTGATGTGGCTCATAAATGTCTACGTCACCCCCGGCTTGACCGGGGGTCTCATTTAGAGTGCAAAGTTACTAAATAAAATTCAGATACACTGCCTCCGCGGCGGTAACTGCCGCAGTTTCCGTCCTGAGGCGGGACGGTCCCAGATGTACGGGGATGTAGCCTGCCGCCAGGGCATCATCGGCCTCCTCCTTTGAGAAGTCTCCTTCCGGGCCGATGATTACCGTCACCTCCCGGCCCTGGAATGCCCTCAGCGCGTCCATTATGCTCCGGCGCGGATGCGTTTCATCCTCAAAGCAGTAGGCTATGAGTTTAATTCCGTCGCCGCCATCGGCAATGAAATCCTTTACGCTCACCGGCTCATCGATTTCCGGAATCCTGGCCTTCAAGGACTGTTTTGTGGCCGACAGGGCAATGCGCTGCGCGCGCTCCGTCTTATAGACTTTGCGCTCAGAGTGGTCTCCAATCAGCGGCACAATGCGGTCTACACCCAGTTCCGTTGCCTTTTCCACAAACCACTCAAAGCGGTCATTGTTCTTTGTGGGGCAGCAGCCAATGGTAAGGCGGTAGGGATGGGAGCCCCAATCGGCCTCCTTTGAAAGGATCCGGGCCTCCGCCCCCTTGGGGCTGTCCAGCGTGAGGCGGCAGTGATAGAGCGTCCCCAGCCCGTCAATGATATCCACGGCGTCCCCGGCCTTGTGGCGCAGCACCTTCACGCAATGTGCGCTTTCATCCGGATCCAGGCGGCACACGCTTCCCTCTACTTCATAAGCATAAAACAGTTCCATACCACAAAAATAACTAAAAAAAACGGTGACGCGAAGCTCCCGCTCTCAAAAACGTCCGCAAAAGAGAAAAGGCGTAAAAGTTAACATGTTAATTATCAGCTCTTTATGCAAATTACTCCCGTCTGTTTGGACGGGAGTAAATGTTGTAATTCGCTGATAATAAGGCGTTTAGCAAAAACGGCTAAATATCCGGGTGGAGTTTCTTGGAAACTTTCAGGCCGTAACGGAGAGATTTGATGCTGCCCTTTGTGAGGGAAGCATCTCCAATGCTGAGGTGCTTTCCAAGGCAGCCTTTATGGAGGGTGCAGAGGACCTTGGTGCCGTCAAGGCAGGTGAACTCCTTCTGCTCGCCGTCATCCTCCGTGAACATCTCAAGGAGTTCCTCAAGGTTTTCCAGGGCATCCTCATAGGTTTCCCCAAAAAGCAGCACCATGCCGTTTGAAGAACTGAATGTGGTGGTGGAATTCAGGATCTCCGCCTCAAAAGCGTACTCCACGCGGCTCACGCTGAAGTAGTAAGCGGGGTTGCCATCATTGTCCTTTACCTTATAGATGTAAAGGTTGTTGTCGTTCTGCTCTACGTTGGCAACCTCCAGGCTGCGCCCCGGCTTGACATCACGCTGGGCATAAGAAACAACGGCCGTACAAGCCAGTACAACCGCCAAAAAGAGTTTTTTCATAGAGTTTCTTACTTGAACCACTCTACGATATGGTCCTTTGCATAGAGATAGTATACAAGAAGGCCTACCCAACTGGTGATAAGCACAAGCACGCAGCAGATGATCTTTCCAACAAGGGAGATGGGCTTCTTGAGGATGTCAAGAACCGCAAGGATGGCCAGTACCAGACCGGCGATGTAAAGGATTGTTCCAAGCATAACTATTAGATTTTAAAATGTTTTCCTATGCAAATATAGCAAAAAAATTGCCTCAATTATTATCAATGGATTATCTTTGCGTAACACAATTAAACTGATATGAAAAAACTCCCGGCCTTCATTGCTGTACTGGTTGTTGCATTTGCATGCACGCAGAACACTGAGCCCACTCCCGAATGCCTCCTCAGGAATCCCATCATTCCCGGCTTCAATCCGGATCCTTCCATTGTTGCCGTGGGTGAAGACTAATACATTGTAAACTCCACTTTCCACTACTTCCCCGGCGTTCCGGTTTATCACAGCCGCGATCTCCAGAACTGGAAGCAGATAGGAAATGTTCTGGACAGGCCCTCCCAGTTGCCGCTGGACGATGCCAATGCCTCCCTTGGCATCTATGCCCCTACCATCCGCTACAACGACGGAGTGTTCTATATGATCACCACAAACGTTTCCGGCGGCGGCAACTTCATGGTCACGGCTACGGACCCGGCCGGCCCGTGGAGCGAGCCCATCTGGCTGGAGCAGCAGGGAATAGACCCGTCCCTCTACTTTGAGGACGGCAAGTGCTATATGGTTTCCAACCCGGACGCCACCATCACTCTCTGTGAGATTGACCCTTCAACCGGTGCCACCCTAAGCCCCGGAAAAGCCCTTTGGAGAGGTACTGGGGGCCGATTCCCAGAAGGCCCGCACATCTACAAAAGGGGCGGGTGGTACTACCTTTTAATCTCTGAAGGCGGAACGGAACTTGCCCATAAACTTACCGTTGCAAGGAGCCGCAAGATCTACGGCCCGTACGAGGCCTTCCCCGGCAACCCCATCTTCACGCACTGCTCCCTTGCCGGACAGGAGAGCAATATCCAGGGAACCGGTCACGGGGATATGTTCCAGGCGGCAGATGGCTCCTGGTGGATGGTATTCCTTGCATACCGGAGGTACGGCGGAGACTTCCACCACCTTGGCCGTGAAACATTCCTTGCCCCTGTAACCTGGGAAAAGGACTGGCCTGTCGTGAACGGCGGAAAGCCCGTGGCGGAAGAGATGATGGTGCCGCTGAGCACGGCTCCGGCAGTGCCTGAGGCCGTTTCCGTTGAATACGACTTCTCTTCTATCGGCCCGGAATGGATGCATATCCAGCACCCGGAGGCCCATAATTACAGCGTGGCTGACGGTATCCTCACCCTGAAAGGTAATGGCAGCGGTTTTGACTGGGGAAATGCCCGGCCGACTGCACTCCTCAGGCGTCAGCAGAGTCCCGACTGCACATTCGGGACAACGGTATCACTTCAGGGAGAAGGTGAAGCCGGCATTGCAATCTATCAGACTCATTCCGGCCACATTGAGTTCTATGTTTCCCGTGAAAAGGGCGGAAAGCCCTGCGCGGAAGTGAGGATACGCCTTCACAGTATCCTTCACACACAGGCCTCTGTGCCCCTTTCATCGGCCAAAGCCAATCTTGAAGTCAAAGCCTTCGGAGACCACTATGAGTTCCTCCTTGACGGCAGGGAGATTGCCCGCCTTGATTCCAAACTCATAAGCACTGAGATTGCCGGCGGCTTCACCGGAGTTACCGTGGGGCCTTACTGCCAGAAGGGCACGGCTTCCTTCCAAGGGTTTAATTACAAGGAATGTGGTGGAGCTTAAACGCTTCTGTATCAGTGAATTATAAAGACTTCTACCAGAACTTTTTCTGGTAGAAGTCTTTGTAAGTAGCTGAGTGTTAATGTTTTAGGCTCCACCAAAAGGGGAGAACCATAAAGGGGTTAGAGGCCAAGTTCCTGGAGGACGTAGTCCTGGTGGGCGTAGTGGCGGAGGATCCAGAGGATGTAGCGGATGTCTACGCACACGCACATATTGTAGCCGGGAACGGACTCGAAGTTGGAGGCCAGGGACTCCTTGTTGCCGTCAAAGGCAAGGCCGATAAGTTCCCCGCGCGCATTGAGGACCGGAGATCCGGAGTTTCCGCCCGTTATGTCGTTGTCCGTGAGGAAGTTTACGGGGAAATCAAGGGGCGGAAGCGCGTCACGGAAGGCATCCGGATAGTGGAAGTCATAGGCCGTGGCAGAATACTTCTCCCTTAACCCCGCCGCAGTGCTTTGCCAGTGGGTGTAGACACCGTCCCGGGGACGCATTGAGCAAACCCTTCCGTAGGTAAGCCTCATTGTGGAATTGGCATCCGGATACTGCGGCACGTCAAGGCTCTGGAGGTAGCGGTACCTTGCGTGGACATAGTCCCGGTGAAGACTCATAGGGTCTCCCACGTGCTGCTCCTTCCCGTTGAAAAGGTTCATATTGATGTCCTTCACGTAGCGGAAGAGGGGATCGTCGGCAATATTCCCGTCAAAGGACTCCACAATTGCGGAATCCGGCACGACGCCAAAGTCCTTCAGGAAGGAGCCCTCCCATATCCAGGCTGCCATAGCCTTGTAATCCTTCCCGAAGCGCTCCAGCAGTTCCTTGTGGAAGGGGGGAAGGAGTTCAGGGTCAATGCCCCCGAAGAGTTCCTTTACGGATGCTTCCAGAAGTTCACGCTCAACTCTGGAATCCGTTTCCGCTAGCCCCTGGGCAAGGAAGCGTTTCTGCTGGGAAAGGTCCTTGGAGGCCCCTCCGATGCGCATCAGCGTACGGGAAATGATGAGCCCGCGGAAGATGGCCTCGCGGAAATACACCTTCTGCTTTTCTATTGAAGATGTGGCCGATATCTCCTCCTGAAGCCGTTTCAGAAGTTCCTGATCCGGCATTCCTGCCTCAAAGGCGCGGCGCTTTTCAATTACGCCAAAGCGCCTCACGCATTCAAGTTCGCCTTCCTGAAGTTCGGAAACATTTGAGAGGGAGAAGAAGTTGTCGGAGTATTTGAATCTAACCGCGGGGTCACGGTCCATCCACTTCCGGATAATCTCCATCTGGGCGGCCCTGATGCGGTTTACTTCCGGCCTTTCCACAGAAATCATCTGGTCCAGTTCCGCTGCCGATATATACCTCTGCGTGCGGCCCGGATATCCCATAATCATGGCGTAAGAGCCTTCCTTGTAGCCTTTTGTGCTTATCTTGAGGTGACGGCGGGGATGCAGGGGCTCACCGCCATCGTAGATGCGGTACAGCGCGAAATCGGCCTTATGCTGCGGCCATTCCCAGTTGTCCTCGTCTCCGCCGAAGGCCGCAACCTGCACGGGCGGCGCGCCCACAAGGCGGATGTCCGTGTACTTGGAGTAGAGGCACATATAGTACTTCTCCCCGGCCCACATCCCCTGCAGACCAGCCTCCAGGCCGGTTTCGTCCTTGTACTTCTTTTCAAGGATGGAACTTAGCCGGCGGCTTCCGGCGGGCTTTCCGGCGGCTTCAAGTTCCTCCTTCAGCGCCGCAACCTCGTCCGTTACGTCGATGACGCGCCTCAGGAAAAAGAACTCCAGGCCCGGGACGGGGATTTCATCGGCCCTGGAGAGGGCGAAGAATCCGTTTTCCAGAAGGTTGTTTTCCGGGGTTGAGAGCCTTGAGACGTCGGAATAGGCGCAGTGGTGGTTGGTGATAAGGAGGCCGTCGTCTGAAATCATGCTGCCGGAGCAGTAGAAGCCAAGGGATACTATTGCGTCGGAGAGGCCTCCCGCTTCCTCGTTGTAGATTTCGCGGGCGCCAAGTTTGCAGCCACGCGCCTTCATATTCTTCTCCAGGGCCTTGTCCAGGCACTGGACCAGCCACATACCCTCATCGGCCCGCGCACCCGGAAGGATGCACAGGCCGAGGGCAATGGCTATGAGCCACTTACGCATGGCGTTTAGTTGTTACGGACGCAGCGGAGAGGGCCGGCGATGCGGTAACTCACCTTGGTTCCGTTGCAGGTGTATGCATCTTCGCTGGCCTTGTTGGTCATAGGCATAAGACCCATAAACTGGATGTTCTTGATGCCTGAAGTATCGTCGCCTGAGGTGTTGTAGGTTACGCCGCCGTAGGTTGAGCCGATGAACATACCGGAAGAAATCTTGTCGGGATAACCGGTTGCCCAACCCATAAGGGTACCGCTGGTCTTGGTGTTGTCCTGGATGGAAACGGCGCCGAAAGCGTCCATGTTGAAGCCGTCGGCATTCAGGAGGGCGATTGAACCGTTGGATCCGTCAAAGTACGGGGCGTCGGGGTTGTTGGAGAGAGGGGGCACGGCCTTTCCTACAAGGCCGATTATATCTTCACCTGTGGGAACGTGCCAGCCCTTAGGGCAAAGACCCTGCGCGCCTTCAAGGGCTTCGGCCTGGGCCACGGAAGTGATGGCTCCTACGCTCAGCCCAAGGGCTACTTCGGTCTGGTACAGATAGCCGCGTGCAGCGATAACCTCAACGTCCTTGGAGAATACCGCCTGGGTGTTTTCAGCGTTGACAACCACGGGGTAGTAGATGCCGGCGTCTACCTTGGTGACGGTCTTGCCGTCAAGGGAACCGTCCACGGTGATTCCTTCCGGAACATAGCGGAGGTTCTGGGTCATCCACCACTTGCCGTCCTTCATCTTGGCAACGGTGTACTTTGCCTCATGGTAGGTGATGTAGCCGTCCGAGAGTTTCTCGATGAGGGTGTTGTCGGCGCCAAGGCTGCCGCCGTCCTCCCAGTCCTCGATGTCTCCGGAAAAGGTGACCTTGAGGTCTGAAGGGTTCACAATCATATTGATGGTGTACTGCTTGCCGGCTGCAAGGGCGGTTTCCTCAAGGATCTGTGAAAGTTCGTTGTCCCCGGTTGTGACTACGGTTGCAACAAGAGCCACGGTCTGGGGAGGGAGGATGAGGCAGTATGTTGCAGCGTCCTTCTTGAAGGCGGTGATGGTGCCTTCGGCGGAAGCGGCATCAACGGAAGCGTTGAAATCGGCATCCAGGTTTGCGGCAAGGCGTGCGCCGCCAAGTTTCACTGCGCCAAGGTCTCCGTCAACGTTCTTTGTGACGTTGAGGATGATCTTAGTGAGTTTGTGCTTGAAGGGGACAACTACTGGAGAAGCGGAAGGAAGAACGCCAGTCTTGGCGCCGGCCACAAAGTCTGAGGCCGATGTTCCAGCGCTTTGGTCGGCCTGGACGCTGAACGATGCGGGAACCGCAGCGGCATAAGGATAGTATGCGCTTACGGTTGCACCTTCGGTGCCCTCCGCGTACCACTTGAGGCTGCCGGAGAACTCTGAACCGTTGTAGGTGAGCTTTTCGTTGGTGGCATAGTCGCCTGCCGCGCGGGCAATGGATACGCCGATTGCATCTCCGCTTTCAAATGCGGTGTCCGTGACCTTTGTCATCACGGGGAGGATGCGTACGTCGTAGGCCTGGCCGTCAGGGGTTACTGCCTGCTGGTCAGGATTGGTCCAGGTGGGAACCTGGTTCTTCTCGCAGGCTGCGAGGGCGGCTGCGAAAGAAATGAGAATCAGAATTTTTTTCATAAGCGTATAGATTAAAAATTATAACCTAGTTTAAGGCCGGAAGTCTGGCGGTCATTGCCTGAAATGAGCACCACCTTGAAGGCGTGGATCCACAATGTGTTTGCCTCAAGGTAAATGCCGCTGGGGAAGTTGTACCTTACGGCCGCCACAAGGACATACCTTGTTGCATCGGCCGCTTCCTGCTCCCTGTCCCACCAGTCCTGGAGGCGGGTGGGGGGCTCCTTTACGCCAAGGGAGGCATCGGCCACATCCACAACGTGGCTGTGCTCTCCTATCTTCTGGATATACCGCAGGTTGGCCCTTATGAGGAACCGGCCCAGACTGACCGCGCCGCCGGCGCTGAGGGCCATATGCAGGGAACGGTCGTCGTCAAAATAGGGGTACATCAGGGTGCTGAGGTCCCGGGCGTGCTCAAATGAAACGCCCCCCATAGCCCTCCAGCCGTTTTTGTGGCCAAGGGCATACTGCACCCCGGCGCTCATATCCCTGTGACGGAAGACAGTGTTGCTGCCGTATATGCGGGGAGTTGTGACGCCGCCTTCGGTTACCTTTTCGGTAACAACCTCGTTGTTTTCCATAGCGTGCCATTCATAGGCGGCGGTGATGTTGTGGACCATCCCGTTTCCGGGGATTGTGAGGGTGAGTTTTGTCTCCAGCGCCTGGCCGGGGAAGCGGAACCAAGTGTAGCCTTTTTCTCCAACCTGGCCTACAGAACGGGTGTACTGAACGTCTCCGTAGAGGAGTTTTCCGTAACTTGCCTGGATGGCCGCGCCGTAGGTGTACTGCTTTACCGGCAGGCGGTTTACGCCGGCCTCGTTGAGGTGGATGCCGCTGCCGTCCCATACCTGCATGGTGCCGTAGCGCATACCCTTGTCAAGGAACGCCATATAGGAATCGGCCTTGGCCTGGCCCACTTGCTCGGCGGTGATAAACTCTGAATCCTTGCGGAAAATGCCGGTAAGGCCGGCCTCGAAGGCGTCTCCCCTGTAATGGATGGACGGGGCTATCTCGAATTCCTGCCTGTAGGTGGTGTGGCGGAGGTCCTTGCGCTTTGCGTAGTTGACGCCCTGGAAGGAGGCCGTGGCGCCGGGAGTCCAGCGGCTGCCGTTTTTCCAGGCAAAGCCGCCGCCTATGCTGTAGGTCTGTTTCACCTTGTCTCCTGGGGTGAATTCCAGTACGTCAATGGGATAGAATCCGGGGTCTGAGAACATGGAGCCCATCATTCCGGTGCCGTAGGAAAGGTCAAAGCCAAAGACGCCGGTAAGGTATAGGTCTTCATAGGCCGATGAAGCAGCGGCCTCGGCCTGCGTGCTCCAGACGGTCTTTCCCATCGAGGGGGCGCGGAAGTTTCCGGAGGTGAACGTTCCGCCTACGGAGGCTTCGGCTTCGTGCCCCAGTTCCTGGTGAACGGCCTCTCCGGCTATGTTGATGCCATCGGCCCAGTGGCTCTGGGCAAAGGCGGCCTGAGCGCAGAGACAGGCGCCCAGGACAACCAGCAGCGCTCTACTGGTGAAGTGACTGTGTCTCGCGTTCATAAAAGTCTTCTGTTGAATTGTTTGAGTCCATAAGAACCTCGAAGCCCTGCTCTTCGGAGAGGGATTCATCGGCCTTTCTCATTAGCGTGCGGCCCTTGTAGGTTTCAGAGAGATACACCGCCCCGGCGTCTATGGAGGCGGGGAGACGCTTCTGGTTGCCGCTGGAGCCGCCGTTGAATACTTCCACTCCGTCCACTACCCAGTCCCGGGGGATTGCAACCACCTTTTCATTGCTGCCCGGAACCTGCGGCAGGTTCTGGTTCAGTTGGACGAACTCCTTTATGTCTACCCCGGAAGGCGCCCTGAAAAGGATGAAGGTGGGGGAGTTCAGGGAAAGGGTATAGGCGTTGGCCTGGCCCGTCTTTATTATGATGTCAAGATACCTTTGCGGCTGGACAAGAGGCCCCGGAGCCGGGTGGTACGTGGCATTGGGGAAGAGGACGGGGTCATAGAGGGTAAATACGTCAGGCCTGTTCAGGTTTACTGAAAGAGGGTATTCCGCCGTGTGGTCAATTGCGCCGCAGAGGGCAATTACGGCATCCTCTCCGGGTTCAAGCGGGAAGTCCTCTCCCTTGCCGGGAATGGCCAGGACGGCCTGGATCACGGGAAGGAAGTCCGGGAGAACCCCGTCTTCCACCCAGGGATTTGCGGCGTTGCTGTTGTACGGGGAAAGGGTTCCCATCATGAGCCCGTCAAGGTACTCCGTGTCTATGCTGTTATTGTGGAGGATGATGTATTTGTCGCTCTGGTAGGTGCCTTCCTTTGGGGCCTTGGAGCAGCCTCCGCAGTAGATTTCCTTCACCACGATGGCGCCTGCCTTGGACTGCTGAAGTTCCATCTCTATGCTCACGTCTTTGTCGGATACAAGGACTTTGTCCTTTGTGGAGTTGAAGATGAAGTCTTCGCTGCGGTCCCTTACCGTAATGCGGTAAATGCCGTTTGGAACCTCCGTAACTACGCTTCCGTCACTGCCGGTCTTTACGGTATATGAAGTGATTCCGGAAACTTCCACTACGGATACGGTGGCTCCGCCGCGGGGAGCGATGCCTTCCGGATACACTGCCTTTACCGTGAGGCGGTTGAGGCTTTCCGGGGCATACGGCACTCCGTTATCCATACAGCCGGCCACAAGGACCAGTGCTGCGATAAAACTTAAAATTTTAGTCTGCATCTTAGTCCGTAATAGAAGTTGGGGGTGAAGATTGCGCTCACGCCTGTTGCGCGGCTTGTGACTACGGGGCGGGCGTTTGTGAAGTTATTGGCAAAGAAGGACAGGGACACGTGGTCTCCTATTTCCTTTGTCACGCTGAGGTTGGCGCACATATACGGATTGTATCCGTCCTGCGCAAAGGTGTAGATGTTGCCGGAGCGTATGATGAGCCTCTGGAGGGCGGGGTCCTGGGCCGATTCTTCCGTCCAGGGATGCACAACCCCGTCAAGGTCCATATAGGCGTCCGGATATATTGCCGTGTAGGAGTTGCCGTCATAGATGTTACCGCCTGTCCTGTTCCCGGCCTGGTCCACCGTGAAGGCTTTGTCCGACGTATAGCGGGAATTGCGGAGGAGCGCCGCCTCAAGGCGTACTGTAATCACAAGGCGGGCTCTTGGGATGTGCGTGATGGCGGTAAGGTTGGCGTCCACGTTGTCCGTGATGCGGCCGTTGTACACGGACGTGCCGCCCTTGTATACTGCAACGTATTCGTAGGATCTTCCGGGGAGCGTGCTGTGGGACCAGCCGTCCCTGTAGAGGTTGGAGGAAATGTCAGATGTGTACTGCGTGTGGTTCCAGGCGGCATCCAGGCGGAAAGTGGTCTTGACGGGCTTTATCTCCGGGAAATCTATGGTGAGTTCCACGCCGTGGCGGCGGATATCGGCCCCGTTCTCCTGGCGGCGGGAAGCCGCAAACGAGCGGTCCGTGAGTTTGAACTCCGACGGGACATAGTAGCCGTCAGGGTCCATAAAGTACACCATTCCGGTCTGGTGGTCCACCTGCACCTGGGGATTGTCCGGCATTGCGTATCCCGCGGGCACCTGATATATATTATAGGAGAAGGGGGTGTACACCGTACCCATCTCATAGGGGGCCTTGGTGATGTTGCTGAATCCCACAAGGCCGATCCTGAAGCCCTTCCAGTCCACGTCAATGCCCACTTCCGCGTTCTGGTTCCGCTGCCACCTCAGTTCAGGGTTATACTCCATCCTGTACGGCTGGGTATAATAGATATAAGAAGCGGATGTTCCGTGGGAGTAGTCTATGGTGCGGATGTCCCTGTATTCCGGCTTGGGGTATAGGATGTAGAAGGAGGGTAGTTTTCCGGCAACGCCCCAGCCGCCGCGTAGGGAAACGCTTTTTGAGAGTTCCCACTTGGCGTTGAAACGCGGCGAGAGTATGTTGAGGCCGTTGTACATAGACCCCGCAACAAACACGTTCTCATACCTCAGGCCCGCCATAAGGTTAAGTTTTGTGCGGCCGATGGGGATGGTCACGTTATCCTCCACAAAGCCGGAGAGGGTGTGCATATAGGGGTAATCGGAGTAAGGCCTGGAGCGGTAGCCGTTGGCGGCGAGGGCAGGATTCTCATACCATTCGCCGCGACCCACGTTACCGTCGGCCTTCCACTGCACGCCGGCCTTGAGGAGGTTCTTGACGGCGCCCCAGTGGTGGAGCCAGTGGTATTTGAGGGAGGCGGAGTAATCCAGTTCCTTGGAGTCCACAACCTGGTCGGAGTAGTAGGTGGTGGGGAGGGCATCGGCCATCCAATATCCAATTTGGGTGGCGTGTACCGCCGGAAGGATGGCGGCGTTGGAGTTGTATGCGTGGTCCAGGGACCGGGAGTCGTGGAAATAGACGCTGCCTTCCAGTGTGAGGTTCGTGACCCAACTGCGGTTGAGGAGCCAGGTGAGTTTGAAGTGCGGCGTGAGGAGGTTGTCGTTCACCTTTGAATAGGCCTCCGAGAATGCATCCGGGTCACTTTTTGAGTTCATTCCGCCGATGTTTCCGTTAAGTCCGGCCTCCAGGCGCAGCACCTTTGCGAAGGTACGGGTGTAATCCAGGGTGAAGCCCCTTCGCGTGTACGAAGTATAAGGTGAGGTGAGTTTTGATGTGGCGTTGGCCCATTCAAGGCCCACGTTCATAACGCCCTTCCCTATTTCAAAGCCCTTTGAGGCCGATACCTCGTCGGTGCGCGGATTCACAGCAAACACTATGTTCCAGGGTGTGCGGCCCTTCTTGGTGGTGACGCGTACCATACCGCTTCCAAGGTCTCCGTATTCGGCGCTTGGAACGCCCGTAATCACCTCCACGCTCTCTATGTTCTCAACGGAGATGCTTCTGGTGCCGATTCCCGCCATCCCGGCAAAGTTGGCGTTGTCTCCCATTCTTACGCCGTTCACCTCCACAGCCGTGGAGAACGCGGCGTTGCCGGCGTCGGAGCCCGCCGCGCGCAGCGACAGCGCGTTATTCTGCGTAAGGTCCGGATTGATGGTCTTGCCGCCGGGGAGGAGCGCCCCTATTCCGTCCACCCCGCTCATCTGGAGATGGTCCAGGGCCGTGCGGCCAATCTTCTGGGTGGTGTTGAGGTTGTCCTTGGATGTTTCGGCCGTAACAACTACTTCCCTGAGGGCCAGTGTGCTGGGGGATATCCTTATCACAAGGCCGTTCAGACTGTCCTTCACCTTTATCTCACGGCTGTAAGTCACATACCCAAGGCAGGACGCCTCCAGAACATACGTTCCTCTCTGCGCGCCGTCCAGCAGGAACCCGCCGTCCTCATCCGTCACGGCCCACAGATAGTTGTTGTCCAGCCTCACAATGGCCCCCGGCACCGGCAGGCCTGTATCGGCCTCCAGCACCTTGCCGGAAATGTTCAGTCCCTGAGCGGCGCCGGTAACGGCTGCCAAAAGCATCAGAATAAATATGATACCTGTCTTTTTCACGTCCTGCAAAAATACAAGTTTTTACCAAAAGACACAATAACCATTTATGGGGATGCCCTGTTGAAAATGATGTTCATAACTTTTGGAAAATAAAATAATTATCCGTATCTTTGCGGTCCGCAATTGTGCCCAAGAGGCCTACAATGAGCGTTAAAGTATTAATAAACAATTAATTAACAAACACCAATGCCTGGTATTATTGGAAAGAAAGTCGGAATGATTTCCGTCTTCGGTGCCGACGGTAAGAATATACCGTGCACCGTCATCGAGGCTGGTCCGTGTGTTGTCACGCAAATCCGCACCGTGGAAACCGATGGTTACGCAGCAGTGCAACTTGCCTATGACGAAAAGAAAGAGAAACGGACAAGCGCGGCCCTGAAGGGTCATTTTGAAAAGGCTGGCACCACTCCCAAGAAGAAACTTGTGGAATTCCCCGCAGACTTCGCCGGAGAGGTAAAGCTTGGAGACACCATCACCGTCTCTGACATCTTCACTGAGAATGTCAAGTTCATCGACGTTGTTGGTACTTCTAAAGGTAAGGGTTTCCAGGGCGTAGTAAAGCGCCACGGATTCGCCGGTGTCGGTGGTGTGACCCACGGTCAGCACAACCGTCTCCGTCACCCTGGTTCCATGGGTGCTTCCTCATGGCCTTCACGCGTATTCCCCGGAATGCGTATGGCAGGTCACATGGGTAACGAGCGCGTTAAGGTTTTCAACCTTGAGGTCCTCAAAGTTATCCCTGAGAGCAACCTTGTAGTAGTTAAGGGTTCCGTTCCCGGAGCCAAAGGTTCTTACTTAATTCTGGAGGACTAAACTATGGAACTTTCTGTTTATAAGATTGACGGCACACTTTCCGGAAAGAAAGTTGTCCTTGATGAGAAGGTGTTCGGCGTAGAGCCCAACGACCACGTCATCTATCTGGATGTTCTCCAGTACCTCGCAGCACAGCGTCAGGGCACTGCCAAGACCAAGGACCGCAGTGAGGTTGCATATTCCACCAAGAAGCTCGGACGCCAGAAGGGCGGCGGCGGTGCACGTCACGGCTCCCTCAAGGCTGGTATCTTCGTAGGTGGTGGCAACGTTTTCGGCCCCAAGCCCCGCGATTACCGCTTCAAACTCAATAAGAAAGTAAAGCAGCTCGCTCGCGTAAGCGCCCTTTCATACAAGGCCGCTGAAGGCAAGATCACCCTTGTGGAGCCCTTCGCAATGGACGCCCCCAAGACCAAGGAGCTTAAGAACATCCTCTCCGCCATCAAGGCCGGTGAGCGCAAGGTTCTTGTCGTACTTCCTGAGAACTCCAACAATATTTTCCTGTCATCCCGCAATCTGCCCAATGTGCAGGTTATAACCGTTGACGAGATCAATACCTACGCCATTATGAATGCCCATTCCCTGGTGCTTGTGGACGGCGTGCAGGACATCCTCGCAGCAAGAGTAAAGTAAAGGAGAAAAGACAATGGGTATTTTAATTAAGCCAATCGTAACCGAGAAAATGACGGCTGAGGGCGAAAAACTCAACCGCTACGGTTTCATCGTTGACCGCAAGGCCAACAAGCTTCAGATCAAGGCTGCAGTTGAGCAGATGTACGGCGTTTCCGTAGCAGAGGTGAACACCATCAACTACCACGGAAAGCGCAAGCAGCGCTACACCAAGGCCGGTCTTCTGAAAGGTCGCACCAATCACTTCAAGAAGGCATATGTCACTCTTGCAGGTGAAGATAAGATTGATTTCTACGCAAATATCTAAGAAGGAGAATAAACTATGGCAATCAAGAAGTACAAGCCGGTAACTCCCGGCCAGCGCAACAAGGCTATCAGCTCCTTCGACGAAATCACCGCGAAGAAGCCCTACAAGAAACTCCTTGCTCCCCTTAAGAGCACCGGTGGCCGCAACAACACCGGTCAGATGACCGTTCGTTACCGCGGCGGCGGACACAAGAGAATGTACCGCCTGGTGGACTTTGTCCGCAACCGTGATGAGTTCAAGGCAACCGTGCTCACCATCGAGTACGATCCCAACCGCAGCGCACGTATCGCCCTCATCCAGTATGAGGATGGTATGAAGAGCTACATCATCGCCCCCAACGGCCTCAAGGTAGGTCAGGTTCTGGAGAGCGGTGCAAACGCCAGCCCGGATATGGGTAACTGCCTCCCTCTCGCCAACATCCCCGTTGGTACCCTGGTACACGCAATCGAGCTCCGTCCCGGACAGGGCGCCGCAATGGCCCGTTCCGCCGGCACCTATGCTCAGCTTGCAGCACGTGAAGGCAACTACGCCATCCTCCGTCTCCCTTCCGGTGAGACCCGTATGGTTCCCGTAGCCTGCCGCGCTACCGTTGGTACCGTTTCCAACCCGGATCATAATCTGGAATCCGACGGTAAGGCCGGACGTACCCGTCACCAGGGTCGTCGTCCTCACAACCGTGGTGTTGTGATGAACCCTCACGATCACCCCATGGGCGGTGGTGAAGGCCGCGCCTCCGGTGGACATCCGCGTTCCCGTAAGGGTCTGCCTGCAAAGGGCTACAAGACCCGCAACCCGAAGGCCGTGTCCAACAAGTTCATCATTGAAAGACGTAAGAAATAACGGAATAAACTAACAGATTATGAGTCGTTCACTTAAAAAAGGACCGTACATTCAGGAAGC
>ONOQ01000088.1 GCA_900319485.1 uncultured Bacteroidales bacterium | reverse complement strand
GGTGGCCATTTCATCCAGAACATCCTCCGGGAAATCCGCGGGATAGGAGTAATGGATGCGGAGCCACTCTATGCCTTCCACTGCCGAAAGTTCACGGAGAAGACGGGCCAGGGAGCGTTTCCCGTATATATCAAGGCCGTAGTAAGTTGTGTCCTGGGCAATAATCACAAGTTCCCTGATACCCTGGGAGGCTAGTTCACGGGCCTCCGCCACCAGAGTTTCAATGGGCACGGACCTGTGAGGGCCGCGGATGAAAGGGATGGCGCAGTAGGAGCAGCGCCTGTTGCAGCCCTCGGATATCTTGAAGAAGGCGTATGGCCTTCCGGGGGTTGTAAGAATGCGTTTATGGGCCGATTCCGCCGATGGCCTGCAGCCAAGGGCCGTCACCAGTGAATCCAGTTCACGGGCGCCGAACCAGCCGTCCACCTCCGGAATGAGGGAAGGAAGTTCCGTGGAGTATCTCTGGGACAGGCAGCCGAAGACAAGGAGACGGCCTATAAGGCCTTCCTGCTTCTTCTGGGCGGCTTCCAGAATTACCTGGATGGACTGCTCCTTGGCGTCCCCTATGAAGCCGCAGGTGTTGATGGCCTCAACGTCCACGGCGCGGGAATCATCCTCAGGGACTATCTCATAGGAACCCCGTACCTGATACAGAAGGTGCTCAGTGTCTACGGTGTTCTTGGAACAGCCCAGCGTTATGACCCGGAGGGTCTGCATTAAGCCTCCCGTGAGGAAGTCAAATGAGGCGTACTTTGAAAGGATGTTGTACCATTCCGCCACCTTCTTCATATGGGACACGTAGAAGCGGTCACGGTCATAGTCAGGGAGAGCCTTCTCAAAGAGAGCCTTGAAATCGGCTTCGGGAGCCTTGGGAGCGGGAGCCTCAGCGTCCCCCAGGACCTCCTTCATCTTGAGGAGAACCTCCTGGAGTTTAATCTCCTCCTCAGTGGTGTAGATGGAGATGTCGGCAAGGGAAGTTATTCCGGCCGATGCGCTGACGTTAAGGCGCTTCTTGGTGTCAAGAGCCTCTACGATAGCGCCCTGGCGGGACTGTGCGATATAATTGAAAAGGCCGTGCTGACCACGGACGGAAAGGATTTTTGCAAGATCTGTTTTCATATTTTGACTTATTTGTTTTCTAACCTACAAATATAACTATTTTTGCCGAAAAAGACACGGCTTACACGGCGGGAAAGGCTCTGGAGGGTGCCGTCGTTGTGAATGACAGCATCGGCCTTTGAAAGGTCCAGGGACTGGGAGGCCATACGGCGGCGGGCGTCTTCCTCAGAGAGGCCTCTTTCGATGAGGCGGGAAAGCCTCACTTCCTCCGATGCCGCCACAGCCACCACGTAATCTGCAATGCCGTCAAAGATGGGTTTGGAAAGGATTATGGCCGATTCAAGCACCACGAAGGGGGCGTCTTTCTGGGCATCCCGCCAGGCCTCGAAATCGGCCCTGACAAGGGGATAGACAATGGATTCCAGCCTTTCACGGGCACCGGCATCTGAAAAGATGACCTTTGCAAGGCCGGAGAACGGCACTCCCAATTCGGCCTCGATTCTCTCTTTAAGCCCCGGCACGGTGTCATAGAGCGCCTTTGTGCGGGAGTCCGAGTCATATACAGGAATGCCCCTCTTTGAAAGAAGGGCGCATACAGCGGACTTTCCGCTGCCTATCATACCTGTGACAATTACGGTGAGCATCCCCTACTTCACCTCCACGCAGTCAAAGACCTCCGGATCCACCTGGTACTCCAGCACCCCGGAAGGGAGGCGGAGCGTGCGGGGAGCGCATCGGCCACTGAGGGAAGCGCTGAAATCGCGGTAATCCACATACAGTTTGAAAGAGGCCAGCGGGTCCTTCTTAAGCGGGAAGGCGCAGCGCATCACAACTGACGCCGTGGGAGGAAAAACCTGAAGCTGGTGCCCCGCAGGCAAGTTCCACACCTCTACGGGAACCGTGGTGCGGAGTTCCACGTAACGTGAGACCGGGACCTCGTAACTCACCTCCGTCTTGGACATCCTCACGCCCGGAATCTCCTCCAGTTTGAGGATACCGTGCTGGGAAGTATGAAGGTCCGTCATCACAAGACGGGCCGATGAAACCTTCTCTATGCCCTCCAGGATATCGGCCTGGGCATATACCGTTACGGAATCAGGGGTGAAGCGGAAAGGGGCTCCCAGCATATACTGGGAACGGCAGTGAAGCGAGTGCGGCACCTCCACTGGCACCTTCTTGTTCATTTCCCGGGGAAACACGAAACTGAGGGTATCCGTAATGAAGGCCTCCACGGCAGTGCCTTCTCCGAAGAACTGGCTTATGTAGTTGTTCTTGGCGCCGCCTATTACGCTGAAAGTCTCAGGACCGGTGCGGCGGAGATCTCCTCTGTCGAAGGCAACCGTCACCACCTTCTTCTCCTTGCGGCTGTGCTCCCTCACAAGGCGGAAGCCGTCAGTGCGGCAGCGGGCGCTTACCACAACGGTATTGGCCGATGTTCCCCGGTGGCCGTCGATATTGCATTCGGCCACAACGGGGACACTTATGGTTCCGGTATAGACATTGGAGAGTTGGGACAGGAACCAGATAAGGCCCGCTATGAGAACGGAGGCGGCCAGGATGACCCACTCCCTTCCCAGGGCTTTCTTATGCCTGCCTATTCTCTCCCTGAGGGACATTGCCTAAGGCTACTTCTGAACCTCTGAATAGTCCTTCTGGAGGCCCTGCTTGTCCACGCGGAGTTTGACGTCTCCGTCCACCTTGAGGAGGGCGGTTTTCTCATTCACCTCCACAATCTCTCCGTAGATGCCGCCGACGGTGACAACCTTGTCACCCTTCTTGAGAGAGTTGCGGAACTCCTGGAGTTCCTTCTGCTGCTTGCGCTGGGGACGGATCATAAAGAGCCACATCACAAGGATGATGGCGGCGAACATGATGATTGTGGGAAGAGCGCTGCCCTGCTGGCCCTGCGCTGCCTGAAGTGCGATGAAAAGTGTGTTCATTATAATCTTTTAAATATTGTTTTTAACTATGATTCCATCGGCATCACGCTGCTTTATGAGGCGGTCAAGTATACCGTTCACAAAGCCGCGGCTCTTGGGGGTGGAGTAATACTTGGAAATCTCAACGTATTCGTTGAT
>ONOQ01000030.1 GCA_900319485.1 uncultured Bacteroidales bacterium | reverse complement strand
AGTTGGAAGCGATCTGGCCGGTGAGCAGGGCCCTTGCGGAAGCCATATACTGCTCGTTCTTGATACGGACGGAGATCTGCCAGGTCTCGATGATGGTCTCTGCATCGGCCTCGATGGTCTGGTCTTCCTGGATATTGAGAACCTCTACATCCTGATGGCTTACGAAGAGGTGGTCAGGCTCGTAGATGATGGCGCTTTCCTGAACCTTGGTGAGCGCTGCCGCCCAGGCGTCTTCGTCGGTGCCACCCTTTGTGGCCGAACGGCCGTAACGGATGGAGTTGAGGATACTGGACTTCATTGCAGTGGATACCTCGTTGGTGTAAGCCTCAATGGAGTAGTAGTTGCGGTCATTGCGGAGGAGGGTTGCCTCTGTATCAAAATTGTAACCGATAAACTTGTATTTTCCCGGAGGAAGGGATATACGGCCACCGGTAGGAGGGAGGTAACTCTCGGTGATTAGTTCGAATGTTTCAGGATCAAAGAACATAACGCGCATCATCTCAGGATTGGGGAGTTCTTCGAACTTGCCGTTCACGCGCACGTTGAGGTTGATCTTGAGGCGGAGGTTGAGGTTGACGCTACCATACTCAAGGTCACGGCGCATACAGCCGGTGAGGACTGTAAGCACTGCAAGAGCAAGTATGACAATGCGTCTTCTCATTACTTCCTGTTACGTTTCTTGTAGTAGAACAGATAGGTGAGGGTCACCTTTGCATCGGTGACGCCAAAGTATGTAAAGGTACCGCCGTAACGGTACATAAGGTGCTCATTGTTGGAGCGGCCTTCGTAGTAACGGTAGCGGGTGTACATAGGACCCACGCCGATACCGAAGTTGAGGCTCCAGTGTTCATTGAAGCAAAGGCTGTAGCCGATGCCGAGGGAACCGAGGGCTTCTTCACCCTGGTAACCGTTGCCGTTGCGCTGGAAGTCGTAGTAACCCATACCTGCGGAGAGGGATGCGTACCAGCCTTCAAGGACCCTGGTGTTCTGGTTGGCCTTGAAAGGCTTTGTGAAACTCCAGCCGGGATACCACCTTGCGCCAAGATCCCAGTGCATAAGTTCTGCGCAGTCTGCGTTGTTGTTCCAGGGCTGCCAGGGAACGGTGATAAGGTAGTTGGACTGGATGCTCCAGTGCTTGCCGATGGGAACTTCGTAACCAACTGCGATGGGAACTGCGTGGAAACCGGTGGCGATTGCGCCTGCAGCGGTGTAAAGACCGTTGGCGGTAAGGGCGAAGAGCGGAGCCTTGGTGTAGTCTGCAACGGCAGTGCTGTCTGCGGCGCTTACTGCGGTGGTGTCCTGAATGTTGCCGGAATTCTGTTCATTCTGGTCTGTTGTATCAGGAACTACAGCAGTTTCAGGCTGGGCTTCGTTTTCATTTTCGTCGGCCTCAATCTTAGCCTCATTTTCAGTCTGTGTATCAGCATCCTTGGCCTCGGACTCAGTCTCCTCTACCTCCATACTTAAAATGCGGGCGTAGCGCAGGGATGCAAAATCTTCTTCATTCGTTGCATCCTCTGCAGAATTTTTTCTGGAGACCACGGTAATCTTACCCTCCATCTCCGGGAACATTCCAAAGATGTAGTTCTTCAGATTCTCCACGCGGTCCTTTGCAAGGCGCTCATTGCCCTTTGCCGGGCCCTCAGGTGATGCTGAACCCTCAAGAACCATGCTCTTTACGTTACCGGCCTTGAGGATGCGGATAAGTTCCTTCATAGAAGCGTCATTGCCCATATATGAAGGACGGATGAAATCCTCAGAAGTGGCGTAGAACACTGTAGGAAGGCCATTTTCAATAACCTTGACAGTCTTCTCCGCAGCCTTTTCAGCAGACTTGCCCTCATTTTCCGAGATTTCAGAATTTGCGTGTGATTCCTCAGATTTTGCAGAATTTTCAATTCTCAGCTCGATTACTGCGTAGCGGAGTTGCTTGAAATAATTTGCGTAGAGGCTCTTGTACTGGGGAAGAGCGGCAAGTTTTGCCTCCTTGACATCAAGATCATCACTGCTGCCGATGATCTCAAGGACTGCATTGCGGACATTCTCCTGGAGGCGGGAGTCTGAAATCACGGATTCACGGAGTTCGGTCCAGGCTTCTTCTCCGGGGTGGAGTTCAACGTTGACGGAAGGATTGATCCTGGTGAGGTAGGACTCCATAGCCTTGGCCCTGCGGAGAGAAAGATTACGGTTGTAGGCCAGATTTCCTTCAGGTGATGAGAAGGAAGTGACGGAAACCTTTGCGTCTGCGGGGAGAGAAGTGATTGCGCTGCTAATAACTGAAAGCTGGGCTGCGTTGTTGCGGTATCCCACCATCACGGAATCTGAGTCAAACGGGAAGAGAACCTTCACACGCGTCACATTATCCTGCGCGCGTAAAGAAAAAACGCTCAGAAGGAGCATAACAAGGCACAGTGCGAGCTTTTGGCCCGCAGCGCTTGCCGCTTTCAGGATGTTATGAGCGTAAGTTCTCAATTTTCAGTTAATTACGAAAGTTTTACCGGTATAATTCTTTCAACTTTTTCCTCTCACGCACGCGTGCGCAATGATGTAAAAGCGTGCAAATATACATTAATTTTTTGAATCCGCAAATTATTTTTTACATTTTTTGAAATAATTGCGTTTTTCTAAAAGATTTCGGAATACTGTGGTTTTCATTATGAAAACGCCCTGTAGGGGCCCTGGGGGGGGTATTAAGGGTTTTGGTAATATATCGAAATATTTCGGGGTGTTTCGGTTAAGGACCACAGTATAACACACCATCATTTTACGCGTTTCTACAAAGAGTTTTTTACGATTTTGCAATCATTTTAGTTTTTCTGAAACGTTAATTTTTCTAAAAATAGAATAATTTGTTATTGTTTTCAATATCCGTTTTTAGGCTTGTCCTGCTGGCTTTTCTCCATTTTCCCTATACCTTATTATATATACGCGTGTGCGCGCGCGTGTTGAGGAGAGTATAATCAAGCACTGTGCCGAACTGTTTTGCTATTTTCAAAAAATGCAAATATCGTTTTGATTTCTTTTCAAGTGGTCTTTGGGCCCGTTTCGTTGCGTTTCGCTTTATTATTTGATTTTCCGTCTCTATAAAAACGCCTTCATAGTGGTCTGTGGCCGTGTTTTGCCTGGATGATTATAAAAACGCAAATTTTTTCAAATAATTTTTGTTTCTTTAAAAATAATTGCTAAATTTGCAACGGATATTAATGAAAGAGACTATATGAAAACCAATATAAACATATTCCTGGTGCCTCTGGCGCTCGTTTCGCTCTCCTCCTGCCTAAAGATGGAGAACGATATGTCCCTGCCGGCTTCAAAGCCCCAGAAGGTTGGCTTCGATATAGAAGTTACGCGTGAGGGAGAGTCAATCTCCCCTGAACGCACTGCCACAAAGTCGGGTCCTGCCACAAAGGCGGTGGATCAGAATGACAATATGATTGCAACAATGTCCTCTGATCTTCCCTTTGGTCTTGTGGGCATTGACTATCAGACAAATTCCCTTGTACTTGACAATGTTTCCGTTTACTCTAACGGTGATTCATACAGCACTTTCTTCGAGTCCTATACCTGGGACAAGATAAAGGACAACAACATTTCCTTCAGCGCCTATTATCCCTACGTTCACAATGTGACTTATGAGGATGATCTTCAGGCATATAACATTCCATATACCGTGGAGGAAACTGATGCCGGCCCGCTTGTGTCAAAGACTGTTGAAATGGCTGTGAATCAACTCAATATGATTCCCCTTGAATTCCAGCACATTACAAATGACATCGGTTTCTGCGTCTGTGACGTCACTCCTTCACCTGAACTTCAGGGCCTTGTGCACCTGAGGCGGCTTGTGGCCCACAAGGTTGCATCGGCCGGCGTGTTTGTCAATGACGTTACCCTGAGCCAGGGAATCTGGCACCGACAGGGATATTACAGGAACGTGGTGGTTTTTGAAGGGGACGCCAAGGTGGGAGTAGGCTCTGAAAATGAGAAATTTGTGGGTTACGATTCCCTTGTGGACCGTCTGGCGGAGTCTCACCGCTTCTATTCCATCCCTGATGAGATCCTTATGGGAAGACAGTATGTGGAGGTTGTCTTTGACGTGGAGGGCTTCAACCTTAACGGTTTCTACTATGAGCCCCTCAAGAACCAGACTCTCCGCTATATGATTTACGGCCTTCTCCCGGACAATGTGTTCGTTTACGGGCGCCAATATACTTTCCATATTGGCATAGACCTCAGCAGCATATACACTGAAATTACTTTTTCTCCGTCGGTAAGTGGCTGGGAAACAAAGATTTATGAAAATAATGACAATTTCTAGATGATTCTCCTCTTCCTTCCCGCCGCCGCTTGCCTCTTCTGGATATTCATCATCTTCTTCTTATCCAGAAGGACAAGCACATATTGGCTGCTGACAATATTGTCGGTAGTCCTTATGATGTATTTTGCCGCAGACGCCATCTATTCCACCCCCGGAAGAAACACATATATGGTTGTTTACAGTCACATTATGTCCACGCTGGCAGGTCCCAGCGTGATTCCTCTTCTGTGGCTGTATTTTGACAAGATCCGCTGGCACAGGCGTTTCCGTCCCATTCAGTATCTCTGGACCCTGATTCCCATTTCCCTGCTCTTCGCCACACTGGCCCTTACCGGAGCAATGGGTAGGGACGCCGTGGCTTCTTTCCTGTGGCGCCTTTACACTGAAGGCCCCGGTATCGCCGCCCAGTACAAAGGGCAACTGGAATACGATTATTTCCTGTGGGCTTCCCTTGGATACAGGATCATAGTGGGCGTAGAGTTTGCCGTTGCAATTGTCTACACGGTTGTGTTTATGATCAGGCACAAGATAAGTTTTATCAACGTGTGGCGCTATTTCCGCAGCGGAGAAAGCGTCCGTGTGGTGGAACTTCAACTTTCCACAATGATAATAGCCGGAGTCTTCATCCTCTCAAAGGTGTTTTTCTTCAAGGATATCTTCGATTCCCATCCCTGGATAGCCATTGCCCAGGCCCTGCTTGTGTGCTCCTGGTATTTTGCCTTTATGCTGTGCTCTTTCCTTGGGGAAAAGAAGAAGGTTACCCTCATACAGGCCCAGCACGTGATGTTCTACAACTACAATCAGTCCATTAAGGGCCCCATTGTGGAGATGATGATGGATGAACTGCTTGATGAGGCCGAACAAGACGCCCTGGTGCGTTTCCAGGAAAAGATAGGGGAAACACTCCATATGGATCAGATGACCCCCGCAGAGATGACCGCAGTGAAGGAAAAACTCTTCTCCAGCGTTGCTGGATCGTGGGATGACAGCCTTCTGGCGCGTTTCCAGAACCTTATGGTCAACGAGCAACTGTTCCTGCAGCCCAGCCTCAGCCTTGGAGACATAGCAGAGCGCCTTCACACCAACAAGACGTACATCTCCAAACTGGTGAACAATACCTATAACCTGAGTTTCCCCGAACTTCTGAACACTCTCAGGATAGATTACGCGGAGCAGTATCTCCTCAATCACCGTGACGCCAAACAGTCGGAGGTTGCGCAGGCCTGCGGCTTCCTCAGCGCGTCATCATTCAATAACATTTTCAAGAAAATTACCGGCATGACTCCCAAGGTGTGGCTGGTAGCGAGGGACAGGCAGAATGCACAGTAATCTAGATTTTTCCCAGTTCCGCATCCTTATCGTAGACGATGTTCCCCTGAACCGTGTTCTGGTGGAAAAGATGCTTGGTAACTTCAATTTCAATGTACATCAGTGTGAAAACGGGCTGGAGTGTATGAAGGAATTCTACTATCAGAAACCGGATCTTGTGCTCCTTGATATCCTTATGCCCCTGATGAACGGTTTTGAGGTGATTGAGGCCGTAAGGGAGAACCCCGCGTGGAAGGATGTGAAGATAGTTGTCCTGTCTGCTCTGAACTCAAATGAGGACATTGTAAAGGCGTTCAATCTTGGCGCCGATGACTTCATCACAAAGCCCATAGTGATGGACAAACTCCTTAACACCGTTGCCAAGCATCTTGGCCTTCCGTTAACGGATGTTTCAAAATAGAAAACAGGTTACAAAAATATAACCCTGCCGTAAAGCCCTGTCTGACAGTCCGTTAACTCAGACGGGGCTTTTTCAATTTGTTTTATCGCGTGCGCGGGAGAACACTTTTACCGCTTTTCGGTTATTTTTGTAAATAGTTTTAAACTATGGACAGGTATCTTCTACAGGCTCCGGCACGTCTTCTGACGGCCATTTTGCTTACGTTATCATTTTCGCAGGCTGCCCTCTCCCAGGACTTCTCCATCCGCACCAATGTCCTCTGGGACGCCGTGAGCGAACCCAATATCGGCCTTGAATTTCCGCTCAGCGACAACTGGTCCATTGGCGGAAACGCCGCCCTCAAATCCTGGCCCCGCTGGCTTGCCTGGGACTGGGATAAGGAGAACCCTCTCATCTGGCGCAACTACGCCGTGGTTCCGGAAGTGCGTTACTATCTGGATGAGGTTTACAAGGGCTTTTTCTTTGGCGCAGATGCCGTTTATACGCATTTTAACGTGAGCGCAGTGCCCACTCCCTTCCATATGTACCCTGACGCTGAAAACCATCGCGTGCAGGGTTCCTATTGGGCCGGTGGCCTTTTTGCCGGCTATGCCTGGTGGCCCTGGCAGCACTGGAGACTTGAGGTTGAGGCCGGCGCGGCTCTTGGCCTTGCCGCATATGACAAGTATGACTGCCAGCACTGCGGCACCAAGGTAGGGGAGGAAAGGATCCCGGCAGTGGTCCCCAAACTTGCCCTTAACGTAGCCTATAACCCCGTGGCCAGGGACAAACGCAAGCCCCGCAGCAAAGGCTCCTACGTCATTTCCGGCACGGACACCATTACGGTCATGACTCCTCCCGTGGTGTTTACGGTGCATCTTCAGGATGTAGCGCGTCCGGAAACGGAAGGAGACCGCGTGGCAAAGGAAGATTCCTGGGTGATGCCTATAGGCAGGTATCGGCCTCTTGATTACCTTACAAGGCCGGGAATTGACAGCATCCAGTACGTCCGTTTCCCCGTGGACAGTTGGGAACTCAATACCAGGGATGCGTCAAATGCAAGGGTGCTGGAGCGTCTTACCGGCGCCATAAACCGCATAAAGCAGGATGAAGCAACTGACGAGATCCTCATTTCAATAGTGGGCCTGGCGTCCATCGAAGGCCCCCAGGACCGCAACGACACCCTTTCCCTAAGGCGCGCAAAGGTTGTGGCCGATTACCTCAACCGTGAAACCGGCGTGAGCCGCCGCTTTTTTGAGACAATAGGGAAGGGAGAGGCCTGGGACTGGTTCCGGGCCCAGCTGGAGGCCCAGCCGGACGGCCGTGAGAGGCTTCTTGACATCCTTTACAATGAGCCTGATCCTGACCGCCGTGAGGCGCTTATAAGGGCCGATTCAAGGCTTTATGAGGACGTCAGGGACAATTTCCTGGCCGATCAGAGAAACTCCGGATACATCCGCATCTACTACGGAAACGCCCCGGATCCGGTCACGGAAGAGTACAACAAGGAGGTGATTCCTCTCCTGAAGTCTAAGCGTTATGCGGAGGCGGTAAGGAAGTTCGATGAATCCCCGGACCTCAAGAAACGCGCCCTTCAGGACGCAGAGGCCGCAAACGCCTACGGCATAGCCCTTTACTTCACCGCCCTTGACAACAAGGATGGGGAAAAGGAAAAAGAGGCCATAGAAATGATACAGTCCGCTGCCCGTAAAGGCTCCGAGGCTGCAGCGGAGAATCTTAAGGGAATAGAGACCTACGGCCCCGCCCGAAAGGAATTCGAGGCCTGGCAGGAATTGATGAAGGAGGAGGATGCGCTATGAGAAACGCCCTGAAATATGCCCTCATAGCGGTATCGGCCCTCCTTTTCACCGGCTGCGTGCTGGTGGACCAGGATATGAGTGACTGCGAGACAGACTATACGCTGGATTATGAACTGAGGCTTGTCACCAATATGACAACGGAACTCCAGACCCAACTCAGTATGGCGGCCGATGTCAACGTTTCCGCCGCCCTCAAGCAGTATATGTCCGGAATCTTCACGGATTACGCCCACGACGTAAACCTCTCTTTCTACGACGTCTACGGGGATTCCCTCCGCCTTCACAACGAGCACCACATAATGGACGCCAACCAGTCCAGTTACACGCTCTTCATCCCCGTGAGAAAGTATATGCACATTGCAATCGCAAACATTGACGACAATCACGAGGTAGGGCTTGAAAAAGATGAACTCTGCCACACTTCCCGCCTGTTCCAGCCCATACGTGACACCGTGGAATCCCACAGCACGGGCGTTTTCACGGCCCGTCTCCCTATGGACATAAAGGAAGGCGAGGACCAGCAGTTTGACGTGAAACTGTATATGGCCAACTGCGCCACCGCGCTGGTGCTGGACACCCTTGGGAGCCATATCAGGGATATAGACGTTTATGCAACCGGCTTTGCCACGGGCTTCAGCCTGGCCGACAGCACATACAGGTATGAATATACGCCGGTGGTAAAGGCAAACAGGCTTGCCGTGGACGGGGCCGATTCTCCCCTTTGTTTTACCACGGTCACCTTCCCTTCCAAGGACGTGCCCGCTTCCAAGGTTACCATAGAGTCTCCGGAAGATTTTGTGACGGATGCGTCCGAAACTTCCCTTTGGCAGTACAGGGTGTACTGTCACCTTGATGACGGAACGGTTACGGAAACCATCCTTGGCGTGAAACTTCCGCTCCAGGCCGGTCAGTTAAAGGTGGTGAAGGCAGCCATCCAGAACGACGGCGCCTGCGTGCCCATGGCCCCCTGGGTGGGCTCTCTGGTCACACTTGACTGGATAGACCAGCCCGGCTGGGAAGTTGATTTTTAAGCGAAACTAACAATAATTTCTAATAACAAAGCGTATGAAAAAAATCTTCAGTTTTCTCCTTGTAAGCGCAGCGGTGCTTGCAATGGCAGCCTGCCAGAAAGAACAGCAGGCAGCAGTGGACACTCCCCAGGACGGAGTGAAGGAGGTGACAACGCAGTTTGTGCTTAACATTGCTGCTGCCCCCTCTACAAAGATGACGGCCGAGGCTGTTCAGCAGGCCGGCAATTTCCGTGGTATCCAGGATGCTAAACTCTACACCTACAAATCAGGTGTAACTTCAGGTACTCCTTACATCCTGAGCACTAATGCAGCCCAGGAAAAGTTCTTTGACTTTGGAAACTTCTTCGCTGCAAACGGCCTGGATAATTCCGATGGCAACAACCAGTCCGGAGCTAATGAAACCGCATCCAAGCGTGTCCTCCAGCTCTCCATCCCCGTTGGCGTGGACGCCGTCCTTTTCTATGGTAAGGCTACAAAGGCCGCCGCTGCCACTGATGCCGCTTTTGGCGCAACAAATGCCGATGCAACCTCTATCAGCGGGACTCCGGGCTCAACTGTGATTGCCGCTCAGAAGATACTCACGGACGGTGATGTGGTTGATAGTTACGATGCCACAGCACGCCTTATGATTGCCGTTATAAACGACATTTTGAGAAGAAATGTGAGTGAAGCAACGGATGCAACGTTTGGAACTCTCCCTGCAGTTTCCTGGGCACAGTATGGCCATCAGTATGAGATTGAACATTGCGGTACAGATTCACGTTACAATTCCACAACGCCAGGTATAGCAATCGGCCATCCCCTTGAAGGCCTTGAGGAAATCCTTGGAAAGAGTTACTATCTGTTTACTTACATCCTGCCCGTGAATGCAGCAGCAGGCCGTCCTCACGGAGAGTACCGTGCCGGATCCTCCGCGGCTATGAAGAGAATGGTGATTGACATGTACAGGGTTATCACTGCCGCAAGTTCCGCTACTCCAACCAACGCAAATGAGGCAAATGCAAAACGTTTGGCAAAGGTTATCCTTGACAGGGCGGCCCTGTATTTCAATACTAATACAAAAGATGAAATTCCGGATGGAGATTATATGTCTGTAGATGATATTAAGCAGTTGCTAGTTAGCTCTTATAATATTTACAGCCAAACCGAATGGAATACATATTTTGCCGGAGCCGCAGACCTTAACGGTTATCCTTACGAGGACTTCGGTGTGCCGGAAGGCGCCGCCCAGCTTGGTTTCCATTATGAGGGCGAGACTGTCGGCGGTACCACATATGCAAGGGACTCATTATATTACTATCATCCCAATCACCCGTTGGTAAATCCCACTATGACGGAGTTCGAGCCCCGCAAATACATGTATCCGGCCGAACTCTGGTACTATGTAAACAGTCCCATCCGCACCACCAGCAATGATGTAACCATTGCAAGTTATCCCGACGGAATCACTCCCTGGAACACTGAGTCCAACTGGACCGGCTGGACATTCCCCGGAAAGGTTGAAGGCGCAACTCGCGGTGTGGCTGTTTCAAACAGCATCAACTACGGTGTGGCTATGCTCAAGACCAATGTCATTTTCAAGGAAGGAATCGCAACGCTCCAGGACAACCGTAAGGTCATAACCAACAATGTAGAGCCTAACAAGTCCATAGCTATATCCAACAACCTGTTCGAGCTTCGCGGTGTCCTTGTGGGCGGTGTGAATCCCAGGATGAACTGGCAGTTTACAAGAAAATTCACTACCGGAGAACTGTCCAATTTTGACGGCGTTATCTATGACCACACTATGGCCAGCAACGCAGTTCCTACTCCTACTGCTCCCGCCGCACCCAACTATACCCTGGTATACGACAACTACAATTCTACCGGAGCATCCGGAAACGGCACCCAGGCCGACCAAAACGATGTTTATGTAGCGCTTGAGTTTGTGAATAAGGGAGAACCCTTCTACGGACGTGACAACCTTGTTCCTACCGGCGGAGTATTCTATCTTGTAGCCAAACTGGTCAAGCCCACGGCAGACCAGGCCAATGCACTGCCCTGGCCCGCAGACCACCAGATTCCTCCTATCTATGGCGTGGACGGCGAGACCGTTACGTCTCCTGCCGTTGCCGGTGAGTCCAAGAAGATTGCCCGCGTATTCATCCAGGACTTCGTGACCAACGCCACGTTCAGGATCAACGAGTCTTCCCTCCAGAATGCTTACTATTCCGTTCCTGACCTCCGCGCTTCACAGATGTCCCTGGGTCTTTCCGTGGATCTCCAGTGGATCTCCGGTCTTGACTACCTCCTGGATCTTTAATCTTGATTAAAAAGGCATCATACGCGCCTTCTACGGCCATCCTTCTCCTGCTCACACTTTCCGTGTGGGCAGGGGCGGGGTGTACCCGTGATGCCGTTGATGATGCAGTAGGGAAACGTACCATCTCCCTTGCCATGTCCCTTAAGAACGTTATTCCAGGGCAGGATGCTCCCACAAAGATGACGGCTGATATAACTCAGTCTGCCGGAGTATTCCGCGGGGTGGAGAGACTGTATGTGGTTCCCTTCAATACTGAAACGGCCCATGTAGAGCCCGGAGACCTTCGGCTTGGAGACCAGAATGTTTCCCTTGGAAGTGTAGGCATAAGCAGGAACGGACTTGTTGAAAGCAACAATTCCCATCTATTTGGAAGCGCTACCGTACCCGAGAGGATGAACCGTGTCCTGGCATACGGAAAGGCCCCGGATGAAGCGGGAAGCACTGATAAGGACACCAGGCATATCAGCGGTGTTCTCACGCCTGAAGGCATTGGCAACCCTTCCGGTGCCGATGCAATTTCATTCCATCTGGAGCCAGTTATGGCGTCCGGAGATACTGATGAACTCCAGGAAGCGGAGGCTATGGCCGATAACCTCCTGGAACTTCTCAACGTGGCTATGTCCATGATGGGTAATTCTGCGTTCCCGTCCATCGTGAGCATCTTTGACGCCGTAAAGCGTGAAAACCAGATACAGGCATGCTCATATCCCACCTTTGACCAATTAAGGAATGAGATTCAATCGGCCCTTCTCAGAATTCCGTTCGAGAGTATGGAACTCATTGACGAGATTGGACGGGTGAGCCAGGCAATCAGCGCTTTTTCAAATGCCCTTGGTGCCGCAGGATCCTCTTTCCCCGCATCTTACGGCATCCCGGAGGGAGCCTTTGGCTTCTGGTGGAACGGGAGCGGTTTCGTGCGTATGGTGAACGGAGTGAACATAGCCCTTGTGGATCCTGCAAAATACTGCTATCCTCCAAGCCTTTGGTACTACTCAAACAGTTCCATCCTCACTTCCGACGACGACAACGTAAGGAATGAGTACGTGGCTACCAATGCAGCGTGGGACGATATCCTTGTCCATTATGACAGTGGAGACAGTGTGAGCGGTATTACCCAGTCAGTGGCTATTACCGAGCCCCTGCAATACGGCGTGGGACTTATGTCCCTGAGTCTTGACTCCGTCAGTTCCGAGGCAATGAATCTCATTGAAGGGTGTCCTCTCACAGGTATCATAATTGGAGACCAGAAGGACGTTGATTTCAGGTTTGAGCCCGGAACGGGTGCCAGCAGATATATCTATGACAATGTGATTGACGGCACGCTGAAGATTGGCTCTTCGGGAACGCCAACCCATACACTTGTCCTCCAGACCGTCCCCGGAAGTCCAGTTCACATAGCCCTTGAGTTCAGGAACACTACAGGTCACACGCGTCACTGCCAGCAGGGAGACATCCTTCCACGTTGCAAATTCTACATTGCCGGGGTTCTGGAAGCGCCTTCAGATGGCAATCTTTTATCCGTGTTCTCAAAGGACCACAGGACCACCGTTACAATTAATATTAACAGCCTCAGGAACGCCTACACCACTGTTCCGGACCTTCACGATCCCCAGTTGGAAATTGGTCTTGTGGCAGAGATGAAGTGGAACCAGATAACCCCCCAGTCAATAGTTCTGGATTATTAGGATGCATAGGATACTAAGTCATATGGCGGCGCTTGCAGCATTACTTATGATGCTGCCGGGTACGTCCTGCAGGAGGGTCAATCCGGACCTTCCGGACGCCTCCCTTAGGGTATCCATGTACATCCCCGGCTCCACTATTACCAAGGCCGAAACAGGTATGGTGAGCCCTCTTGAGGGGGAACTCAAGATAACCTCCCTCCAGATATGGGCCTTCCTCTCCAGTGACGGCCGTCTCATAAGTTACAAGAGTTTCACTGAGGGCGGCCTGCAGCAGTCCGGCGCATCCAGGAGCACCATCACAAGGTTCGGGCTTCCCCTTTCCCAGGGGATGTTCAAACTTCTCACAACGGATCCCCGTCCCAAGGTGGACGTGTATGCGGTTGCAAATGTTCAATCGGCAACGAATGCCGTCCTTAACGAGGGAACTTCCCGTGACGCCCTTGACGCGGTTATAGTCAATCAGATAGGCGGAAACTCACCCCTCACTATGGCAGTCCCAGATGCCGGTCTTCCTATGTCCGGCGTCCTAAAGGGGGCCGATGTAACAGGCGGCTATCCCGTTCTCAACATTACTACCCTGAAACTCATCAGGGCTGTGTCCAAGATACGCTTTGTCTTCTGTCAGCAGGGCCTTCCTGCAACGGACACTGCCCCTGCAACGCCGGGTAATGAGGAATGTGAGATTGTTGGGATCTCATTTGACGGTACTGATGGCGGAAAAGACTGCCAGATAGGTTCCTCCGAGCGCCTGTTTACGGCTAATACCTTTGACCTTGGAGATGCCCCGGAATACACGCCGCTGTCTTCTTCCATTTCAGGAAGCCCTCTGATTTCAAACGAAAAACTCTCCATAGTGGAGGATCCGGAGGTGCTTTTCTTCCGCGGTTTTGGAAATGAAACGGAATCGGCCGAGCACTATGAGCAAAGGCTGGATGCTGCCGTGGCGGCAGAATCCCAGGTGGGCCCCATATATCTAAGGGAAACGGATAAGACCATCTCCGGAACCATATCTTACCGCGTGGAGAGCGGAGGGGAACTCCGCACTGCGCACTTCTCTATGGCGGGGGACATTTTCTCCCGCAACCACACCTGGATTGTCTTTGCTTCCTTTATGGAAGAGACAATGAAACTTACCCTGAAGACGGTTGTGCTGCCGTGGGAGTGGACAAGTTATCATCAGGACTTCAAGGAGGCCACGGTAAACGTCATACGCCGCTTTACCGTGTTTGACACCCCTGTGCCCACGTTCAAGAAGGTCCAGACGCAGGACGGATTCTTCGACGTAAGTTTCTGGCACACGGTTCAGTTGGACGATGCAACGGTTGAAAATGCCGTCCGTGGTGATATCATTATTGCAACCCCCGTTGGAGGTACCCTCCACGTTATTCCTGTGCCCGGAAGGGATGGGGGATCGGCCATAACGGAAGCCATTACGGTTTCTCCGGCACAGGCCACAATCTATCCAAACTATGCCGGGGACAACGGCCGCATTGAGGACTGCCGCATCCCCATAATCATCAGTTGCAACCATACGGACTACACGGATCAGCAGCTGGAAGGCAATTACATAGACCTTCATTTCTGCGTGGAAACCCCTGACGGGCGTTTCATAGACCTTGGATCCGAGTCCATAGACTACTACCGGTTCATCCTTAAACAGAACTGGAATCAATGACTCTGAGGCGCTTTCATATGGCTTGGCTTGTGTGCCTGACGTTCCTTCTTGCGGGGTGCGTGAGGGAGGCTATGCCTTCATTTGAAGAGCCCGGAATAACCCTCAAGGTGCGCTGCGACAATCCTCTTTCTGCCACAAAGGCCGATGGAGAAAAGGACGGAGAGCAGAACTTCAACGAGAACCTTATAAAGTCCGTTGATTTCCTCTTCTACCCTGGGGAAAATCCTTCTGAGACCACGGCCGCCATCCATCACATCCGGAAAGAACTGAGCGAGGATCCTATGCAGCCCGGCCTCTGGGAGGCAACGTTCAACCTTGTGATTAAAAAAGACCTCATAGGACTTCTTTTCACTCAGGAGAACGGTCTCAAGGCAACGGTTTACGCCCTTGTGAACTTTGAAAGGGGATTCATCGGAGACCTTTCAGAGACTTCCAGAGCGGAACTTAATGCGCGGCGCATAGAAACGGATTTTGCCGCTACGGAATCTGGATACATCCAGCCTTATTTCCTTATGGACGGCAGCACCGTCATAACTTATGATGCTGATGCAACTCCAAACTCTACGGGTGAAATCGGCCTTAAGCGCTTTGCCGCAAAACTTACCGTGGCGCTAAGCGTTGCCTCCCGCGTAGAACTTAAGCACCAGGCCCCGGTCGACCCTAACCAGGATCCGCTTCCGGACGAAGTCTGGACTCCCGTACCGCATACTATGCGCGTGTACCTTGTGGACGGCGCAAAATCCACCCTCATCGGCGGAACCGATCCAGATCTGGAGCATTTCTCATACAGCGCGGAAGCCCACCAGAGGGCATACGTCAGGGATACCGGAACCCCATATCTGAACACGGAAACGGTAGGGGAGATCACTTATTATCACTCCTGGCCGATGTACTCCTATCCCGTGAGTTGGTCGGCCAGTATGCCGGATTATCCCAACATTGATTACAAGGAAGGCGGAAGGCCTTCCCGCGGAACCACCGTATTTCAAACTGGAGATGGACTGGAGAAGGGAGGCTGAAAACGGATATTCCTACGACCGCCGCAAATACTACTACAAGATATTCCTCCCTACGGATAAACTTGAGAGGAACAACTGGTACGGACTGTATCTGGACGTGTCCATCCTTGGGTCCGAGACCGACGAAGGAAAGGCCGTGCTGGAGCCCACCTGCTACCTCCTTGACTGGCAGAACAAGTCTTTTGCCATCAATAAGTACGCTACCATCAGCAAGGCCCGTTACCTGTCCGTTGACAAGACTGTCTGGGAAATAAACAATATGGAGTCCCTCAGCATCCCCTTCCTGTCCAGTCATAACGTGACCGTGGTTCCCGGAAGCGTGAAGGCAAGAAGGCCCTATTACGGCGCCGTAGACAATAACGAGAGGAAGGTGGGGAAGTACTATGACAGGCTTCACGCCACCATAAGGCAGGACGGCAACGACTATTATCTTGACTTTAACGGTCAGCCGGAAGGGAAGGAGGTCTATGAGCCTTCAGGGTGGCTTTCCAATACATCCACGTCCATAGAATTCATCCACGCCCTTCAGAACGACTACTCAAAGAAGGACTTTGACTACTCTCCGTACACCATTGAATTTGACATAGTGCATACGGATCTTGTGGATGAACCATCTACTCATACATATGAGCAGTATCTGAGGCACATTACCATTATCCAGTACCCGGGAATCTATATCAACAGACTTACCAACAGGGATACGGAAATCATAAAGAAGAGCGGCTCCAATCCTTATGGCTATGCAGACGGATCCGCCCCCTGGGCCGATAAACCCTGGGGATATGTATATGTGAACGGAGGCCGGTTCTTAAGGAAAGACAATATAACCAACTCCAATTCCAAGGATCCATACTACCATCTCACCACGGATAATGCCAAGAAGGAGTATCAGTGGCAGGCCGTTTGGTACACCGGAGGCAGCAAGGACATCTTTGACATCCACGTCACGGTGCTCCCCTCCAATTCAGACTTCGTGATTGGGGATCCCCGTGAGGATAAGGTAAATAATCTTGATGACAGGGACCGCTACAAGAACCTCTACGAGTACACCGTCGATGGAAAGAACGCCGATGCCGTTTGGAACAACCTCACATATCTTGAGACCATCCGCTCAGGCTCTACCGAATATCCGGAAGTTGAACCGGGCGTATACAGGAGGACGGGATTCAACGTGGCCGATGCCATCTATGGGGATTCCCCCCGCGCCCTTCAGTGGTATTATCCCACGGAAAAGAGCACCCGTACGGAGAATATGATGTCTCCAAGTTACCGTATCTCCACAAAGTTTGGCGGAACGGAGTTCGGCAACATCTCAAAGGAGTATGCCGAATACCGCTGCGCCGGTTATCAGGAAGACGGATTTCCTGCAGGCCGATGGCGCCTTCCCACCAAGGCCGAAGTCCATTTTATGGCTATGCTTTCTGCAAACGACACTTTTGTGGAGGTTCTCTTCGGCAACACGGTATATTGGTCGGCAAACGGCGCCATTTCAGTGAGTACGGGCAATGTTTCCAACAGTAGCAACAATGCTGCCCTGCTCAGATGTGTGTACGATTCCTGGTACTGGGACAAGGTGGACGGACTGGATCCAAAAGATCCAAGGCGCCCGGATCCCAGTCAATTCATATGGGGAGACAAAGAGAGATGATTAAACGTCTGTCGGCATATATGACAGTGGCACTTCTGGCTTTTATGTCCTGCACTTCTTCCCTGGAGGAGAAGGAGGCGGCCTATGGGATGGACCCGGCCCTGGAAGGAAAGCCTGTCACCGTCACTTTCTCTGTCCCCGCAACCCGCCTGGCTCCAATGACCAAGGGCATAGAAGGTGATGAAGGCCTTATCACCGCCAGCCCTTATCTGGATCCGGACAAACTGTATCTTGTGGTTTGCGGCTCTACCCAGAGCATCAAGTATATAAGGAAGGCGGAGGTGGTCCTTGACAGTAACAATGAGCCTGTTACGGCAGAAGTCCAAGTGGACGATATCCCCGACTACCCCCTTACGGACGGGGTTACTGCTGTTACGGTGTACAAGTTCAAGGTTCAGTTGGAACTCTCGGACTCCCGGCGTACCATCCATTTCCTTGGAAACATTGACGAGAATCAGTTAAATACGGGTTCCTATTCCTACCAGATTCTTCCTACACTTGTCTCCTATCCCGGAAAGCAGGCATACTGGCAGCAGGTACAGCTTGAGGCCATCCATCCCGAGTATGAGAACGGCCAGCCCAAAATTGTGAACGGCTCCTATCTTCCGGATGCCGCCACTCAGAACGCGCTCAGTTATATCCCCCTTATCCGCAATTACGCGGAAATCCAGGTAACTGACGCAACAGCCGACAGCGACGACTTTGAGCTTTACAGTTACTCCGTCATCTACTTCCCCAAGAACGGTTCAGTGGTCCCGTACCGCGGCAATGCCGGCCAAGGAGTGGACCCGTTCAGTTTTGGTCCCACTTCCGGGTATCGTTTCAGCGGCTATGAACAGTGCGATTTCCCCAAATTGGATGAGACGCTAGGATACCTTGGCAATATGCCTCCAAAGGTGGAAATTGACCGTTTCATCCCAGATGAGGCTATGTTCGAACACCCGGAAACCAGTGGTGGAAGGGTGGTCCGGTATGATCCAAACAATACCGACCAGGGTGTCTACATCTATGAACGCACAATCCCCAATGAGAACCTTGACCCCACGTTCGTAATCATCCGCGGAAAGTTCGGGGACAGCGACTATTACTATTACCGCCTTGACCTTATGGAAACCAAGGTGGTGGATAATGAATCCGTCTATCAGTACTATCCCATCTACAGGAATTTCAGGTACAATATCAGGCTCAACAGGATATCCTCCGCCGGCGTTGCAACCCCTCAACTTGCCGCCATCTCCTCCGGCGCGGAGGATATATCGGCCGATATTTCAATGAGGCACCTTGGAGACATCTCCAACGGCCTTACGCGCCTTGTGGTGGAGCCGTTTATGTCAAGGACCTACACGGGCCCCAACGAGGAAGGATACTATTACCTCTATGCCCGTTTCTTCAACGATGTGAATTCCCCCGATCCCAACACCGACTGGGGCGCGGTATCCGTTGAACTTATGCCGATGGATGAGAACGAGGATGATATCCTCACCCTTTACGATGATGTTGGAAACGAGGTCCACGCCTTCTATCCCTCGGCCCAGGAAATGGGCGGAGTGCCGGGATTCAGGATAATCCGTTTCAATACAAAGATTCCGGGCAGCGAGACCAAGACCCAGAAGATAAAGATTACGGGCCGTAACCTCTATACCCACGAGCAGTATCCGCTTTACAGGGAGGTGGAAATCTCTCTTCAGAAGAAGCAGTCGCTGCAACTAAGCCTCAGCAATACTGAACTTCCGCTGCAGAAGGGCGCCAGGCAGGAACTTAATATATCCATCCCCGCCGGCCTTCCTTCCTCAATGTTCCCGCTGGATTTCACAATCGAGGCAGAACTGCCAACCCTTACTCCAGACAATAAAGTAGCGGGGAATAATCTCCCCGTGGTGTCCGGCATATCCATATCCGATACCGAAGGTTATAAGGGCAAGAACGCCATCCAGTTTGTGCGTACACTTACCCTGGATGAATACCAGGGGCTTACGGAGGTAGATGGCTACTGCACATTTACCAGTTACTTCAAGACTAACCGTGCAGAGAGCGCCACAACCGTTTGGGTGGCCAACGACTACTTCACCAAGGGGTCGGTGGCATTTATCAACAATTCCGACGAAATAACCGGTCATTTCTGGGTGAAGATTGACGACGATGCCGATACAGATTGCTGCGTCAAGATCAATAACGACGGCATTGAGTATAATGTGGATGAAGAAGGTTGGAAGTCTTATACCAAGAACAGTGTCATACAACTGGAACGCGGGCACAAAGTGGCCTTCCGTTCCACCACTGTGGTTACTGCCTGGAACAACGAAAAATTCTATTGTTACAAGAAAGAATCCAGTGCCGCTGCAAGAGATGGACAGTTCTCCGTTGGCGGCAATATAGCATCTCTCATACTGGGAGACGATTTCGGTTCCGCAGCATCGTATACCGGAGCTTATTCGTTCCTTGACTTTTTCAAGAATCATATCAATCTGACGGATGCCTCAGAGCTTATCCTTCCTATGCTTACTTGCCAGAGCAACTGTTATAAGTCGTTCTTTGACGGGTGTAAGAGTCTTAAGAAGGGCCCTGCCGAGCTCCCGGCTACCAAGATGGCCGCTACTTGCTACAGGAACATGTTCCTCAATTGTTCCAGCCTTGAGGAGGCGCCATATATTGCCGTTACAAAAGTCGAGAACCAGTGCTTCCAGCAGATGTTCAGGGGCTGCACATCCCTTAAACTCATAAAGATGAACGGCGCCAATTATGTTGCCAATTGCTTCACAGATTGGGTGACCGGTCTTACCGAGGGTGGCGAGATATGGCTTAACCCGGCTCTGAAGGGCAACAGCGGCCTGCCAAACATTATTCCTCATGGCAATAACTGGCAATGGACGGTAAAGACACTGCCGGATGGAGAGTTGTGGAACAATAACTGACATTTTTGGTTTTTATTCTTGCAATGTTCCAAAAATTAAATTAAATTTGTACGTCTTGTAAAAGGCGTACGTTATTTGAATTGGAAACTGCTCATACCGTTTGCCCTTATTCTGGCCCTTCAGGTACAGGATATTTGCTATGCCGCTGAGGAGAATGTTGCCTGCCCGCAGGTTTCCATAGTTAGCCCCACAGACGGTTCTTTATGGATTGGAACATCGTCTGACGGCCTTCTCAGGATCGGCCGCAACGGTAACGTGCTTCATTATTGCATTGCCTCCGGTCATCTCAAGAATGATACAATTAAGTCTCTGGTCTTTGATGCATCTGGTACGTTGTATATTCTGGACGGCGTGGGCTGTCTTACTCGCTATACATCGGTGGACGGCTTTTCTGCAGTCTCGTCCTTTGAGTCAGGGGTTGGTGCCCTTTCGGAATCGGCCGGTATACCTTATATAATAAAGGACAGCCTTCTTTATTCTCTCTCAGGGGAGCTGGCGGAAATTGTGAGGACTCTTCCTTTCAGTATTTCCTCAGATTCCTTGACGGAGATAGAATATGATGCTAAACCGGAGGTTGAGGAATCAGATCCTTCAATGGATGCTAAGAATCGCGCACTGTCACCCCTCCTTTGGATTGCACTTGGGCTATGTTTTGGATTGGGTGCGGGATTCCTTCTTTTCAGAGGGAGGCGTAAAGAAAAATTAGTAGAGTCACCCGTTCAGAACGTAACTCCTCTTCAGAGGGTGGAGCCCGTGAAGATAGATGTTACGCCTGCGGTTGAGAAGGGGCCCATTCCGGAAGAGACTGCTCCTGTTATGGAGAAAGAGGATGTATCGGCCCCTGCTGGAATTGAGGAGGCGCTTAAGGCTTCTGAATTTGGGCAGAAGGTGTGGAACCTTGTCCTTTCAAATCTTTCCAACCCGGGATACGGCGTGGAACAGGTTGCCGCAGACCTTGACATTTCCCGTATCCACGTAAACCGTAAGCTGAAGGCTCAAACCGGTTATTCACCGTCAACCGTCTTCAAGTTCATCCGTATGAACCATGCCTCCAAGCTTCTGCTTGAGGGTAAACTCACTATTGCCGATGTTGCCCGCGAGTGCGGTTTTGCATCGGCATCCTATTTCTCGACGGCGTTCAAGGATTACTATAAGCAGTCGCCGTCGGAATTTGTTGCTGAAAAGTCTCATCAATCTTCGGGCACACTGGACCTTCAATGAAATTAAAAGGACTCATATCGGTTCTGGCACTGCTGGGAGGTTGCTTTGGGGCGTTTGCCGCTCCTGTGGAGCACGGTGTATCGGCCCGTATTGGCTATCAGGTTGGTAAGACAGATGTTAACCAGGAATTCCGCCATAACGGCAAGGCTGTGAGCACTCTGGATAATGTCCTTTCTTCAGGTGCATCTGTTGCCAGGATTGAAATTGTATCTTCATCTTCTCCTGATGGTCCTTATTCTGTGAACAAGCGCCTTGCGGGAGAGAGGGCTTTCTATTCCGTACATTATCTTCAGGAGCGTTACTCACTTCCTGACTCTATATTTGTTGTCAAGACTGTTGATGAAGATTGGGAAGGCGTGGCCAATTACCTTCGCCGCTCGGACAAACCCTGGAAGGATGAGGCGCTTAAGATTATAGGAGCGGCAGGTAAGAACAGAAAAGCCCAACTCCAGGACCTCTGGGTTGGAGAAGCCTGGGAAGATCTTATGAAAAATGCTTTCCCGGCTTTGAGGAAAACAGAGATCCGTGTTGTTCTGGCTGGAGAAGGTCAGGAGCAGGGAGATGGTGAGATTTTGTTCCGAAGAGGGCATCGCCAGTTGGATCTTAATGAAGGCAACTCCTCAACATTAGGCAAAATAAAGAAAAAGATAGAGGAAGGCTATTCCGGTGTAATATCCATTGCGGGTTACGCATCGCCGGATGGTAGCCCGTCGGCAAATGAGAAACTCTCGCTTGCAAGGGCGCAGAGTGTCAAGGACTATTTGGTGAAAAATCTGGGTTATGCCTCCGACAGGATAACTGTGTCCTCATGTGAAGTAGACTGGGAAAAGCTTGCCGCCACAGTTGAAAATTCATACTATGGTGAAGACAAAGCTCGCGTTCTTGAGATTCTCAGGGACCAGAATCTGTCGTCGGCTCAGAAAAAGCATTCACTTATTGTTCTTGATGGTGGTAGTACGTGGCAATCTCTTAAGTACGACCAAATGCTTCCTCTTTGCTCAGCTAAAATTACGTTGGGGGACTGATCTTCTTCTCGTGTATCAAAATTGATACATTTAAAATTTGAAACACGTACGTCTGGCGCTATATGACGTGGAAGTTGATAGATGCGGTTTCTCCATTCTCGTCTACAATTGTGAGCACATGTTTCCCCGTTGCCGGAGAGAGTCTCATTTCATGGATAATCTGCGTTTCTCCTATGTAGCTGCCGTCCAGATGCCACCATATCTTTATTTCTGGATTGTGATGGGCAGCCCTGAAAACAGCGCCCTCTATTGCGCCTGACATTTGACGCGGAAGTTCAAGCGTGCTACCGTTTGAAGGGTAAATAAACGCTATTACGGGCCCTGTAGCAGCCCTGGTTGCGCCTTTGTATTCTGGGTGATGTGGTCTGTAGTACCATTCCATTGCTGGGGGCAGCACAAATTCTCCTGTATTATGGTACGGGCAAGGATCTGTCTCAAGTCCTGCTTCAGGTACAAGAATTACTTCTGTGTCTGTACAATAAGGTCCCGCAAGCATTCCGGACTCTCTACACACCTTTGCCCAGTGAGACCCCCGGTCGTTGCCGGGGGTGACGCCGTCATGCCCGGCTTGACCGGGCATCTCAAACCAGGTGGTTTCTGCGGGTAGAAGGTTCAGGATGTCAAACATTACGGGTCCTGCGGTACGTGCCCCTGTAAGTCCTGCTACGCCCTGTCCCTGAGCATTTCCAGCCCATACACCTATAGTATATGAAGGCGTCATTCCAACAGCCCAGGCATCCCTGAAACCATAGCTGGTACCAGTTTTCCAAGCTGCTTTCCTTACAGACCTGATGAGCCTCCAGTCCAGTTCATCGGGTCGGTTGACCTCTTTCAACGCATCTAGCGTATACCATGCAGAAATGCTCTCAGAGGCCTCTACGGCCATGTTTGAGTACATCTTTGTGACCTCATCAAGGCGACATTCTCCGCCTCCAAGGATGAGTGAGAGACCGTAGTGTGATGCATTATTTTCTAATGTAGTAATGTTACATTTTCTCAACACATCCAAAAACTTTGGAACACCAAATTCCTGCAGTAAAAACACTGCTGGAATGTTAAGAGAACGGGCCAGAGCATTGTCTGCGGGTACTGCTCCATAGTACTGGTGATCAAAATTCTGGGGTGCAAATCCGCTTAGGTTTACGGGTATGTCAGGAAGCAATGTCCTTGGAAGTATGGTCCCCTCTTCAAGTGATACTTTATATAAGACTGGTTTAAGTATACTGCCTGTGGACCTTGGCGACGATGCAATATCTACATCTACCCCCGGTCTTTTTCTGTCTTTTGACGTATTTCCAACGTATGCAATGACATTTCCGGTCTTATTGTCTATCACAATGGCTGCTAAATCGTCAATTCCTTCCTCTGAAAGGTCGTTGCTGCGCCTGTCACATACTTCCTCTACTGATTTTTGTAGTGTAAATTGTATTCCGGTCTTTGTCCTTTTTCCTTTCTTACAGCGCTCGATATAGTGCCTTGCGTAGTTAGGTAGTTGAAGTGATACTTTAGGTAACGGCTCATCCAATGCTGCTTCTACTGTTTCCTTGTCCATGTATCCTTTTTTATATAGGCGCTTAAGCAATCTGTCCCTTTTATCTTTTAGTTCTTGCCTTTTTTTCCCAAGGTGCATTGATGAGGGTGTGTTTGGCAGTATTGCCAGAGTGGCAGATTCGGCCCAGGAGAGTTCATCGGCCGGACGTCCGAAGTACCTCCACGCAGCGGCTTCAAGTCCTACTACATTGCCGCCAAACGGGGCGTGTGATGCGTAGAGGGCAAGTATCTTTTTCTTGGAGTACCTCATCTCCAGCCGCGTTGCCTGCACCGCTTCAATCATTTTCTGCCAGATTGTGCGCTCCTTTCCGCGGGAAAGGCGTATCACCTGCATGGTGATGGTGGAGCCGCCGCTCACTGTATGGCCTTCTTTTATGTTATCTTTGAATGCTCGTCCGATGGCAAGAAGATCAATGCCCGGATGCCACCAGAACCTCTTGTCCTCAAACTGCACCAGAGCCGTGGCAAAACGTTCCGGCACTTCTGTTGACGGGGGAAAGCGCCACTGCCCGTCGCTGGCAATCCTTGCTCCAAGAAGCTCTCCCTCCGCGCTCTCGACAACCGTGGAATAGACGGTACCCTTGAAAATGTTACGTGGAAGGCACAGCAGCCACGCCATGAACAGCGCAGCCGCCATACCAATTATCCACCACCTTCTCTTAGTCATTTGCATTAACAACCGCCACGCCGTCAGGGGTGCTGGCGGTGATGGCGGGCTCATACATGGCCTGGCAAACGGTTGCGGGCATCACAAAGCTGCCCTCATATGCTGCACGTAGGCCGATAGAGAATGTCTTGAACCATCCGGCGGGAAGGCCGAAGAACCAGTCGGCCCTGGTGTCACGGATGTCAAGGTGGTCATATCCGTCTTCCTCTGTGACGGCTCCGGTGAGGCGGTCGTTAATGATCTCCCATCCGGAAGGAATGGCAAGGCTCAGAGCCACTGACTCCAGCGCGCGGGCAGGGGAGGCGTTGGTCACTTTAACAACGGCCTTGAAGCGTGTGCCCTGGGCTATGGCCTGAGGATTGAGCACCTTGCCGTCTTCTCCCACATACTTAACTTCAAGCTTGATACCGCTTGAGAGAGCCTTAGCTCTGTGTTCCCGGGAGGTTGTGAGAAGGGTGCCGTAGAGCCTTCCTTCGGAGGTATTGTCCACCTTCTTCTCATTTTCCTTCACTGTAGGAGCGCTACCGGGTACCTTGTCATATAAGGCTCTATAGGCAGCTGCGGTGAAGGCGCTTTCCTGGGTTGAGAGCTCCCAGCTGGGCAGCTCTTCATAAGCCAGCGCAAGGGCATCGGCAATCCTTTCAGTGCGTACAAGTGCCTCAAGGGCTACCATCCTGTCACGGGTAGATGTTCCAAAAGTGATATTGTACGGCTCGTATTCCGGGAACACCTTTCCTATGCCTTCAAGGAGGGCATCGGCCTGTGCCTTCTTGCCGGAGATGGCATAAGCGCTTGCAAGCATCCATCGGGCACGTTCTCCAAGCTTGCCGGATTCCTTGAGGCGGTTCATGGATGAGAGGTTGGGTTCACCGGCAAGTGCAAGGGCGTACAGTCTGTAGGACTCGTCAAGCTGAGGGAACCAGTCCTCTCCAAGGAGCCTGTAGGCCTGGCTCATCTTCTTTTCGTAGCTCTTCCAGGCCTTGACCACGCCGGAGTTCACGGCAAAGCCTTCCTTACCGGCAAGTGTGAGGAAGTGGCCGGCCATGGACGATACCCAGGGTTCGCTCTTGCCGCCGCTCCAGTAGGCAAATCCGCCGTCCTGGTTCTGCCTTGCGTAGAGTGCCTGGATAAGATCCGGGATAAGGGCTTTGGCATCGGCCTTGTCCTGAGCTCCCAGCATGGGAAGAAGGCTAAGGATGGTGATGCCCCTTGCCGATAACTGCTCACCGCAGCTATACGGATACTCTTTCATATCAAGGTAGAGTTTCCTTGCATCAAGGGCGGGGAAGCCGGCAAGCTGCACGGTGGAGCCTTCAGGAATATCACGGGACTGACCCTTTTCAAGGACGAAGCGTTCTACTTTTGTTACCTCCGGGTAAGGGTTCTGGATGGTGAGGGCAATGGTCTCGGAAGCCTTGTGGCCTGAGCCGGAAGCGTTCACGGTAACGTGGGTCACGCCTTCTCCATTTGCCTTGAGGCCAAAACTTATGAGTTTATCTCCCTTACCGGAGAAGCTGAGCTTCTGGGTAGAAGGGCCGATAATACTTGCCGGACCATCGGCCTTGATGCTGACCGTTGCCTCCTTAACGCCGTCTTCCATTGCAAAGACGTTGACAGGAACCTTTACCTCCTCTCCGTTTCCAAGGATGCGGGGCAGGGTAGTGACAACCATCAGAGGATTCTGTACGGTGACGGTCTTTTCAGCGCTTCCGTAAGCTCCGTCATGGGCTGCAATAAGCATGACGCGCACGCTTCCCACGTACATGGGGAGTTTCAATTTCAGAACATCGGTTCCCTTGGCTTTGAGCGTCCTTGGCTCCAGGAACAGCACGGCGGGGTTGAAGCGGTTGTCCTTGCGGGCTCTCTTTATGGCGTCCTCATCACCGCCGATAGCGGCAAGAGGTGAGAGTTTTGCACCGTATGCGCCAATCACTTGGTCGTAGAGGTCCCAGGTCTTTACGCCAAGGGCTTCGGGCCTGAACATCCTGCTCCATGGATCCGGAGTCTTGAATGCGGTAAGATCAAGAAGGCCCTCGTCCACTATGGCAAGTGTGTAGGTCATGGGCTTTCCGCTCTTCTCTGACACCTTTACGGTGAACTCTTCCTCGGGGTGAAGGATATCAGGAATTGATACTACCGGAGCAAGGTGGGACCCCGGATTCTCTACATTGACACGCTGGACACCATAGAGTCTTATGGGGAGATCGTTGGCACTGTTCCCGTAAGGCTGGAGCAGCGTAATGTTGATGTAGAAGTTGGGCGCCATTTCCGGCGTTATGCTAATTTCATATGGAGTATCATTTTCCGATGTCTTCACCCAGTTCCTGGAGATTACTCCACTGGCATTTTCAAGTGATACCAGAGCCTTGCCATCCCTTGCTCCAGGTATGTACACCGTGGCTTTTTCTCCTACGGTGTATGACGGCTTATCCGTAGAGAATGTAATCATAGTGAGCGCTTCAGGATCTTTCCTGGATGCCCTTCCACGGTACTCCGGCCAGTCAAATGTTACAAAATCGCCAGTAACATGACCACTACCTGTGTCACGGGCCAGAATGAGGTACCTACCCCACTCCGGATATTCCTCACGCACAGTGAATGAAACATCAGTGTTACCACTAACAACATTCCCGTTAGCAATCTTCTTCACAGAGTTGCCGGAAACGTATGCGTCAAGGTCTCCTCCGGGGCTGTCCCACCACCAGTTCCAGCCCACTTTGTACACTGCGTACTCTATCCTGCGGCCTTTGATTCTGTTACCGCGAGCATCTACAGATGCAATTTTAAACACCTGGTCAGTATCAGTTTCAAGGTATTCTCCTTCAGGTACCTTTAGTCCAACATATGCGCCGAAAGGCGAGTAGGGAAGAGTCTCGGTTGTAAAACTCTCGTCGCCACCGGGTTCTTCCACAGATGTTACAACTGTTGCCTGGAGCATGCCCGGAGCGCTTTGCGCAAGGGGAAGTTGTACCAGTGCCGTAAAGTTGCCCTGGGCATCCATGCGGCCCTTGTAAAGGTCATATTCCGCACTGGTAAACTGACTTGCCGGGTTATTGAATGTATAATTCTCAAAACCTTTGAAGGCCGTGCCTCCAACCTTTTTCAGGGTAATCTGGGCACTTACGTCGTTGCCTCCGGCCACGCTGCCGGTAAGCCAGCTGGCATGAGTCCTGACAGTAATCTTTTCCCCGGCCTGAAGGATAACGTCATTCCCGGCTTGACCGGGAATCTCATACCTTGTATTGATCTTGAGCCTGTTGGGCTTTATTGTTTCAATATGTAAAGTCTTGTGGAAGCTGCTTCCTCCAACTTTCAGGTATGCATTCCAGTAGCCTGTGGGGTCATCGGCCTTTGTAGGGATGTTAAAGCTGTAGAACCCGTCTGTTCCTTTACGTATGTATTTGGCATAGAACTGGCCTTCCGGGGTGAACACCTCCAGGGTGGCTGGATGGCCCTCCGGGAGTGACTTGTTTTTATCGGCCACAATGGCGGTAACATGGAGGGTGTCTCCTGGACGCCATACTCCGCGCTCTCCGTAAATGAAACATTTGAGTCCTTTGCTGATGGTTTCTCCTCCCACGTCAAAACGGCTCAGTGAACGCTCATTACCACTTGTTACCTTAAGATAAGCTGTGCTGCCGCCGGCCTTTGCAACAACGGCAAAAGGCTTGTGTGCAACAGGGAGTTCGGCAAGGCCATTAGCGTCTGTACTTGCCTTTGCAAGGCTCTGTAGCTGGAAGTCAAATACCTCCACCTTGGCTCCGGAAACCGGCTGTGCGGTAATAAGATCAGTGGCTGCCACCCATATGCGATCTCCGCCTGCATACTCTGCCATCAGGCCAAGGTCGCTGGAGATGAGCTGCACGGCAGGGAAGCGGTCGCTGTCCATGTAGTATGACGGCTTGGAAGGGTCGTCGGACTCCTTCCAGTTGTACTCTTCCCAGTTGTAGTCATTGTCCCAGTAGTAGCTGTTTGGGGAGTCCCAGATGGCTTCATCGGCCTCGGAGGGCTTGCCTGAAGGGGTAGCGGGACTGCGCATATACGCATTGCCGCCCCAGAGGCTCTGGTCCTGGCGGAAACTTATCCTTATGCGGTAAATTGCTCCTGGCTCCTGCTTGAAAAGACCGCTGAGGTCTATGGAGTGAGTGTTCCATTTGTGAAGGTCCTTTGATGCGTCAAGGGAAACGTCTCCCTTGTAAATGAGCCTTCCGCTGCGCCTTAAGTTGCTTCGGCCGTCAAGGTCATTGTCCTGGAGGAAGGAAAGGACATTCTTCTCATATATCTTTATCACACGCACTTCCACGGCGCCAAGATTCACGGCGCGGAAGGGGAGGATGAGAGCTTCTTTGTCAGGGAGGATGTTGCCCCTCAGGGGAATCTCCACCGCGGGCTTTTCCTCACTCTGGCCAAACGTTCGGGTGAAAGACTGCCCAAGTGTGTTGCCATTGGCATCTTTCAGGGCCTCATCAATAGTGAGGCCGATCTCTTCCCTGGCACCTTCAAAGTGCACGTTGATTATGTTGTCATTTACCTGGACATAACTCTTTGCCACGCCGGTGAGTTCCACAAGGCCCTTCACCTTGGCGTTAACGGGCTGTGCACTGAGCACAACCTCTATGCGGCCGGGCTGCAGGGAAGCCTTCTTCACGCGGAACGGCTTTCCGTTGTCCTCTTCCTCAGGCTGTTCCTGGTGTTCCGGAGCGCCCTTCACCGTGATAGGGAAACTAAACTCCTCCGGAGCGTCTTTCAGAACCTTTCCAAGGGCAAAACTGATGCTGTAGTCCTTTCCCACGGAAAGTTTTTCCGGAGTGTAGGTTACTGAGCTGGGACTGTTCCACAGCACAGTGCCCTCTGTCCTGGGACTGGTTGTGAAAAGGCCCTCGGTGGGCATCTGGGCCGCATCCTCCGTAAGATCTATGCGGATTACGGCATCCTCAGTGACAATGCCGCCGGTGTACGCCTTGATGTACGGAGCAAAATCCTCTGCGCTGGGAGAAGGGGCCTTCCGGCCGCCGTTTCCGCAGCCTGAGAGTCCAAAGGCCGCCACCAAGCCTGCGATGAGCAGTGCACTGTTTGCCGCCCAACCTGCGGCGCGTGGAGATAAGTGTTTCATAATCAACGAATTATACGTTTTGGGGTGCCGAAAAAAGCACACCCTCTTTTGGTTAATCGGCTGTAAATCAATTATTTAGCTCCATGGGCAGCAAACGTGGCCAGCCCGTCCCTGAGCCTTGACAGCCCTTCCAGCAGCGTGCTGCGCGGGCAGGCTATGTTAAGGCGCATGAAGCCCTCTCCGGCTTCTCCATATATTGTGCCGGTGCTGAGGACCAGTCCGTGATTAAGCCTGAGGTGCTCCCCAAGGGCCTCGCTGAAGCCTTCAAGGGGCATTCCTTTGGGCCGATATTCCCTGCAGTCCAGCCACATCAGGTAAGTCCCTTCAAGAGGAGGGGCCTGTACAAGAGGAATCTCATCTTCCAGGAAGCAGTACACAGTGCGGGCGTTGTGCCAGAGGTATTCGCGGAGCGCATCCAGCCATGGACCGCCCTCCCCGTATGCCGCCTGAAGGGCCGCAGCGCCAAAGACATTCACGTCACAGCATTCGTTGTCATTGATTGCACGATCCATCTTTGCAAGCACCTCAGGGGATGATGCATAGATGTTTGCAATCTGAATTCCGGCCAGGTTAAACGGCTTTGTGGGAGAGAAGCATGTTACGGAATTTAAAACGTATTCTTCCGGAAGAGTGGCCCAGGGGGTGTAATCGTGCCCGGGATAAGTGAGCTCACAGTGGATCTCATCTGACACCACAAATACGTTGTTCCTAAGGCAGATCTGCGCCATACGCAGAAGTTCATCCCTTGTCCACACGCGCCCCACGGGGTTGTGAGGGTTACAAAGAAGCAGTACCCTGGACTCTGCCGCCAGTTTCTCAAAAAGGTCCCAGTCTACGGTATAGAGGCCGTCTTCATAGTGCAGCGGGCAGGAAGCCTGCACGCACTTGTTGTTTCGGATGGCCGGGAAAAAGGCATTGTAGCAGGGGGTCATCACAATCACCTTGTCTCCGGGAACGGTCATTGCCTTGATGGCCGCGGAATACGCTGCAATAACACCTGTTGTGGGAACTATGTTCTTGCGGGAAATGCCCTTCCAGCCGTGTCGGGAAGAAAACCAGCGGTTCATAACAAGGAAGTAGTTGTCCGGCAGCAGTTCATAGCCAAACACACCGTGATCCAGCCTCTTCTGAAGCGCCGCACGGATTTCAGGGGCAACTTCAAAGTCCATATCGGCCACCCATAGCGGCAGCGTTCCGGGAAACATGTCCCATTTTACGCTTTCCGTCCCCTTACGGGACGGGCATGTATCAAAATTGTATTTCACAGTTTCCGGGTGCTTTGATGTTTTCATCTAGGATGACCTCCCCAATGCTTCCGGCCTTGATAAATCCGGAACGGGGATTCTTTACGGAGACAATGTGGCCGCTTACCGTAGCCTGGACGCTGCTGTACTCAAACGCAAGGTCTGCGTCCGGCTCAAAGGTGCAGTCTTCAAGGACAAGATTCTCACAGTAGCAAAGCGGCTGGGTTCCGCCAATACGGCAGCGCTCCAGCCTGAGGTTCTTGGAGTACCAGGCAAGGAACTCTCCGTTGATCACGGAATCATAGACCGTGATGTTTTCGCTTTCCCAGAAGGCGTCCTTGGTCTGGAGATTGGCGTTGCGGATAATGGCATTCTTCACATACTGGAAGGAGTAGTTGCCATATAGCGTGTATCCGTCAATATCTATATTCTCAGAGTGCATGAAGATGTAGTTGGCGTCAGAAGTTTCAACGTTCCGGATCCTGATATCTGAACAGTCCCAGAATGTCTCCTGGGCCATGGGCATCTTCACATTCTCAAGGTACACATCAGAGATGCGACGGAACATCTTGGGGGCCTCCACCAGGGTGTCATACATACGGCAGCCGCGGGTGTACCAAAGTGCAGCGCGGGCGCCTTCCCGGAAAACGCAGTTCCGGATGGTGAAGCCGTCACATTCCCAGAAAGGGTATTTGCCTGCAAACTCACAGTTAACTGCCTCAATGTTTGCACATTCCTTAAGGCTTGATTCTCCGTGGCCTATCTTTACGCCCTCCAGCCTTAGTCCGTCCCTCCTGCAATACAGTGGACGTTCTCCTTCAAAGTATTGGTTTTTGATTGTCTCCATAACACTACAAATATACTAAACCTTTTCGGAAAAAGTAAGTATATTTGCACTAATGAAACGTGTGTTTTTCATATTGTGCGTGGTGCTGGCGGCAGCTTGCAATAAGCCGGAAATCATCCCCGGTCCGGATCAGGAGAGACCGGGCAGGGCCAGTGACTCCACTCCCGGATCAGACCCAACCCCCGGCAGGCAGGACACTCCACGTCTCATCCCCGTCCTTCCTGAAAGCGGTGAAATCCCTGAGGTCCATATTGCAATTACGGACAAGGACTGGAAAACCCTTCTTGACGCATTCAACAAAAACAGCAACACTCAGGATTACATCCCGGTAAACGTTCAGTACAAGGAAGGATCCAGGACGGAGGAAGTCATTAATGCTGGCCTGCGCCTCAAAGGCAATACTTCCCGCCGTTACCCTGGAGAGGCCGGAAACCTCCACCACGTCCACTTCGGCCTCCATTTCAGCGAATATGTAGAGGATCAGAAGCTCCTTGGCACCTCCCGCCTGGATCTCAAGTGGTTCAAGGATGACCCTGCATATTGCCGTGAGGTTTTCTGCTACGACCTTTTTCACCGCGCAGGCGTATGGACGGCCATCAGCTCCGGCTATACCCGCCTCTGGATAAAAATCGGCACCAAAGAAACTTATATGGGCGTTTATGAGCTCATGGAGCACGTGAAGGGAGATTACATCAAACGCCGTCAAAATGCCTTCGGCGGCAAGGGCGGCCATCTCTGGAAGGCCCGCTGGGGCGCAGACCTCAAGGATCCCAATGCCAATATTGGGGCCGATGACAACAAGACAGATTTCACCTATGAGCTTAAGTCGGATGCAACGGATTTTGCCGCCGCCAAGTCTCAGCTCCAGGCCTTCATCCGTAACCTCAACAATAAGTCGGGAGAAGAGTTCTATACCTGGGCGGAAACCGCAATGGACGTTCCGCTTCTCCTTAAGACATACGCGGTAAACGTGGCTGTAGGTATGTGGGACGACTATTGGAATAACTCCAACAACTACTATTTCTATTTCAATCCGGAGGGTAAGTTCTTCTTCATCCCCTATGACTACGACAACACCCTTGGCACCAGTATGGACTGCGGCGTCATTCAGGATTCGGGCCGGAAGGATCCCCTCAAGTGGGGCCACCAGAGTTATCCTCTCCTTATGAAACTTCTTGCAAAGCCGGAGTGGAAAGCCCTTTATGTTTCATATTTAAAGGAACTATGCTCCGGTGATTTCAAGGCCGATGTTGCCGCAGCCCGCATAAAGGAATGGCACGGGGCAATTGAAAAGTTTGTCTCCAACGACACCGGAGAGGATATGGAGATCAAGGACCGTCCGGCCCCCTGGGGCAATCACGGTGAATACCGCATCCTGTCCGACGGCAGCAACAATTTCTTCAAGGTAAAGGCGCAGGCGGTAAACGCCCTCTAACGCGTTATGACATTTTGTCAGTGTCCGGGCCCTTGGCACGGGCGTTGATTATATATCGACGCAAACGAACAAACTAAAAACACAATAAACTATGCTTAGACCATTAGGAACAAGAGTGGTTATCGAGCCCAAAGAGGCCGAAACCATGACCGCCGGGGGCCTCTACATCCCGGACAACGCCAAGGAAAAACCCCAGCAGGGAGTGATTGTAGCCGTAGGCCCCGGAGCCAAGGATGAGCCTATGGAAGTAAAGGAAGGAGAAACCGTCCTTTACGGAAAGTATGCCGGCACAGAGGTCACCGTGGATGGCAAGAAGTACCTCATCGTAAAGCAGTCTGATATTTTGGCAATTCTTTAAGGAAGGAGATACCCGGTCAAGCCGGGTATGACAAATAATTATGGCAAAGGAAATCAAATTCAATACAGACGTCCGCGCCGCCATGAAGGAAGGCGCAGATGCACTTGCAAATGCAGTTAAGGTAACGCTTGGCCCCAAAGGCCGTAACGTTGTCATCGCCAAGAAATTCGGTGCTCCCCAGATCACCAAGGACGGCGTAACCGTAGCAAAGGAAGTGGAACTTGAAGACCAGTTCCAGAACATGGGCGCCCAGATGGTGAAGGAGGTTGCCTCCAAGACCAACGACCAGGCCGGTGATGGCACCACAACCGCTACCGTCCTTGCTCAGGCCATCATCAACGTAGGCCTCAAGAACGTAGCCGCAGGCGCCAACCCGATGGACCTCAAGAAGGGTATTGACAAAGCCGTTGCTGCCGTTGTGGCAGACCTCAAGAAACAGAGCCAGCCGGTAGGCGAGGACTACTCCAAGGTGGAGCAGGTCGGTACTGTATCGGCCAACAATGACGCCCAGATCGGTAAACTCATTGCCGATGCAATGGCAAAGGTAAAGAAGGACGGCGTCATCACCGTAGAGGAAGCCAAGGGCACTGAGACAGAGGTCAAGGTGGTTGAAGGAATGCAGTTCGACCGCGGCTATATCAGCCCTTACTTCATGACCAACGGAGACAAGATGGAAGCAGTCCTTGACGACGCCTACATCCTCCTCACGGACAAGAAGATCTCCAATATGGAGGACCTTATGCCCGTCCTTGAGCCCGTTGCAAGGGAAGGCCGAAGCCTCCTTATCATCGCAGAGGACGTTGAGGGCCAGGCTCTGACAACCCTTGTGGTGAACCGTCTCCGCGGCACCCTCAAGGTTGCAGCAGTGAAGGCCCCCGGCTTCGGAGACCGCCGCAAGGAAATGCTCCAGGACATTGCCACCCTCACCGGTGCAGTAGTAATCTCCGAGGAACGTGGCTTCACCCTCCAGAACGCCAACGTCCAGATGCTTGGCAAGGCAGAGAAAGTGACCATCACCAAGGAGAACACCACAATAGTGGGCGGCGCCGGAGACCAGGCCGCCATCAAGGACAGGGCCGATCAAATCCGTGCCCAGATTGAGACCACTAAGAGTGACTACGACCGCGAGAAACTCCAGGAGCGTCTTGGAAAACTTGCCGGCGGCGTAGCAGTCATCTACGTTGGTGCCACCACGGAGGTTGAGATGAAGGAGAAGAAAGACCGCGTGGACGACGCTCTCAACGCCACCCGCGCAGCGGTTGAGGAAGGTTACCTTCCCGGCGGCGGCGTAGCATACATCCGCGCAGCAGAGGCCCTGAATGGTCTCAAGGGTGAGAACGATGACCAGACCACCGGTATCCACATCATCGAGCGCGCAATCGAGGAGCCCCTCCGTCAGATTGCAGCCAACGCAGGTGTAGAGGCATCCGTCATCATCAACAAGATCCGTGAAGGTAAGGGTGACTTTGGTTACAACGCCCGTACGGACGAATACGTGAAGATGTACGAGGCCGGTGTCATTGACCCTACCAAGGTGGCCCGCGTTGCTCTTGAGAACGCCGCTTCCGTAGCCGGTATGTTCCTTACCACTGAGTGCGGCATTGTGGACATCCCGGAGCCCGCTCCCGCAGCCCCCGCAATGCCCGCCGGCGGTATGATGTAATCTATTAACTGTAAACAAAAGCGCCTGCCAAAATCCTGGCAGGCGCTTTTGTATATTCTAAAAAAGTGCTATCTTTGAAAAAACTAATAACCAATGAGAAAAGCACTTGTTATTGCCGTTATGGCACTTGCCGTGGCGTCCTGCTGCGGCAAAAAAGCCGTGAAATCACAAGATCCCCGCGTGGATGAACTCCTGAAGAAGATGACCCTGGAAGAGAAGGTTGGCCAGACCGTCCTTTTCACCAGCGACTGGACCGTTACCGGTCCCAGTATGAGAAGCGGTTATCTTGAGGATATAAAAGCAGGCCGATGCGGCGCTCTTCTTAATGCCTATACCGCAGATTTCACAAGGGAAGTCCAGCGCGTAGCCGTTGAGGAAACCCGCCTTGGCATCCCCATTCTCTTTGGTTATGACGTAATCCACGGATTCCGCACAATCTTCCCCATAAACCTTGGAATGTCCTGCTCCTGGGACATCCCCGCCATTGAGGAAAGCGCCCGCATAGCCGCCGAAGAAGCGGCCGCCGTCGGTCTCCAGTGGACCTACAGCCCTATGTGCGACATCTCCGTGGAACCCCGCTGGGGCCGCATCAGCGAGGGCTCCGGTGAAGATCCCTACCTAGGCAGCCTCATATCGGCCGCAATGACAAGGGGCTATCAGGGAGATGACCTTTCAAAGGACAACACCATCCTTGCCTGCGTGAAGCACTTTGCCGCATACGGCGCCCCCCAGGCCGGAAGGGACTACAACACCGTGGATATGAGCGAGCGCTGGTTCAGGGAATTCTACCTCCCTCCCTACAAGGCCGCAATAGACGCCGGCGCACTCAGCGTAATGGCTTCCTTCAATGAGCTAGATGGCGTCCCCGCCCACGCCTCCAACCACCTTATGAACGAAATCCTCAAGGATGAATGGGGCTTTGAAGGCTTTGTGGTAAGTGACTATACCGGCATCAACGAGATGATAATGCACGGCTATGCGGCCGATGAATCCCACGCCGCGGAACTCTCCATGAACGCCGGCCTTGACATGGATATGATGAGCGCCGCCTATATGAACCACCTCACGGACCTTGTGAAAAGCGGAAAGGTAAGTGAAAAAACGCTTGACAATGCCGTGAGGCGCATCCTCAACTTAAAGGCGGCCCTTGGCCTTCTGGACGATCCTTACAGGTACTGCGACTCCCAGCGTGAGAAGGACCGCACCCTTACCCCTGAGAACAAGGCCTTCGCCCGCCAGATTGCCGCCGAGAGTATGGTGCTCCTGAAGAATAACGGCGTCCTTCCCCTTAAAAAGGGAGAGAAAATAGCGGTTTTAGGGCCGATGGCCGGGACAAAGGACGATCTCCTGGGCTCCTGGCGCGGCGCCGGCGAGGTGGAATCCGTTCCCGTCAGCATAGGGGACGCAATAAAGGAAGTTACCCCCGTTGCGGCATCGGCCTCTAAGGTTGTCCTTGTCCTTGGAGAGCCCTGGAGTTGGACCGGAGAAGCCGCTTCCCGCACTTCAATTAACCTTCCCAAGGAGCAGACGGAACTCCTCAAGTCCCTCAAGAAGCAGGGTAAAACCGTTGCCGTAGTGCTCCTTAACGGCCGTCCGCTGGACCTCAGCGAAGAGTCTGAGTACGCCGATGCTATCCTTGAAGCCTGGTATCCCGGCACAATGGGCGGCTACGCCGTGGCGGATATCCTCTTCGGGGACTGCAACCCTTCCGGTAAACTCTCCGTCACCTTCCCCCGTAACCTTGGCCAGGTTCCCATCTACCACTACGCCAAGAATACCGGCCGTCCCTACATCCATCCGGATGCAAAGTATGAATCCAGATATCTTGACTGCCCCAACGAGCCCCTCTATGCATTCGGCCACGGCCTCAGTTACACAACATTCGAGTATTCAGACATAACCCTTGACGCCGCCTCGTTCAAGGCTGGCGGCAAACTTGTTGCAAAAGTTAAAGTGACCAACACCGGCTCCGTAGCCGGCACTGAAACAGTCCAACTCTACATCCGTGACCTCGTGGGCAGCGTAACCCGCCCCGTGAAGCAGTTAAAGGGCTTCGAGCGCATCACCCTCCAGCCCGGAGAATGCAGGGAGGTCAGTTTCAAAATTGATACGGAAATGATTTCCTTCTACCGTCAGGATATGACCTGGGGCCCGGAACCCGGAGACTTCAAGGTGTTTATCGGCGGCGCATCTGATAACGTAAAAGAAGCATCTTTCAGGTATGAGATCTAAATTTCTCCTTATATTATCGGCCATAATATCGGTGGCCTCCTGCAAGCCTTATCTTTCTGACGACGCCCTTCTGGACCAGATAGAGCGCCTCACAATAGGATATTTCACGGACTTTGCCGATCCTTCAACGGGAATGGCCCGTGAACGCAACAACGATATGAACGGCCCCATCGTGACAACAGGCGGCACCGGCTTTGGCATAATGGCCATAATAGCAGGGGCGGAGCGCGGATATTTCCCCCGTGAGGAAGGCGTTGCCCGCATAGAGAAGATAGTCACCTCGCTTGAAAAACTGGAACGCTTCCACGGCGCCTGGGCCCACTGGTACAACGCAGAAACCGGGGAGGCCTTCCATTTTTCGGAGTTTGACGACGGCGGAGACCTTGTGGAAACCGCATTCCTGGTGCAGGGTCTTCTGGCGGCCCGTCAATGGCTTGAGGCCGATAATTTCCCGCTTGCCGAGCGAATCCACAACCTCTGGCTTGGCGTGGAGTGGAACTGGTACACCCAGGGGCAGCCTGACGCCCTCTACTGGCACTGGTCCAAGAACTACGGCTTCAAGATGAACCACCGCATAACGGGTTATGACGAAACCCTCATAACCTACATCCTGGCGGCCTCATCTCCTTCATATCCCATTTCAAAGGAACTCTATGAGGCCTCCTACAAGAACTCCTCCTATTATTATAACGGCAAGGAGTACTACGGAATAACCCTCCCTCTGGGAATGGAAATGGGCGGCCCGCTGTTTTTCTGCCACTACTCATTCCTTGGCCTCGATCCCCGCGGCCTCACGGACGGCACCACCAACTACTTTGAGCGCAACAAGGCCCATACCCTTATCCATCGCGCCTACGCCATAGAAAACCCCAAGAACCACAAAGGCTACTCAGAGTACCTCTGGGGCTTCACCTCTTCCGACGACCCTGACGTTGGATACAGTTCCCATCATCCCGGCACCCCCGATGAAAACGGCACCGTGAGCCCCACTGCGGCGGTGAGTTCCATAGTATACACCCCGGAGGAATCCATGAAGGTCATCCGCCGTCTGTGGGATACCCCCGGAATGGTAGGCCCTTACGGCTTCTACGACGCCTACAACCCTTCCCGTGAACCTGCGGTCGTGGACCACTACCTTGCAATAGACCAGGGCCCGGAGGCCGTGATGATAGAAAACTACCGCAGCGGCCTTCTCTGGAAACTCTTCATGCAGGCCCCGGAAATTCAGGAAGGCCTTGAAAAACTTGGCTTCCGCTACACTGAAAACTAACTAACTAAATATGAAAAAAGTATTAATAGCACTGCTGTCCCTGACACTTGCAAGCGCCACGGCATTTGCCCAGTATCAGGTGAAAGGCGTTGTTGAGGATGCCCTGGGGCCGGTTATCGGCGCCACCGTAATGGAAGTGGGCACCACCAACGGCGTCTCAACGGGCCTTGACGGAGACTTCGTCCTCACCGTCTCCGGGGCCGATGCAAAGGTTGAGGTGAGTTGCATAGGCTATGCCTCCCAGGTTTTCCCGGCATCGGCGGTCCCCGCAAAGATCCTCCTTGGAGAGGACACCACATTCCTTGATGAGGTTGTTGTGGTTGGTTACGGCACCCAGAAGGCAAAGGACCTTACCGCCCCCATCACCAACGTTAAGGGTGAAGAACTTGCAAAGCAGGTTGCCGCCAACCCTATGAGCGCCCTCCAGGGTATGGTTTCCGGCGTCCAGATCACCCAGAGCGGAGCCCCCGGCGCCGGCCCTTCCGTCAAGATCCGCGGCGTGGGCTCAATCGGAGACTATGCCAATCCCCTGTACATAGTGGACGGCGCGTTTATGGATAACATAGACTTCCTGAGCGCTTCCGATATTGAGTCCCTGACGGTTCTCAAGGATGCATCGGCCGCGGCAATCTACGGCGTACGCGCCGCAAACGGCGTCATCCTTGTCACCACCAAGAAGGGTGCAACGGGGAAGGTCCGTGTGGCCTACGACGGCTACGGCGGCGTCCAGGTGCCCACCAATATACTGCCTATGGCAAACGCCCAGCAGTACATTGAGATGTACAATATGGCCAACCCCGACGACCCCTTCAACACCGTCTATCCCCTTGCCGCCAATACCGGCGTAAGCACGGACTGGTACCGGACTATGGTGAAGCCCGCCCTTACCCACAGCCACTCCCTGGACCTTTCAGGCGGCACGGAGAAGACCAACTACTCCGTGGGTCTCAGTTACTTCTACCAGGACGGCATTATGAACTACTGCAAGAACAACTACGGCCGTCTTAACTTCCGCGCCCGCCTGGACCAGACCCTTACCAGTTGGCTCAAAGTGGGTTTCAACACCGTGGTTTCGCGCTACAACCAGAATAATCCAAATTCCGGCGTGTACTACCAGGCGTTCGTGAATCCTCCCGTATACGGCGTGTACAATGAAGCCAATGAGGCCGCATATCCCGTCAAGTTCGATTCCCCTCAACTTTACGGCTTTGCCGCGGCGTTCGGAAACCCGGCGGCATCGGCCTATTATACTAACAGCACCAACACCGGTCTCAAGACAGTGTTCAGCGCCTACGCGGAGGCCACTATCATCCCGGAAAAACTTAAGTTCAAGACCGCCTACAACCTCGATTTCAGTTTTTCCGACGAGCAGAACTACACCCCGGAGCACAAGGTTGGAGGCTCCCAGGGAACGTCCGTATCCTCTCTCTCCAAGACCTACGCGTACGGCCTGTACCATATCCTGGACAACACCCTCACTTACTCGGACCATATAGGCGCCCACTCCTTCACGGCTATGCTGGGCCAGTCCACGCGTATGCAGTATTCTGCCTGGCTCAACGGCCGCAGAAGCAGCGTCCCGGACTTTGACGCCGCCTCCCGCTACCTTGTTAACGGCTCCTACAAGAATCAGGAATCGGGAGACGGAGCATCCCGTTACAACGGCCTCTCCTTCTTTGCCAGGGGCACCTATAATTACAAGGAAAAATACCTTGCAACCGTTACGGTACGTGCCGATGGCAGTTCCAAGTATCAGGACAAGTGGGGCGTTTTCCCCTCTGTGGGCCTTGGCTGGAACATCTCCGACGAATCCTTTATGAAGGGCACTTCCTCCTGGCTCAGTTTCCTGAAACTCCGCGCCAGTTGGGGTATGCTTGGTAACGACAACGTCCCCGCCAACGACATAAACATCGCTGGCCGAAGCGGCGTAGATTCATCGGCCCTGTTTGGAGAAACCCTCGTAGACGGTGTGGGCGCCCAGACCGTGTTCCAGAACTACCTCAAGTGGGAGGTTGTGACGGAAACAAACGTGGGTGCCGATTTCGCAATGCTTGACAGCCGCTTAAGCGGTGAGATAGACTGGTACCGGAGAGTCACTGACCGCGTAGTCTTCCACGCGCCCATCGCAACCGGCGGCGGTGTAGCCACCCTCCTTGCCAACAACGGCCGCGTGCTCAACACCGGCGTTGAATTCTCCCTCAAGTGGGAGGACAAGATAGGGGCCGATTTCTCCTACAACGTGGGAATGAACGCCACCTTCAACCACAACGAGGTCCTTGCCCTGGAAGGACGTGACAACATCCCCGGAGGCTATGTGAACGGCGTTGCATCCACTCTCACGCAGGTTGGATACCCCATCGGCGCATTCTGGGGCTACAAGGTTGACGGCATCTTCCAGAGCCGTAAGGAGGCCCTTGCCGATGGCGTCCCCGACCAACAGGATACAGGCGCCGGATACTTTGCCTATCACGATTTCGCCGGTGCCGATGAAGGAGGCCCGGACGGCAAGATCACTGACGCAGACCGCGTGTTCCTTGGTTCCCCGCTACCCTGGCTTATGCTGGGCCTGAACCTTGGCTTCCAGTGGAAGGGACTTGACTTCTCAATGGTTATGAACGCTAATATCGGCAACAAGATTTTCAACGCCAAGCGTCTCAACAAGCAGGTCTTCCCTGCGGGTAACTACGACTACGACTTCTACCTCCACGCCTGGAGCAAGGATCTTCCTTCCACCACCTATCCTTCTCCCAAGGCCCTCACGTCTGGTCTTATGGCCCAGTCCAACAGTTTCTGGATTGAGGACGGCTCAATGTTCCGCATCCAGAACGTGCAGGTTGGTTACACTTTCCGCAACGTTTTCGGCAGCGGACGCATCAGAATATATGTGAGCGCCCAGCGCCCGCTTACGCTCTTTGGATATAACGGCTTTACAACGGAAATCGGCGGATCGCCCATTGCAACGGGCATAGACTCATCTTCTGTCTATCCTATGCAGGCAATCTATACAGCCGGTGTAAACATTAATTTCTAAGGAGGACTGCAATATGAAAACCAAATATATACTTATAGTACTTGCCCTTCTTGCGGCTGTTTCCTGTCAGGATTTCCTCAATATCCGCACGGAGGCCACAATGCCCTCTACAGGCACCGATTATACAAAGGCAGAGAATATCTTCCTTCCCGTGAGCGCCGCTGGGCATTCCCTCCGACGACGACGACAAAGGCAGTTCTGCCGATGACGGCCCGCTTGTGAAGGAATTTGACACTTTCAAGTACGGCCCGGAAAACGAGCACATCCAGTATATCTGGAGCATATTCTTCAATATAGTATCGGCCTCCAACTATGCCGTTGAATCTATGGCGGAGTTCGAAAAAGCGGCCACTTCCGATGACGCTAAGCAGCAGGTCAAGGAGTGCCGCGCAGAGGCCCGTCTCATCCGCGCATACGCCTATTGGAACCTGGTGCGCCTGTTCGGCCGCGTGCCGCTCATAGACAGGACAATGGACTCCGCAGAACTGGCTTCCAAGGAGGTGAGTTCCGTTGAGGACCTCTACAAGTTCATCTATGCCGATATTGACGCGGCCATCGAGACCCTCCCGGAATCCTACGTGGATATGCCCGGCCGCTACACAAAGTACACTGCA
>ONOQ01000007.1 GCA_900319485.1 uncultured Bacteroidales bacterium | reverse complement strand
CGTCGTCAAAGTAATTGATCTGCATTGCGTCCTTCATCTCATGGAGCGTGGCGGCGGCAACCTCACGGGCTGCTTCTGAACCCTTGCGGAGGATCTCATACACGGCCGGGATGTCCTGCTCGTAGGCGTGACGACGGGCGCGGATGGGTTCCAGACGGTCATTGAGGACATTTATGAGGAACTTCTTGCACTTCATATCTCCAAGGCCGCCGCGGCGGTAGTGGTCCTTGAGTTCATCAAGGTTATTGTACTCAGGCCAGAACTTCTCAAAATCTCCTTCCTCACAGAACGCATCCAGATAGGTGAAAACAGTATTGCCTTCAACCTTGCCGGGGTCTTCCACCCTCAGGTGGCCAGGGTCAGTGAACATTCCCTTCACCTTCTGCTCCATTGTCTTGGCATCGTCGGAAAGATAGATGCAGTTGCCAAGGGACTTTGACATCTTGGCCTTGCCGTCCGTTCCGGGGAGGCGGCGGCAAGCAAGGTTTGAAGGCAGGAGAATCTCAGGTTCCACAAGGACATCGCACTTGTAAGTGCCGTTAAAACTGCGAACAATCTCACGGCACTGCTCTATCATGGGCTCCTGGTCTTCACCCACGGGGACGGTAGTTGCCTTGCAGAAGCAGATATCGGCCGCCTGGGAGATGGGATAGGTGAAAAATCCCACGGGGAGGCCGCGCTTATTATCATCTGTTGCACCGCCGTCGAAGCCGCGGAGAGCCATTTCCGTCTTTACGGTAGGGTTGCGCTGAAGGCGCTGCACGGTGACAAGGTTGGAGAAGAACTGGGTCATCTCGTGAAGTTCAGGGATCTGGCTCTGGATAAAGAGGGTAACCTTGGAAGGATCCAGACCGCAGGAAAGGTAATCCAGTGCCACCTCTATGATGTTCTGACGAACCTTCTCAGGGTTATCGGCATTGTCTGTGAGGGCCTGCACGTCTGCGATGAACACAAACATACGGTCATAGTTGCCTTCGTTCTGAAGGAGCACCCTGTTACGGAGTGATCCAACGTAATGTCCAAGATGGAGTTTGCCGGTAGGACGGTCGCCGGTAAGTATGATTCTTCCCATAGTTTTCAAATAAGAGACGCAAAGATACGCTTTTCCGCGTTTATTTGCAACGCTATAGTTGTTTCACCGGAACGTCAAAGTAGGTTTCCGGGAAAGGTTCCTGACTCAGCGTGAAGTGCCACCACTCGCTGTCAAGCGGCTTGAAGCCGTGGCTCAGCATTGCCCGGCGGAGGATGAGGCGGTTACGGAACTGCTCCTCCGTGATGAGCCTGCCGGCGGGAGAAGGAGCGGGATTATAAAGGCCCGAGTCCGGGTCTCCGCAGAAATCCGGGTGGCTTTCGGGGCCGAACCAGTCGAAGGTGCCGCCCATATCCAGTTCCTTTTCCGTGGCCATGTCAAAGAGGGTGAGATCCACGGTGGAACCGCGTGTGTGGCCGCTTTTTTCCATTATGTATTCCTGCTGGAAGAGGACGCTTTTGTCAAGGTCGGGGTAGAAATATGCCTTCATAAGGGTGTCCGGGACATCTGCGGCCCAGCGCACAAAATGGTCCACGGCACGTTGAGGCCTGTAAGCATCGTAGATCTTGAGCCTGTATCCAAGGGCCCTCACGTCATCTGAGACCGCCCTCAGGGAATCGGCCGCCTCCTTGGTGAGAAGGGCGGTGGGCTGGCGATAGCCGTCTATGCGCTCTCCTACAAAGTTATAGGTGCCGCAGTATCGGATTTCAAGGATGGCATCCGGAACGGCGTCCGTGAGGGTTACAAACGAGGACTTGAATTCACTCCTGCCGCAGCAGGCCGATGTCAGTGCCAGGATAAGTCCCAGAATAACAACTCTTTTCATACGTGCAATTATTATTATCCATCAAAATTAAGCATTTTTTCAATAAAAGCAGTAACTTTGGGTAACCTAAAACCAGCAATATGCTATCCTTTCTTCTCAGTATCCTGGCCCTTGTGCTTGGCTATATTCTCTATGGAGCATTGGTAGACCGGATCTTCGGCCCGGACCCTTCCCGCAAAACCCCGGCTATAACCAAGGCAGACGGCGTTGATTACATTGCCCTTCCCACCTGGAAGGTGTATATGATCCAGTTCCTCAACATAGCCGGAACCGGCCCCATCTTCGGAGCAATAATGGGAGCAAAGTTCGGCCCTGCAAGTTATCTGTGGATAGTCCTTGGCTGCATTTTTGCCGGCGCTGTCCATGACTATATGTGCGGAATGCTCTCCGTCCGCCACGGAGGCGCCAGTTTCCCGGAACTGGTTGGAGATTACCTTGGAAAGCGCACCAAGACCGTGATGCTGGTTTTCAGTATGATCCTTCTTCTCCTTGTGGGAACGGTATTCGTCTACAGCCCCGCCCTCATCCTCGGAGACATTGCCGGAGACGGCTCCCGCGGCTCCATTATGCTTTGGGTGGGTGCTATATTCCTATATTATGTAGTGGCAACGCTCCTTCCCATAGACAAACTAATCGGCAAAGTATATCCCTTCTTTGCGGCCGCGCTTCTTTTTATGGCCGCTGCCCTGATGGTGTGCCTCTTTATGAAGTGGCCTTCGCTTCCGGAAATCTGGGACGGCCTTGGAGGATGGAGTGAAAAGGCTGGCCTCAAGGACCAGCCCATCTTCCCCTGCCTGTTCATCACCATTGCCTGTGGCGCAATTTCCGGTTTCCACGCTACTCAGAGCCCGCTTATGGCCCGCTGCATCAAGAACGAGAAACTTGGCCGTCCCGTGTTCTACGGCTCAATGATAACGGAAGGCCTGGTTGCCCTCATCTGGGCCGCAGTGTCCTCCTGGTTCTTCTTTGACGGCGGCGCAGCAGAGGTTGGTTCCACCACCGCCGCGGCCGCTCCCGCGGTTGTGACCAAGGTGTCCGAAGGCTGGCTGGGGATCTTCGGAGGCATCCTTGCAATAATCGGCGTAGTTGCCGCGCCCATCACCTCCGGAGACACCGCCTTCCGCAGCGCCCGCCTCATTGTGGCCGATTTCCTACGCATGGAGCAGAAAGGCATCTGGAAGCGCCTGTGGATCGCCATCCCCATGTTCGGGGCATCGGCCCTTCTCCTTTGGTATAATATTGCCGATGCAAACGGCTTCAACGTAATCTGGCGTTACTTCGGTTGGAGCAACCAGACCCTTGCCGCATTCATGCTCTGGACGGCTACGGTCTATCTCACCCTGAAGCGCCCCGGAGGAGCATTCCTCATCACCCTCCTTCCGGCAATGTTCATGACAGCCGTCTGCACCACCTTCATCCTTGTAGACAAGATAGGCTTCCGCCTTCCAACCGGCCTTGCGCCCTGGATTGGAATAGCAACATTTGTCATTTCCGGCCTGCTGTTCTTTCTTTGGTACAGGAAGCGTGGAGATAAATAGTTGATACTTAGCGTATTACGCAAAAGAGGGTGCGGATAATTCCGCACCCTCTTTTGGTCAAATCATTGATTTTCAATAACTTGCTTCCACGCGGGTTTAAGCCTTGCCGTTGGAACCTAGCACATTCACAATCTTGTGGATGTAGAGTTTCTTCATTTCGTCGCGGGCAGGACCCAGGTACTTGCGGGGATCGAACTCACCGGGTTTGTCGTGGAAGACCTTGCGGATGGCGGCGGTCATTGCAAGGCGGCTGTCACTGTCGATGTTGATCTTGCAGACGGCGCTCTTTGAAGCCTCACGGAGCTGCTCCTCAGGGATACCTACTGCATCAGGGAGTTTACCGCCAAGTTCGTTGATGATGTCTACATACTCCTGGGGAACGGAACTGGAGCCGTGGAGAACGATGGGGAAACCGGGGAGTTTCTTCTCGATCTCATGGAGGACGTCAAATGCAAGGGGCGGGGGAACCAGTTTTCCGGTCTTGGGGTCACGGGTGCACTGCTCCGGGGTGAACTTGTATGCGCCGTGGCTGGTGCCGATGGAGATAGCGAGGGAGTCGCAGCCTGTGCGGGTGGCGAAGTCAATAACTTCCTCGGGCTTGGTGTAGTGGGACTCTGCGGCGGAAACCTCATCCTCAACGCCTGCGAGGACACCGAGTTCTGCCTCTACGGTTACGTCGTACTGATGCGCGTAGTCAACAACCTTCTTGGTGAGGGCGATGTTCTCCTCATAGGGAAGTGAGGAGGCGTCAATCATAACTGAACTGAAACCGAGGTCTACGCAGCTCTTGCAGGTTTCAAAACTGTCACCGTGATCCAGGTGGAGGCAGATCTGGGGCTTCTCCCAACCAAGTTCCTTTGCATATTCCACGGCGCCTTCTGCCATGTAGCGGAGAAGGGTCTGGTTGGCATAGTTACGTGCTCCCTTGGAGACCTGGAGGATAACGGGGCTCTTGGTCTCTGCAGCGGCCTGGATGATGGCCTGAAGCTGCTCCATATTGTTGAAATTGAATGCGGGGATGGCGTAACCGCCGGCAACTGCCTTGGCAAACATCTCGCGGGTGTTCACAAGGCCAAGTTCTTTGTAAGATACCATAACTAAATATAAATAAGAATAAAATATTTCTTTAAGCCCACAAATTTAACTATTTTTGCGGAAAAGTAAAAGCGATATGAGCGGTAAAGTACTTATTTTTTCGGCCCCGTCCGGCAGCGGCAAGAGCACCATCGTAAACCACATCCTGGGGCTGCACCCTGAGATAGAGTTCTCAGTATCGGCCACATCACGTCCTCCAAGGGGAACGGAGCAGGACGGCGTAGAGTACCTTTTCTACAGTGCCGATGTTTTCCGCCTTATGGTGCGGGACGGAAAGTTTGTGGAGCATGAGGAAGTGTACCCTGACCGCTTCTACGGCACCCTCAAGAGCGAGGTGAACCGTATCTGGGCCAAAGGCCACGTCATTATCTTTGACGTGGACGTGAAGGGAGGCGTATCCCTCAAGAAGTACTTTGGAGACAGCGCCCTTTCCGTATTCATCCAGGCTCCGTCCGTGGAGGAACTCCGTAAGCGCCTCATAGCCCGCGCCACGGACCCTATGGACGCCATTGAGCAGCGCGTTGCCAAGGCCGCGGAGGAGATGACCTATGCCCCCAAGTTTGACCGCATCCTCATCAACGATGACCTTGAGACCGCCTACAGGGAGGCCGAGGAAATGGTAGACAACTTCCTATGCGGATAGCCGTATACAGCGGGTCCTTCAACCCCCTTCACATCGGCCATCAGGCCATAATCCGTTTCCTCACGGAAAAGGCCGGATTTGACCTCGTGTACCTTGTTGTGACGCCGCAGAACCCCTTCAAGGACGCCCACAGTCTTCCGCTTGGCAAAACCCGCTTCGACGCCGCCGTGGAAGCCGTCGCCCGCCACCCGGAACTGAAGGTGGTTGTCAAGGACACGGAACTCCATATGACGCCTCCCCAGTACACAATCCGCACGCTTGACGCCCTCAAGGCAGAGGAGCCGCAGAACAGTTTCACCCTTGTGATTGGGGCCGATAACCTTGCCTGCTTCAGCGGCTGGCGCTTCCACGAAAGGATACTTCTTGACTACGGCGTGGTGGTCTTTCCCCGCAAGGGCTATCACCGCGGCCACGCAAAGGCCCGCCTTATGAAGGAGAATCCGCTGTATAAGATCATTCTCCTGAGGGCTCCTCTTGTAACCATCTCCTCAACTGAAATACGTAACGGCCTTCAGGAAGGCAAAGACATGTCCAAATGGCTGATGTAGGAATCCATACGGAAACTGAGCGCAAGTTTCTGGTACTCAGTGACGCTTTCAAGGCAGAGGCTATTGCCTCCCACCGCATAAAGCAGGGCTACATAGCCCGTGACAACGGCAACTCCGTCCGCGTACGCATAAAGGACAGTATCGGCATCCTTACCATCAAGGGCCCGTCGGCCGATGACATCTCCCGCACCGAATGGGAGACAGAGATTCCCCTTGCTGATGCCGAGGCCCTTCTCAAACTCTGCCACGGCGGAATCATCGACAAGACCAGGTACATAGTTCCGGAGGCAGGTACACTGTCCCAGACCCCTGGCCACCCTCGGCCGGGTAAGAGGGAGGGGCCCATAGCTGCGCGTAGCGCTGCGCCTGGGAGGGGTCGCGAAGCGACGGTCGGGGACAGTGTACCTGCCTCCGGAAGAGTGTTTGAGGTGGATGAGTTCTATGGGGACAATGAGGGGCTGATTATGGCGGAAATTGAATTAGAGAATGCCGATGACCCGTTTGAGAAGCCGTCCTGGCTTGGGAAGGAAGTCACCGGAGACCGGCATTACTACAATTCATTCCTTTCACTGCATCCGTACAAAACCTGGTAGTGCGTGGTTTTTTTATTATCTTTGCACATCCAACACATAATAGTTCTATGAAATACAGATCACTGCTGGTTTTCAGCGTGCTCCTTGCGGCGATAGCCGTGAGTTGTAGCAAGGAAAACGCCTCGGGCAACCTGCCCACGGGCATCGACATTGAAGTAGGTGAAAATTCCGCTCTGTTCATTCTGAATCAGGGAGCGTGGCCGGGGGGATCAACCCTTGACCTTAAGAATCTTTCCAGCGGCGCATTCAGCGCCAACTGGTTTGCCGCGGCCAATCCGGACGTTGCGCAGGGCCTTGGAAACACCGGTAACGATATGGCCGTCATCGGCGGCAGGCTCTGGGTCCTTATGAACGGATCCAACCAGATAGCCGTCATCAATCCGTCCACAGGGAAACTGGAGAAAACCCTGGATGTAGATAGCCCAAGATACATAATAAAGAAAGGTAATTATGCCTATGTGACCTCATACGGGGCCGCAGTCAACGGCTCTGTATACGGAGTCAAGGGCAAGGTATACCGTATAGATCCCGCCACATATGAAACCAAAACGGTTGAGGTTGGTTACCAGCCCGACGGCATTACCGCCCTTGGGGAAAAACTCTATGTGGCAAACAGCGGCGGTTACCAGACAGATCACGAAAAAACCATTTCAGTCATAGACCTGGCATCCTTCTCCGTTACAGGAAGTATTGAACTTCCCGTAGAGAATCTCAACCGTCTTTTCAGCGCTAGCGGGAAACTCTGGGTCACAACCTATGACTGCTACAACGCCGACTGGAGCGCCGTCATTACCCCCGCAAGCCTTGGCAGCGTTACTCCGGAGGGAGAATACACCGCCGTGCCCGGCGTAACGGTAGGAATGCCCGCCCTTTCAAAGGACAAGCTCTATAACATCTCATATGCCGGAATGCAGGTTGTGGATACTGCTACGGGCACATTATCGGCCATTACGCTAAAGGATGCCCAGATAGGATATCCCTATGGACTGGCAGTACATCCCGTAAACGGAGACATTTACGTGGCCGATGCTTCTTTCACCGGAGACAGCAAGGTGCTTTGCTTTGCCGCCGACGGCTCCTTCAAATGGTCTGAGACCACAGGAATAGGCACAGGACCGCTGCTGATCTACTAGTTATATCTCAACACTCACAGACCCCATGACGTGGAAACCCGGCATGGGGTATTGTTTTACTATTTCGTATCGTGTATCCGTGATGTTGCGCAGCTCCACGGCAAGCCTGAGGCCCCAGGGACCCTTCCAGGAAAGGGTCATGTCCCAGGTGGTGAAAGCGGGGAGGAATGCCTCCGGGCGGGAGGAGGCAGCAGTGTAACGGGCACCGGTGACCTGCCCGCGGATATCGGCCCTGAAGGACTTCCACACGCCGAAGATGTTGAAGGAACCGCTGTGGAGGGGAATGTATGGAATCTGCCAGGGATTTAACGGGTCAAATGCCCGGTTGAAACTGTACCGGGCGGTGATTCCGGCCTGCCAGGCTGCGGCAGTATAGGCCGATGACGCGCTCCACTCGTCCCCGAACACGTGCACGGTACCTATATTGAACATACTCCAGCGGAAGAGGCTTCCGTTGGGGACGGCGATGAGTTTATCCGTGACGTGGTTGAAATAGAGTTCCTCCCGGATACGGAAACTCCACGGGCCGAAACTCCTGTCCCAGAGCCACCAGGCGCTGACCTGCCACACTTTTTCCGGCCTGAGGTCCCGGCTCCCCACATTGGTGTAATAAAGGTCGTTGAAGGAAGGCAGCCGGCAGGAGCGCTTTCCAAGGATGCCGAACTCCCAGTCAAAGCGGGGATGCCAGTCCACAAGAAGGGCGGGGGAGAGGAAGCGATATCCGTCGCTGGTGCCCTGATACTGCGCGCTCACCTGTATCCTCCAGGGATCCAGCAGGAAGGCCGATGAAAACGCCCCCAGGACCTGCTGCCTCTGCGCTTTGACATTAGCCGTAAGCCAGTCGGCCTGGGCGTCCACGGCGGCGTTAAGGTGCAGCCAGGGGAGCGCCTGAAAGCCAAGCGAAGCGGCCGCATATGCGCTCTGGAGGTTGTAATTCCACGTGGCGCTTATGGAGGGGTCAAGTTCGGAAACATCTACATAATCCAGGATGTCAAGGGAGTATCGGCCTTTCACAAGAAGGCTCAGGCCGTGCCCAAGGGACTGCTCTCCGGAAATCTGGGCTGTAAGGCTGCGGTCATACTGCCGGTCCTCTGACATTGGGTATTTTCCGCTCTGCTTGAACACGGGCCCGGGGATGCCGCGTCCTGCGTCGTACCAGTTCACGGAGGCTTCGTATCGGCCCCCCTGGGGCAGGAACCACAGATGGCCGCCGGCCCTGAAGGCCTTTATGTCGCAGTTCTGGCGGGTGAGGATGGTGTCTTTACCAAGGTCCAGGGTGTGGAAGGGGTACTGCCCGTGAGCGCGGTCGGCGCCAAGGCGGAGACGTGCCGCAAAACGTCCCCGGCGGGTTTCCACGCTGCCGCTGGGGGAGATGGTGCCAAACGCGCCGCCTCTGAACTTAAGCCGCAGTTTCCTCCCGTCCGGGAGTGAGGACCTGAGGTGCAGGGATGACGCGCTTCCGTACTCCCTTGCCGTCTGCATCAGGGCCGATTTCTGCCCGGCGTAGAGTTCTATCGTCTCAAGGTCTTCGGTGAATAATCGGCCCAGGTCCACCTGCGCGTTCTGGGCGTTGTCTATGGGCACTCCGTCAAGGAAAATGGCCGTGTGGGCGCTTCCAAGGCTTCGGACGTTCACGGTTTTGAGGCCGCCTACGCCACCGTAGTCTCGGAGCTGTATGCCGCTGAAATCCCGGATGGCATCTGCGGCCGATGATGCGTCCCTCAGAACTACGCCGCTCACGCTCTCAGAGGGCGGAGATACGTTACGGCTGGCCGTTACGCTTGATGCCTCAAGCGTATCGGGGGGAGAAACAAAAAGGGCTGCTATGAGTGATATAATCAAATCAGTGCTATTGCTTTTATTCTGTCATAGACGACATCAAGACGCCCGTCTTCCAGTAGGGCGCAATCAATTTCTTCACGTATATTATTTCTGGCTGCGATCTTTGCAAACTCTGTTTTGAGGAAAAAGAGAAGTTCAGGATCTTTTATGGAATGCAGGTCTTCCATTATATGCCCACAAGTATTAAGGACAAACACGATGTCTTCAAAGTCTTTTTCTCCCCGGTAGTCTTCCCCGCCTCTTGAATGGAGTGCCTCCAACTTTGTTGCAAGGTAAAAGGATACCGGCAGGATATAGATTGTCCTTTGCTCATCCAGTTTGTACGCCTTTCTATGCTCCATACCATTGAGATACCATTTGTTGCTTTCGCCGATGCCCGTATCTACTTTGGGCATAAAGTCAACCTTCTCTCCATTATAAATATATCGGCAGATTGGCGCTCCTTCTGAAGTGTCATTCTTGAAATGCTTTTCATAAAGTTTCTCCTCGAATGAGCGGAACTCGTGGTATGTGGAAATGTTGACTACACAATCTACGTCATATGTGGTGGTTGGATTAATTGCAGTAGCATCTGATGAATATAACTGAATCACCGCACCACCCACATACATAACGCTGGCGTTAAGGTCTTCCAATGCGTCGGCAATCTGCCGAAGACGTTCATTGTTGCTTAAAACTGACATACTGGCTGATGTACTTTTTCAGTTCTTCTATTGCGGCTTGACGTTCCCTTGTTTTGCCCAGTCTTAGGGAATCGACTATGGCCAACATAGCGTAAAAATCCCCATCGTTCTTGACGGCAATGTGTACATTGTCGTATAGGGGAGTGATGGCCTGCCCCCTGGCTGTCCCGTTGGGGTTTCTCCAAACGTAATCTTCTCCGTTAGAGGTTATTCTGCTTTTGATTGGGTTGGCCGATGATGCTGTTGGTATTCCCCGAACCAGACTTCCAGGTTGCACGGGAAAGCAGTATCGGATACCATAGACCAGAAAGTCCATTAACGCAAGAACATTGACCCTGGTCTTCTCTGAATCTACAAGACCGGCAATTCTGTTCCTTTCCAGTGCAATTGAAACCTCTGCGGCACTGATTCCGAGTGATTCTGCCAGTTGCTTACCATTCATAGAATATCCCGCAGGAGATATTTTCTTCAGCAGAATAACTATATCAAGGGGCCTCATTACGGCTTGTCTTTCTTTAATACCCATATTAAATTTACGATTTATGAATCGTTAATCGCAAAGGTAGTGTTTTATTTTTTAAAAACCAATTTTATTAGAGGGACAGTGCCTTCAGGATGGCTTTAGTGGTGCTTACGGCTTTCCCGGAAGGGAAGTCGAAGGGAAGTTTGGGAGCGTCTCCTGTGCGGAGAACCGCCGCGAAGGTTCCGGGGGTGGAAGTCTCCTCAAGGATTGCTTCAATGAACTGATGGTACCGCCAGGTGGAAAAGTCAAGGACAAGGTGCCCGCCGGCCTCCGATACGCTTCCGTATGATCTCAGGACATCGGCAAGCCGGGACTTTGCGGCTTCCATATTATCGGCCTTGAACAGCGCGGTTCCGCTGTCCATTAGTTTCACCATCAGGATATTGGACATAATAATGAAGTTTTTTGTACCACAAATTTAGGAAAAATCTTATATTTGCGTATTCAAATCCAAATTCTAAACCATGCGTAAAGTTTATCTCCTTATGGCAGTTGCCGCTATCGTGGTAGTGGGCTGCAAGAACATCGGTTCAAAGAAGGCCGCCCAAGAGGCCGCCGCCGCTGAGGCCGCCGCAGAAGAAGTTGCCGCAGCAAAGGCAGAACGTATAAACAAGGCAATCGAAGAAGTTGAGGCCGCAGAGAATATGAGCGCCCTTGAGGCAGTTGAGGCTCTCTCCCGCGCCCAGTTGGTTGAAGGCGAGGCCCTCTCCGATGAACTCGCCGGCAATCCTGATTTTGCCGTTCCTTTTGCCGCAGTTGAGGAAAAGCCTTCATTCAACGGCGGTGATGCAAATGATTTCTCAAAGTGGGTTGCTGAAAACATCGTTTATCCCCAGGACGCTCAGGACCGTCAGGTGGGCGGAAGGGTAATCCTCCAGTTCACCGTGAGCAAGGAAGGAGATGTCAAGGATGTGTCCGTCCTCAAGGGCGTGGATCCGGTACTTGACGCAGAAGCCGTCCGTGTAGTGTCCGCTTCACCCAAGTGGGCTCCCGGCAACCAGAACAGCATTCCCGTGAACGTAAAGTACACCTTCCCCGTAGTCTTCAAGCTTAACTAAAACGGGCATCCGGTTTTTTAGCCTTTTTCCCGGACAGATGGCAGTATTTTGATGCTCTGTCCGGGATTTTTGCCTTTATCCCGGACGGAGAGTGAAGATTAGTGAAAAAATGATTATATTTGTATGCTTTAGTTGAAGAAAACAAAAAGAACCATATATGAAACTTACTATCTCCAGTACCAATCTCCTAAAGGCCCTCATGGACGTTTCCAAGGCCATCCCGTCAAAGTCTCCGCTCCCCATCCTGGAGAATTTCCTGTTCGTCCTCAAGGAGGGCGTCCTGGAAATCACCGCATCGGATTCAGAACTTACGCTTCGCACCCGCATTGAGGCGGAAGGATCGGAGGAAGACGGCTCAATTGCCGTTCCCGCACGTCATATGATAGACCTCCTGAAGGAACTCCCGGACCTCCCGCTTTCCATCAAGACTGTGTCTGACAGTTCATTCGAGTGCAGTTGGGGCAGCGGTAACTCCGCCCTCCCTTATTTCCCGGCAGCGGATTATCCTGAGATAAAGTCTACCGGAGATGACGCCATCACCGTGGAATTCCCCGCAGAATCCCTTGTGGAAGGTATCCAGAGCACCGTTTACGCTACCGCAGACGACGAAATCCGTCCCGCTATGAACGGTATCTTCTTTGATATGGATGTAAACAGCACCACCCTTGTGGCATCAGATTCCCATAAACTTATCTGCTACACCACAAAGGACGTAAAGGCCCCTGAGAAGGCATCCTTCATCCTTCACAAGAAGCCGGCAAGCGTGCTTCGCTCAATCATCGGCAAGGATGTGGAGAACGTGAGTATTTCATTCGACTCCTCATCGGCCCAGTTCAGTTTTGGCGCAACCACCCTTATCTGCCGCCTTGTAGTGGGCAAGTACCCCAAGTACCGTGACGTGATTCCCCTCAATAACTCCAACGTCCTTCAGATAGACCGTCAGCTTCTCCTGAACACCGTAAAGCGTGTTGCAGTGTGCGCCAACAAGGCCTCCAACCACATCAAACTTACCCTCAAGGAAGGTCAGTTGGAAGTATCGGCCCAGGATCTTGGCTTTGCACTTGCCGCATATGAGAAGATCATGTGCAACTACTCCGGAGATGAACTCACAATTGGCTTCAAGAGCACTTTCCTAACGGAAATCCTTGCCAACATGAACTGCAACTCCCTGGTTGTGAAGTTTGCCGATGCCCGCCGCGCAGCCCTTATCCTCCCCGCAGAGGAAGAGGCAGAGACAGAGAAAGTCTGCGGCATCTTAATGCCAATTATGATCCAATAGGAATCCTATGGAACTCAATCTACAGCGCCCGTTGCTCTTTTTTGATATAGAGAGCACCGGGCTTAATATTGCCACTGACGGCATTATTGAACTCAGTTTTGTAAAGGCGTTCCCGGGCGGGGAGACAAGGGTTAAAACCTGGAAGATCAAGCCCTGGGACTATGTTAACCGCTGCGTAATCCATATCAATCCGCAGGCGTCGGAGGTGAACGGCGTGAAGGACGAGGACCTTGTGGACTGCCCCAAGTTCATAGAGGTTCTGCCGGAGGTGGCTGAGTGGCTGGAGGGAAGTGACCTTGCAGGATATAATTCCGCCAAGTTCGACCTTCCTCTTCTTGCCGAGGAAATTGAGAGGGTACGTGAGTACTGTCTTACCCGTCTCAAGGATGAAAAATCGGCCCCCAAGGCCCAGGAAATGCTCTCTCTCATAGAGAAACTGGACCTTCATTCCTGCAAGATGGTGGACGTCCAGAACATATACCATCACTTCGAGCCCCGTAACCTAAGGGCCGCCTACCGCTTCTACTGCGGCGGCAAGGACTTTGAGAACGCCCATACCGCAGAGGCCGATACCCTTGCAACCTATGAGGTCCTCAAGGGTCAGCTGGACCGTTACCAGGAGCCTACGGAGTACCAGCCGGAGGTCCTTAAGAATGACGTTGACGCCCTTGCAAAGATTGGGGCCCGCTCCAAGACCGTTGATTTTGCAGGCCGATTGATAGAAGGAGAGGACGGTGAACCCGTCATCAGTTTTGGAAAGCATAAGGGCCGTACCGCACGTGACGTGTGGAATACGGAGCCTTCCTACTTCGCCTGGATCGAGGGCGGAGACTTCACCCTTGACACTAAGCGCCAGTTCGCGCTTCTAAAGGCCCGCTTCCAGAAAGAGCGCAAGGAGGCCCTTAACCGCCCCGCCACCTCTGATGAACTTCAGGGGCTTGCTTCAAAGTTCAATACAGGCAAACTTTTCTAAAAGTTCGGCACGGAGTTTGAGCAATCTCCGCGCGGAAAATGTTTAAAAAAGAAATACTATGAAAAAAGGATTCTTGACTGTACTGCTTTCAGTACTGGCAGGCGGTCTTACCGCCTATGGCGTAGTGAAAGTAACCGGACCGCAGGCCGCTCAGGCCACAGTTGTAAAAGATTCGCAAGGGAATGCAGTGGAATACCGCACTGTCAATTTGGCAGACAGCGATTACCCTGATTTCACCTATGCCGCAGAAACCGCCGTTGAGGCCGTGGTGTACGTGGAAGTAACCGTTCAGGGCCGCCAGCAATACCAGAACATAGACCCCTTCTTCCGCTTCTTCTTCGGAGATGAGTTCTCCCAGCCCCAGTACCGTGAGCAGAAGGGTAGCGGCAGCGGCGTTATCATCCGCCCGGACGGCTATATTGTAACCAACAACCACGTTGTTTCCGGCGCCACCAAGATTTCAGTCACCCTTAACGACAACTCCCAGTACGACGCAACCGTTGTGGGTACAGACCCCGTCACTGACGTTGCAATCATAAAGATCGACGGCGCCAACCTTCCCACAATCCCGCTTGGTGACTCCGACAAACTCCGTCTTGGAGAATGGGTACTTGCAATCGGCTCGCCCCTTGGCGTACAACTCCGAAGCACCATCACAGCCGGGATTGTATCGGCCAAAGGACGCTCAATGCCCGACAATTCAGGCGAGTTCAAGATTGAATCCTTCATCCAGACCGACGCTGCCGTTAATCCCGGCAACTCCGGCGGCGCCCTTGTGAACAAGAAGGGTGAACTGGTGGGCATCAACACCGCAATCGTGTCCCAGACAGGCGCCTACAGCGGCTATTCCTTCGCCGTTCCCGTGAACATTGTGAAAAGGGTGGCCGGTGACCTCATAGACTACGGCTCCGTAAAGCGCGCGATGCTTGGCATTACGATGGGCTCAGTTGACAAGAAAATTGCCGACGAAATGAAACTTTCCTCCGTTTCGGGCGTATATATTAACGAGGTTTTGAAAGGCAGCGCCGCGGAAAAGGCCGGTCTTAAGAAAAACGACGTAATCGTAGCCATTGACGGTGAGAAGATTACAGACGCTTCATCCGTACAGGCAAAGGTGAGTGGATACCACCCCGGAGACCAGGCCGATATTGTCTATTTCAGAGACGGAAAAGAGGCCCGCACAACTGTGGTTTTCCAGGCCGCTTCAACCGAAAACGGTGAGGTGGACGCGGAAGGAACCGTTGCTTTCTACGGAGCAAGGCTCAGGGCAGCCCAGAAGGGCGTTGAGATAGTTTCCGTAGGTCAGGGCAAGATGGCCGATGCCGGAGCCAAGGAAGGTGGAATCATCCTCTTTGTGAACGGAGATGCCGTTGCAAAACCTCAGGATGTTGTGGCCAAGGCCAAGAAAGGCGCCCGCGCGGTATATATTGAAGGTATAGACCCTAACGGCAAGACTTTCTACCTGGCGTTTGGCAAGTAGAAATTTTTAGCACACATGAGGCAATTAAAAATTACAAAGTCCATCACCAACCGCGAGAGCGCGTCACTGGACAAGTACCTGCAGGAGATCGGCCGTGAAGAACTGGTTACTCCGGACGAGGAAGTGGAACTGGCACAGCGTATCCGTAAAGGAGACCAGGAGGCACTGGAAAAACTCACAAGGGCAAACCTGCGTTTTGTGGTATCCGTTGCAAAACAGTACCAGAACCAGGGCCTGAGCCTGCCGGACCTTATCAACGAGGGAAACCTTGGTCTTATAAAGGCCGCAGAGAAGTTCGACGAAACCCGCGGCTTCAAGTTCATCTCCTACGCAGTGTGGTGGATCCGTCAGAGCATCCTCCAGGCGCTGGCCGAGCAAAGCCGTATAGTCCGTCTCCCTCTTAACCAGGTTGGTTCCCTGAACAAGATCAACAAGGCCCTTGGTAAGTTTGAGCAGGAGTATGAGCGCCAGCCTTCCAACGAGGAACTCGCAGAGATGATAGACATCCCCAAGGACAAGATCTCCGATACCCTCCGCGTAGGCAGCCGCCATGTCAGCGTAGACGCCCCGTTTGTGGAAGGAGAGGACAATTCCCTTCTGGACGTTCTCCCCAACGACGATTCCCCGTCGGCCGACAAAACCCTTGTGAACGAGAGCCTCAACACGGAGATCGAGCGCGCCCTTTCCACCCTCACTGACCGTGAGAGGGAGATTATCAAGAGTTTCTTCGGCATCGGCTGCCAGGAAATGACTCTTGAAGAGATCGGAGAGCGCTTCGGCCTCACACGTGAGCGCGTACGTCAGATCAAGGAGAAGGCTATCCGCCGTCTAAAGAGCCCGTCCCGCAGTAAACTTCTTAAGAGCTATCTTGGATGACCCCGGAATCTTTTATTCAGAATAAGGCCGCGCAGGCTATCAAGGCAATCTATTCAACTGAAGTGGCGGAAACGTCACTTCAGGTTTCTGTTACCCGCAAGGAGTTTGAGGGAGACTACACCCTTGTCACTTTCCCTCTCCTTAAGATAACCCGCCAGGCGCCGGATGTCACCGGAAACGCAATAGGGGAGTGGCTGGTTTCCAATGTGCCGGAAATATCGGCCTTCAATTCCGTGAAAGGCTTCCTTAACCTTTCATTCTCTCCGGTTTACTGGAACGAGTCCCTGAAGGCAATCGCGGAGGCTCCTGACTTTGGGCAACTGCCCTCCACCGGCCGCCGCATCATGGTGGAATTCTCTTCTCCCAACACCAACAAGCCCCTCCACCTTGGCCATATCCGCAACAACCTCCTTGGAGACAGTGTTTCACGCATCCTGAAGGCCTGCGGCAACGACGTTGTGAAAAGCACAATAGTGAATGACCGCGGCGTGCACATCTGCAAGAGTATGTACGCCTGGGAGAAGTGCTTTAACGGCGCCACCCCCGAGAGCACCGGCAAGAAGGGAGACCACCTTGTAGGAGACTGCTACGTGGCCTATGCAAAGATGGAAAAGGAGCATCCGGAGGTAATAGATGATGTCCATAAGATGCTGGTGGACTGGGAAAAGGGAGACCCTCACGTACGTGAACTCTGGGCAATGATGAACGGCTGGGTGTATGCCGGCTTCGACGAAACCTACGCGGCCCTTGGCATCACCTTCGACCAGGTGGACCACGAGAGCGAGACCTACCTCCTTGGCAAGGAACTGGTCCAGAAGGGCCTGAAGATGGGTGTCTTCACTACTGACCCTGACGGCAGCGTATGGTGTGACCTCACCGCCGACGGCCTTGACCGTAAACTGGTTCTCCGCGGGGACGGCACATCCGTGTACATCACCCAGGACCTTGGCACCGCCGAGCGCCGCTTCCAGAATTTCAAACTGGATTCCCACGTTTATGTGGTGGGCAACGAGCAGGACTACCACTTCCAGGTTCTGAAACTCATCCTCAAGAAACTGGGCTTTGACTGGGCCGACCAAATCTATCATCTGAGTTACGGCATGGTTGAACTCCCGGAAGGCAAGATGAAATCCCGCGAGGGCACGGTTGTGGATGCCGACGACCTTATTGAAAGTATGTACCTTGAGGCAAAGAAAACCTCCGAGGAAAGCGGCAAACTGGCCGATATCTCCCCCGAGGAAAAGGACAGGCTCTATCATATGATAGGCCTTGGCGCCCTCAAGTACTTCATAATCAAGGTGGATCCCAAGAAGACGATGCTCTTCAATCCCAAGGAAAGCATAGACTTCAACGGCAACACCGGTCCCTTCATCCAGTACACCCACGCACGTATCTGCAGTATTCTCCGTAAGGCAACCGTTGCCTTCGGCCCTTCAGATATTGCCGCCGATGCCCAGCCATCGGCCAAGGAAGTGCGTCTTGTGAAACTTCTGGACCTCTATCCCGTGAAGGTAGGGGAGGCCGGCGCAGCCCTCAGCCCCGCCGTCATTGCCAACTACGCGTATGAACTGGCCAAGGAGTTCAACCAGTACTACCACGACACCCCCATCCTCAAGGAAGAGAACCAGGCCGTCCTGAAGTACCGCCTGGAACTCATCTCCGTTATGGCCCGCACGCTTCGCAGCGCCATGGGCCTCCTGGGAATTGAACTTCCGGAAAGGATGTAAAGCGGCTGTTTAAACGGGCTTTTTCTTCTGCTTGCTGATATCCACCACAGCCACAACCACGGAACTGATAAGCAGGGCTATTGTATCGGCCGTAAGGTCAAGAGGATCTCCGCTGCGGTATTCCGTTAGGTGGGCCTGCCCCCATTCGGTGGCAAAGGCCAGGAGCAATCCCACAATGAACGTTATGCCCACAAAAAGCAGTGTGCTTTTAACCGTTTCCGTGAACTTGTCAAACGCAAAGAAGGCCAGAATGGGGAACGGGAAGAACATTGTGAAATGGGCAATCTTGTCCGTTGGGATGCCAAGGAAAGATGTGGGAATGGACGGAGTATTGTCAAAATGGCCGAAGCAGAGGAAAAGAACCCCTGCCACATACAGCCAGAAGATAATCTGGAACGCTATCTTATTGCCGCGGCTCATTAAAAACGAAGTTCACCAAAGAATTCCGGCCTGTGGAAATCCGGCTGGGGGGTATTGATGGGAGCCCAACTTACATAGTGAGGATGGGCGGTTTTGTCTCCGCACTTGTAGAAATTTGCGCGGATTTTCTTAGGAAGGTTCTCAGGATCAATGCCGATTAATTCAAACGGGATGATGATGCAGACCCTCCAGTTCTGGAGGCCTTCCTTCTCCGTGTCCACCTTACTTACGGAAGCGAAGCGGGCGATTGCCTTCATCTCGTCTTCCGGGCGGGGAGTACGGTGACTGCGGTCCGGGCCTGCGCAGGCAAGCACCTTTCCAAGGGCGTTGATCTCAAAGTTGTAGTAAACGGAGCCGTCGGGATCCTCTACGAAGAACTCCACGCAACTGTCTTCCCACTGGGAACCGTTGTCCTCCTTATTCTCTGCCCTCAGGTCAAGGCCGCTAACGCGGAAATCCACCACCAGGGAGCCCTCCGTGCGGGCAATGCGTCCTGCGCATACAGGAGCATAGGGGAATTCTGAAGGCCAGTTGACCGTATTCACGTCAAAACGGGCGGCCTGAAGTTCCATAACGCTGTCAAGGTCAAGGGTGTCAAAGTTTACAAGGGGTACTTTAATGGTTTTCATAGGGCTTGCATATCGTTAAGTTTCCTGTAATATCCGTTGAGGGCAATGAGTTCGTCGTGGCGGCCGCGTTCCACAATCTTACCGTCCTGCATCACTACAATTTCATCGGCATTCTTGATGGTGGAGAGCCTGTGGGCAATGGCAATTGTGGTGCGGGTACTCATAAGGCGGTCCAGGGCGTCCTGTACAAGGCGCTCAGACTCCGTGTCAAGGGATGCCGTGGCCTCGTCCAGAATGAGGATGGGAGGGTTCTTGAGTATGGCGCGGGCAATGGAAAGCCTCTGGCGCTGGCCGCCGGAAAGTTTGGATCCGCGGTCTCCGATGTTGGTCTCATAACCCTCCGGCTTCTCCATAATGAAGTCGTGGGCGTTGGCAATCTTTGCCGCAGCCACCACCTGCTCCAAAGTGGCACCTTCCACGCCGAATGCTATGTTGTTGAAAATGGTGTCATTGAAGAGGATGGCTTCCTGGTTCACATTGCCCATAAGTGCGCGGAGATCCTTCACGGCAACGTCCCTGACGTCCTTTCCGTCCACTGTAATCCGGCCTGCGGTAACGTCCCAGAAACGGGGTATCAGGTCTACCAGAGTGGATTTTCCGGCACCGGATTCTCCAACAATTGCTATCATCTTGCCGCGCGGGATCTCAAGGTCCACTCCGCGGAGAATCTCCTTGGAGGGGTCATAGCCGAAGTGCACGTTCTCAAAGCGGATGGCATCCGTAAAGGCGTTGAGTTCCAGAGGATTGGCGGGGTCCGTAATGGGATTGTCGTATTCCAGGATCTTGTTAATCCTCTCCATTGATGCCAGGCCCTTGGGAATGCGGTAGGTGGCGGTGGAAAGTTCCTTGATGGGTTCAATCACTGAATAGAGTATCACCAGGAAGAGGATGAACTGCGGGGCATCCATAAAACTGCCGCCAAAGAGTCCAGTCCCTCGGATGATCATTGCACCGCCTATGCACAGGACAGCCATCAGGAGGGTTGTGCCCAGGAATTCGCTCACGGGATGGGCACTTGCCTGCCGCACACCAACGCGGGTATATTTGTTACGCATTCGGTCCGTAGTGTCCTTGAAGCGGGCGGCCATCTTCTTCTCTGCGTTGAAAGCCTTGATGACGCGAAGGCCTCCAAGGGTTTCGTCCACCTGGGACATAGTGTCGCTCCAAAGACTCTGAGCCTCTATGGACCCCCTCTTGAGTTGCTTTCCTATCACTCCCATTATCCACACGAAAACCGGCGCAAAGACCACTGTGATAAGCATCATGTCCGGGCTCATGAAAGTGAGGAACCCAAAGTACAGCAGTATAAGGATAGGGTCCTTTATAAGGATTGCAATGGAAGCCGTGATGGAGTTCTCGACCTCGGCCACGTCTCCGGTGATGCGGGCTATGATGTCTCCCTTTCTCTCCTCTGTGAAAAAGCCGATGGGAAGAGCGAGAATCTTGTGATACACGCGGCTCCTGATATCCCTCACTATGCCGGTGGAAATTGGCACCATAACGGCATTTGAGCCAAAGTAGCAGGATGTTTTGAGGAGAGTGAACAGTATCATTGCCCCGCCAAGGAGCAGGAGCGTGTTCATAAGGCCGTGAGCGGTGGAAAAGTCCGTTACATAGAAGTAGAAATTGTTCACCAGTTTGTCCTTGAAGTTCATCTCAGTATCCCACGGGATGAACTGGTACACGGTACTGTCCACCTTGAACAGGATGTTCAGGAGCGGAACCAGTATGGCAAAAGAAAAGATATTGAATATGGCCGATAATATGTTCAGCAGAACTGCCCCGGCCAGATATCCTTTGTACGGAGAGGCGTACTGCCTCATCATTTTGAGGAATTCCTTCATAGGTTACAAAGATAGCAAAAAAACCTTACAGCACCTTGTCCAGCCAGTAGAAGATGAGGCGGATGCGGTCCTTGAGGACGTCGTAGTCAAGGGAGGCGGCGTTGTCCGAGGGTTTGTTGTTGTTGAGCGTGATGCCGGAAGTGAACATTACGGCGGGGATGCCGTGCTCCAGGAAGATCCGTTGGTCGGAGATTCGGCGGTAGAAAAGCCTGGTAAAGTCCTTGCTGCCGTAATAATCATAGCCAAGTTCCAGCCCGAAGCCCTTTCCTTTGTTGGCCGATTCAAGGGAGGAACGGTAGGAAACGGCATCATCAGAGAGCATCATAAGGAAGCGTGGATTGCCGTCCGTAAGGGGGGCGCTTGTGCCTCCAATCTGATCCAGATTCACAACCAGGGATATCTGTGATGCCGTTATGGGCTGTCCGGACACCGGGTCCAGGAGTTTCTTGCTGTCAATCTGCCGCCACAGTTCCACGGCTCCGGCCTGGTTCTTCTCCTTGCCGTCAAGGGCAACCAGAATAAGTGAGTGCCTGTAGATCTTGTGGCAGGTGTTCATCCGGCCCACCATAGCGGCAATCTCAAGAAGGGCGGCAACCCCGGAGGCATTGGAATCGGCCCCGGGATAGAACGTGCCGTTGAGGGTGCCAAGGTTGTCGTAATGGGCCATCACCACAATGTAGCGGGCGGGGGTGGAACTTCCGGGAATAAGGCCGATAACGTTCCGCCCCATGCCCTCCGACGTGCTGAAGCCGTGGAGCCAGGCTCCGCCAAGCGGCTGGAGCCCCAGCACGCGGAAATTGCCGTCCAGCCAGTCGGCCACCTTGTGAGCCCCTTCTGTGCCGGTTGCGCGGCCGCCAAGGGCGGGATCTGTAAGATATTCTACGGTGGAGCGGATGTGCTCCTTATTGAGAACCATATCGGCATTCATAGGGCTTATGGTGTAACGGACGCTTTGCGCCTGAGCCGCCGCAGTCCCTGCCAGAAGGCCGAAAATGATTAAAATTTTTACTAACTTTGTCATTTGGTGCGAAATTAGTTATTTCACTTAAGAAAAGGAAATTTTTTTGATGGTAAAGCCTCTGAAAATACTCTTTATGTGCCTTCTGCTTTGCATAGGAATCAATTCCCGTGCCCAGTGGGACAAAGACGTGTTTTCTTTCAGGGGCCGAACCGCCCTCCAGGACGGCCGCCTTGGAGAGGCAGTGGCAAATTTCAACATCCTGGCCCAACTTGACAGCACTGACTACTGGACCTTCTTCTACCGTGGCATAGCCAAGTACAACCTTGGGGACATCCGCGGCGCCAGGGCCGATTTCTCCACCGCCGTGCGCCTCAACCCCGTGTTCACTTCCGGCTACCATTACAGGGCCATCACGGAAAGCCGCACCGGAGACTACGATGCCGCCCTCAGTGACCTTGAAAGGGCCATAGAACTGCGCCCCGGCTCCCACGGCCTGTATTTTACCCGCGGCGTCACGTATTTCCTGAGCCGCCAGTTTGAGAGTGCCGTAAAGGACTTTGACAAATACATCCGAAGGGAACCCAAGGATCCCGCGCCGTACCTTAACCGCGGCGCCTCCTACCTTTTCCTGGGGGACACCACAAAGGCTCTGGCCGATTACAATCACGCCATCAAGATAGACCGCTTTGAGCCGGAAGGCTACATCCGCCGCGGCGGCCTGGAGGCCTCCAGGGGTGAGTACGACGCCGCCCTGGAGGATTTCAACAAGGCTATCGGCCTTGATTCAACCCTTACCCTTGCCCATTTCCAGAGGGCTCTGGTTAATGCTGAAAAGGGTAACCTCAAGGAGGCGATGGGAGATCTCAACACCGTGCTTAAGTATGAGCCCGGCAACGCCCTTACTCTCTACAACCGGAGTCTTCTGAGCGCCCAGGTAGGGGATTACGACTCTGCCCTTGCCGATATGGACAGGGTGCTGGCCATCAACCCCGGCAACGTCCTTGCGTATTTCAACCGAGCCAGTTTCTTCATAGAGATGGAGCGCTGGGACGACGCCCTTGCCGACTACAACAAGGCAATTGAACTGTACCCGGACTTTGCAAAGGCCTATATGAACAGGGCCTACGTAGAACTCCAACTGGGGATGAACCGCGCTTCCAGGGAGGACTACCGCACCGCCAGGAAGAAAGTGGCGGAGTATGAAAAGGCCACCGCTTCCGGGGCCGATTTCTCCGACACCACAAAGAAATACTCGTCCCTGCTTGCCCTGGATGCCGATTTCGCGCGTAACGGAGGCTTCGAGGACGAGATGCTCCGTCACAGGGACGTGGACATCAACCTGAAGCCGCTGTACCGCTTTGTGATAGCGGGCGCTGCGGGAGGCGGGGCCAACATCCTCCAGCACAGGTATGAGAATAAACTCCTGGATACCTTCCTCTCATCGCTGGAGGTGCCCGTGGAGGTAAGTTCGGGATCGGCCTCAATCCCTGCGGGGGATGACCTTCTCCAGAAGCCCGTGAAGGGATCATTCGAGAAAGGCCTCCAGGATATGGGCTCAAGACAGTACTCCAGGGCCCTCGGGCACTTCACTGATGCCGCCGAGGCCCAGCCTGTTGGCCCTTATGATGCCTACTACAAGGCCTTTTACCTTATGAACAGGGCGGCGCTGAGGGCGGAGATGATAGAGTTCATCGCGTCCTTCGAGTCCAATGTCCAGACTCTCACCATGGACGACAAAGGAAACACCCGAGCCCGTGTCCGTGAGCAGGTTACCCGTGAATATGACTATTCGGAGGCCCTCCAGGATATGGAGGCCGCGGCGGCCGTGCTGCCGTCCGTTCCGTATATCCAGTTCAACCTTGGCAATCTGTACTGCCTGAGTTCCCGCTTTGTGCAGGCAATCGAGAGTTACGACAAAGCCATCAAACTGTACCCCTGGATGGGTGACGCCTATTTCAACAGGGGCCTTGTGCTTATCTACCTCAAGGACCGTGAGAAGGGCTGCATAGACCTTTCCCGCGCCGGAGAACTGGGCGTTGAAGGAGCGTACGGCGTCATATCCCGTTATTGTGACAAGGAGGAGAGGCCGTGATGCGTTTTGTGAGTTTCTCCAGCGGCAGTTGCGGCAACTGCTCCCTTCTTCTGGGGCCTTCTTCCGGCATAATGATAGACGCCGGAGTTGGCATACGCCGCGTGAAAAAGGAACTGGAGGCCCTTAAACTGGGCTATGAGAATATATCGGCCATACTTATAACCCACGACCACGGAGACCATATCCGGTCCCTGGGCTCTTTCTGCAAGAGGCTTACCCCTCCGGTCTGGACCACCGAACGTCTCCACGAAGCCCTGGCTTATCACCCGTTCACTAGGGATTGGGTGGGGCCTTGCAGGCAGGTGCTGGAACCGGGCGTGTGGAACCCCGTGACGGAGGATTTTGACGTGCGTTTCTTTGTGGTGCCCCACGACGCCACCCAGTGCGTGGGATATGTAATCCGCTGCGAGGAAGAACTCTTTGTGCTTATGACAGACCTAGGCCACGTCACGCCGGAGGCCCTTAAATGGGCATCGGTGGCGCAGACCGTGGTGGTGGAGTCAAACTACGACTTCGAGATGCTGATGGGAGGCTCCTATCCGCAGGAGTTAAAGGACAGGATAAGCCACGGAATCGGCCATCTTTCAAACGACGCCTGCGCCGATGCAATCTGTCACTTCCTGCACCCGGGCCTTAGAAACATCTTCCTCTGCCACCTGAGCGGCAACAACAATACCCCGGAACTGGCTTATGACAGCGCCCTTGCCGCGCTGGAATCTATGGGTATCGAGAAAGGAAGCATAGCCCTGAGGGTTCTCAGAAGGGGAGAGGCGTCTCCGCTACTTACCCTTTAGCCAGGCTCCGCTTGCAAGGCGCACAAGGAAGATGGCGCCCCTGAAACAGAGTTCCACAGCCATACACATCCAGAATCCCGGAAGGCCGTAGATGCGTGTCACAAAGATTGCCGGGATAATCCTCACGAGCCACATTGACCCGAAGTTCATAAAACTGGGGATCTTTGTATCGGCCGCGCCCACAAATGCTCCGTATATCACAAGGGATGCGGCGTAGCCTAGTTCCGCCCAGGCCTCTATCCTGAGGACGCGGGCCCCAAGGTCTATCACGGCGGCATCCGGAGACATTATTCCCATCATCTGGGGGGCAAAGATCCACATCAGGATAGCCAGGAAGCCCATTATTCCCATACCCATAAGGGTGGTTATCCAGGCAAAGCGCTTTGCCATAGGCTTTCTCCCGGCGCCAAGTGACTGGCCCACAAGGGCCGTGGAGGCATCGGCAATCCCGACCCCGGGCATATAGCAAAGGCTCTCGGCGGTGATTGCAAAGGAATTGGCTGCGATGGCGATGGTGCCAAGGGGGGCCACAATCATAGTTGCTGCAATGTATCCGCCCCTCATCAGGATGTTCTGGAGGGCCATGGGGCCGCTTATGCCAAGGGCCTTCCCAACAACCGTCCTGGTGGGTCTGTAACTGCCTTTTTCCTGCGTTAGCCCAAGTTCCTTTGACCTGAAGGCAAGGAATGAGAACATGGCGATTCCGGTCACAACCTCTGCAAGGCCGCTGCCTATTGCCGCTCCCACCACGCCCATATCCAGGGCATAGATGAAGACGTAGTTGAACACCACGTCAAGGACGCACATCCCTATGCTCAGGATGCTTGGAACCTTCATATTGCCGCTTGCCTGGAGCATATACGCGCAGGTCCAGTCCAGGGCCATGGCGGGCATGAAGAGGGACATTATGAGGAAATAACTGGTGGCGTCACGGCTTATGTCGGGGCCGCCGCCAAGCCATCCGGGAAGGAAGGGGGAGAGGATTATGCCGATAAGAGCCAGTATCCCGCTGAAGCCAAGCGCGCACACAAGGCCCTGGCGAACCACGGACCGTGCACCCTCGAAATTGTTGGCCCCCACGGCGTGCGCAACCTGGACGGAAAAACCGCTGGTTGCGGCCATTCCGAAACCTCCGAAGAGCCAGAGGCAGGTTGATACAAGGCCGATTGACGCTCCCGCCGCCGGTCCCAGATGCCCAACCATGGCGGTGTCTATGTACTGCATCATCACGGAGGAAAGTTGGGCAAGGATTGCGGGGTAACTCATGGAAAGGCACAGTTTTATCTGCTGCCCCGTTGTGAGATTTCCTCCGCCCCGGAGTATTCCAAGGAGTATGTCTTTCCTACTTGCCATATCTAGGTACTTCTCCCTTGTCTATCATATCCCTGAGGACCTCCAGATACGTATCCTCTGCAGTCCCGAATGCGCTTCTCAGTTCCGGAAGGGTGTATTTTCCGTCCATCCCTTCTATCCATTCCGCCAGTTTTTCCCTGAGGTCCTTCGGTTTTGCGGCCCCCGCACGGCATATGTCGCACTTCCCGCAGAGGGCGCTTTCCATCTGGCCGAAGTACCTTAGGAGAAACTGCGACCGGCATTCTGTCTCCTCCTCAACATAATCCATCATGGTCTGGATCCTCTCATGGAAGGTGCTCCTCAGGAGTTTATACCGCTGGGGGCTCAGTTGGAGGTTCCCGGGCATAAGCCGGTTATGCGCAAGGCATATTATGGTTGCGTGGTCGGAGGGGATATAGCGTATCACGTGATTGATGGAAAGCCCGTACAGAAGTTGTCTCAGGGCCGATACCGGAACTCCCACACGCCCCGCCACGGCTTCTTCGTCTATGGAAACCGGGTATGAGAACACCCCGGTGTAAAGGCGCATAAGGGTTTCAAGTACGTCCGGCATCCGGGAATCGGGAAGGTCCGTGCTGTAAAGTGCCGTGCGGTCTACGTCTATCTTTACGCGCGTGTCTATATCGGCATCCTCCGCGATGGACCAGTGGCCCTCCCGGCTGATGTATTTGATGGCGTACCACGCCGGCGCCAGCTGAAGGCCGAAGCGCCCACAGAACTCCCGGATGTCGAATTTCAGCACGCGTCCTTCTCCGCCCTCGTAGGGGATCTCATAGTAGATGTGGAGTTTCTGGTAGATGTCCTCTATGTACTCAAGGGAAGGGAAGGATACCTGCTCAATCTGCTTCAGGCGGGTTATGTCCGTGCCGTTCCAGAGGAGGACGGCGTAGGATGGCTTTCCGTCACGCCCGGCGCGGCCCGCTTCCTGGAAGTAGGCTTCCGGGGAATCGGGGATATCGGCGTGAACCACAAAACGGACGTCCGGCTTGTCAATTCCCATCCCAAAGGCGTTGGTGCATACCATCACGCGGGTTTTGCCGCGTTTCCAGTCTTCCTGCCGCTCCGCCCTTGTATGGGCTCCAAGGCCTGCGTGATAGAACGAGGCCTCGATGCCGGCGCTTCTGAGCCCGGCCGATATTTCCTCGGCCCTGTTCCGGCTTCTGACGTACACTATCCCTGTGCCGGGAACGCCGTTACAGACGCTCCGGATCTGACCCGCCTTGTCCTGGGTCTTTCGGACTATATAACTCAGGTTGGGACGCTCGAAGCCGGCTTTCAGAAGGAGTTTCTCCTTGAAGCCCAGGCGCTCCATAATGTCACTTGCAACAAGTGGCGTGGCCGTGGCGGTGAGGGCTATCACGGGAGCATCAAGGTTTTTTCTTATAAGGCCGATTTCCAGGTAATCCGGCCTGAAGTCATAGCCCCACTGGGATATGCAGTGGGCTTCGTCCACAACAATGTAACTGACTTTCAGGACGTCAAGATAGGACTGGAAAAGCCGCGTTTTGAGGCGTTCTGGGCTGAGGTACAGGAACTTGTAGTCTCCGTAGGCGGCGTTGTTGAGGGCAAGGTCCACTTCACGCCGCGTCATTCCGGCGTGGATGGCTATGGCCCTTATGCCGCGGCTTTTTAGGTTCTGGACCTGGTCCTTCATAAGGGCTATGAGGGGGGTGACCACAAGGGCTATTCCGTCCCTCATCAGGGCCGGCACCTGGAAGCACACGCTCTTGCCGCCTCCCGTGGGGAGGATAGCCAGCACGTCCCGGCCCTCCAATGCGTTGGAGATTATCTCCTCCTGCATCGGCCTGAATGAGTCATAGCCCCAATATGTCTTAAGAACTTCCTGCGGACTCATAGCAATGTGCCTCTGAACTTGCTAAGATACTGCTTTTTTCTTAGATTTGCGGTATGAATGTAGAGAAAACAAATGCCGCAAGGCTGCTGGATGCCGCGGGAATAGCATATTCCCTTGTGCCCTATCAGGTTGATGAAGAGCACCTTGAGGCATCTCACGTGGCGGAGCAGTTGGGGGAGGACCTTGACCGTGTTTTCAAGACGCTGGTCCTTCGCGGAGACCGCAGCGGCCTGTTTGTCTGCGTCATCCCCGGCTCCATGGAAGTGGACCTCAAAGTTGCCGCCCGCATCTCCGGCAACAAGAGCTGCGCTATGATCCACGTGAAGGAACTACTGCCCCTAACAGGCTATATCCGCGGGGGCTGCAGCCCTATCGGAATGAAAAAACCCCTTCCCACATTCATCCACGAGACAGCCCTGCTCTGGGATACAATATACGTCTCCGCCGGAGTCCGCGGCCTCCAACTCTGCATAGCCCCCCAGGACCTCATCTCCTTCGTGGGCGCCTCCCTCTATCCACTGTAACCCTCCATTGTAATGCCGAGTGGGTGGGGGTTAATTGTTTGTGTGTCAGGCTGTTACGGCGTTGTTTGGGATTACTGGTTTTCCCAAAGACCTGCGTAAGTGACTGTGTGACAGAGACTTGAGCCCCACCGCATCGGCATTACCGGAGGGGTGGACTGGGCGTTTCGTTGCCCGGGGGTACCATCTGAGATAATTGTTTATTGCAGCAGAGCCGTATTTTTTGTATTTTTGCAGCCAAATAGATCATTATGCGTTCTGACATTATTGTAATAGGCGGAGGAGCCGCCGGACTCATGGCGGCCGTGGGTGCCGCGGAGCAGATTGCCGCAGCAGGCGGCTCAGGTACCGTGACCGTACTTGAGAAGATGCCCAAGGCAGGCCGTAAGGTTATGATTACCGGTAAAGGCAGGTGCAACTTCACCAATGTGAAAGACTGGGGAGATTTCCAGTCCCATATCCGTACGGATGTGAATTTCCTTAATCCTGCCTGGCACACACTCACCCCTCAGGGCGTAATAGATCTTCTGAAGCGTAACGGTCTCAGGAGCGTTGTGGAACGCGGAGACCGCGCTTTTCCGGAATCACATATGGCAGGTGACGTGGTGGATACCCTCCTCCGCGCCTGCACGCTTTCCGGCGTGAAAGTGGTCACGGACTGTGAGGTGAAAACCATTGACGTTACGCCCCGGGGGTTCAGCCTTGACTGTGTCCAGACTTCCCGTAAGCAGGTACGCATCCACACAGATCGCCCCCCGATGCGCGGAAAACCAGCTCCCACAAGGGAGGAACTTACAATTGAACCGGTAGAATACAATTGCACCAAGCTTATCATAGCCACCGGCGGCCTTTCTTATCCCGGCACCGGCAGCACCGGAGACGGATATATGTGGGCCGAGGAACTTGGCCACGGCATAGACTCCTGCTTCCCTTCACTTACGGCACTTGTCCCCGCAGGCTACAAGGATCCTAACCCCCTCCAGGGCCAGATCAAGGAGGCGTTCCGCGGCCGCACAGTGTACGGAAAGACAAAGGAGAGAAAGATTGCTCCGCTCCCGTCCTGGTACCCAAAATTCGAGAAACACATAGAGCGCGTAACTCCTCTCAGCGAACTTGGAGAACTGTTCAACGGCAATAACCTGGACAATGTCCAACTGTCTCTCTACGTCAACGGGAATCTTGCCCAGCAGGAGTTCGGGGATGTGGAATTCACGGACGGCGGCCTTGAAGGTCCCCTTGGCTTTATGGTAAGCCGCAAAGCAGTGAAGGCCCTCATAGACGGCCAGAAGGTGTACGTTTCCCTTGACCTCAAGCCCGCGGTGGAACTTGAGAAACTGGATGCCGATATCCACGCAAAGTGGGAGGAGGTGATTCACGACGACCGCTCCAAGGGCCAGAGTTTCCAGCGCCTTTTCCGCATTATGCTTGGAAAACTCATCCCCTGGAACCTTACCCTGGCATTCCTGAAGTGCAATCCCAAGGTTAGCGTAGACACCCTTGCATCGGCCCTTAAGGACTGGCGTATGGACATTGCCGGATTCGTTGGCTTCGAGCGCGCCGTCATCACCGCCGGAGGTATCTCCACGGCCGATGTAACCGCCAAAACTCTGGAATCAAAGAAGCAGCCAGGTCTCTACTTTGCCGGAGAGGTGCTGGATATGGACTGCGACACAGGCGGCTACAATATGCAGGTTGCATTCTGCACCGGATACCTTGCCGGTCAAAGCGCCGCCAAAGCACTGTAATGTATAAAGTCAACGAGATATTCTACAGCCTTCAGGGAGAGGGTTTCTGGACGGGAACGCCCATGGTGTTCGTGCGCCTTAGCGGGTGCAACCTCCGCTGCCCCTTCTGTGACACCAATCACAGCGAGTTCCGCCTCATGACCGTGGAAGATATCGTTAAGCAGGTTACCGCCCTGGACCCGGAGAACTGTGGCCATGTGTGCATTACTGGCGGTGAGCCCCTCCTTCAACTGGGCACTGACCTCATTGACGCCCTCCACCGTTTCTATTACAGCATCCATGTGGAGACCAACGGCACCAAACTGGTACCGCGCAGTGTAGACTGGGTTACGCTCAGTCCCAAGGAGGATGTGAGGTACATCGGCCCTGCCGCAAAAGTGGTCCTGGACCAGGCCCAGGAGGTGAAACTGGTCTATGACGGCACCATGCCGCAGGAACGCATAGAGCGCTGGGCGCAGTTCCCCGCAAAATGGCACTTCCTGCAGCCCTGCGACACAGGTGATCCTTCCCGCAACTCCAAGATTCTGAGAGATACCGTGGCCTACATCAAGTCCCACACTACCTGGCGATTATCCCTCCAGACCCATAAGATCATAGAGGTAAGATAAGGTATCCGTTTTTCTTATCTTATTGATAATGAGTTAGATACAACATTTACTCCCGGCAAAAAAGCCGGGAGTAAATGTTGTAAATCACTAATAATGAGGAACTTATCAAAAACGGGCAACTAGAGCTTCTGCTTCCCGCAAGCCTTCCGGGCTGCCGATGTCCACAAGACGCATATCGGCCGGGGCAATGACGCCTTTTATGGGCCTCAGGGCAGCCATTGAAAGGTAGAAATCGATTATTGAAAACTTGTCCGGCCAGGAAGCCATAGCGGGAAATACATCTTCCGAGACTATGTGTATGCCGCAGAAACTGTATTTATGATATGCCGACGGATCATAGTCCGGAAGGTACGGACTCTTCACCTCTCCGGTCTTGACGTTGGTCCAGCCGGTAAGGCGCATATCGTCATCAAAAAGGAGGCAGCGGTCTGCGGGAGCGTCCCTCACAAGAAGGGTTGCAAGGGTGCCTGGAGTATCCTGGCCGATAAACCAGCCCGCATCCAGAGTTGAGAGGATATCGGCATTATGGACAAGAAAGCGGCCCTGGGCCGATTTCAGCAGCGGCGCCGCGTGCTTTATTCCGCCTCCGGTCTCAAGGGGTTCCGCCAACTCCTCTGAGATAGCGATGGGGAGGCCGAAGTTCTTTTTATCGGCCAGAAAATCCTCTATCATTGAGGCAAAGTGGTGGACGTTCACCACAAAGGAATCGCAGCCCTGAGAGGCAAGTTTGAGGATTACGCGCTCCAGCATAGCCACGCCTGCAACTGGCACAAGGGCCTTTGGCATATGGTCCGTGATTGGCCTTAACCTTGTTCCAAGACCTGCCGCAAAAACTAACGCTTTCATAACTGAACCTTCATTCCGGGCATATTGGTACTGCCGTCCCATTCGTTTGCAACGCGCCGGAGAACCTCCGTCACATACGGATAACGCGGGAACGGTTCATCGGTAAGTTCCCTCAGGCATCCAAGGACCGTGGGGATGCAGTCAAGGAAGATCTGTTTCCGCTCCACAAGACCCCTGAAGCCATATGCAGCGGTTTCCTGAAGGAGCCTCAGAAGCGTCATAAGGCGGTATTCCTTATAGAACTCCACTTCATCTACAGGCCGATACTTCTCCAGTGCCCCAAGGTACGTCAGTTCCAGTTCATGCCTTAACCCTGCGTTGAAATGGGTTCCGGCATTCCAGAGGAACGATGCGATGTCGTACTGCACGGGGCCCCTGCGGCCTCCCTGGAAGTCTATGAAGCAGGGCTCACCGGCTTTTATCATCACGTTCCGGGCCTGGAAGTCACGGTAAAGGAAAGTGTCTCCCGTATAGTTCACGGCATCTTCACGGATACGGTCAAAATCGTCCTGAAGCCGGATTTCATTGAAATCAATGCCAGTGAACTTGAGGAAATCGTACTTGAAGTAGTTGAGGTCAAAACTCACCATACGGTCATTGAGTTCCCGGTCCGGGAAGCATACGCTCCAGTCAAAGCCCTTTCCCACCTCAAACTGAACGGCGGGAAGGAGTTCCATAGTCCTGTGGAGCCACCCTAACTCTTTTTCCGTGAAGGAGCCTTTCACAATGGAAGGCTTCAAAAGAGCAAATAACTGCCCGTCTCCAAGGTCCTCCTGAAGGTATGACATAGAGTCATCGGAGACCGCATAAACCTTGGGTGCGTGAAGTCCCGCTGCACAGAACTTTGCGTCCAGTGCAAGGAACGCGCGGTTTTCCGCCAGGTTAGTGCCCTTGCAGCCAATCACGGTTCCGGCCTCACCTGTTATTCTATAATATTTCCGAGCGCTTCCGGACAGCGGAAGGAGTTCCGCACCAGCCGCTTTCACGCCAAAATGACTGTGGTATAATTCAAGTATGGTTTCCATATCCACAAAAATACAAAAAATACGGCTCTGCTGCAATAATCTCCACATCCCGGCACGCCGCCAAAGGGAAAAATGGCCGAAAATTGAGGTGGAGCCGTGCTGTAGCACGCCGCCAAAGGAAAAAAAGGCCGAAAATTGAGGTGGAGCCGTGCTGGAGCACGCCGCCAAAGAAAAAACAGGCCAATAATCCAGGTGGAGCCAGTCCAAATGATAGTAGGAATTCAAAAAAAAGTTGTATATTTGTAGTCCCGATTCACCACGGTCGGTAAAGGCCACTTTAGCTCAGTCGGTAGAGCAGCGCATTCGTAACGCGCAGGTCGTCAGTTCGAGCCTGATGAGTGGCTCAGAGGGGGAGGCCCGTAAAGGCGTTCCCCCTTTTTTAGTTATGGAAACTGTAATTCAGGCAATAGAGATATTTGCGGCGGTTACCGGCGTGCTTTACGTGCTGCTGGAAATCCTGCAGAAGAACGCCATGTGGGTGATTGGAATCCTCACCGGAGCGGCCTGTGCCTTCAGTTTCGCCGTCCAGCACGTGTGGGCCTCCATGGGCCTTAACATCTACTATCTGGCAGTTTCCGTAATCGGCCTTTACAAGTGGCGTAAGGACAGCGCCGAGGTAGGGGACGGAGAAATCCACCTTCGGAAACTTCCAGGAAGGGTTATGGCCTGGAGCGCCGCGGCCTTTGTGCTTGGCTCCCTGGCCCTCACCTGGATTCTCAGGAAAACCGGAGACGCAGCGCCGCTTCTTGATGCATCGGCGGCGGTCCTTAGCGTCATCGCCACCTGGTGGCTGGCGCAGAGTTATCTCAGGCAGTGGATCCTCTGGATTGTGGCCGATGTTTTGTCCACGGCCCTCTGCCTCCATACCGGCCAGTGGTGGATGGCGGGCCTTTACATTGTTTATTCGGCCTCGGCCGTATATGGATATTATCATTGGAAAAGAAAAGGAGTATTTGTATGAAAAAAGCACTTCTTATACCCGTAGTGAGCCTTCTGGCACTTGTTTCCTGCCAGAAGCAGATAAAAGTCGCGGACCCCATAACCGTCCAGTCCCCAACTCCCACGGAGCAGATCACAAAGGTCACTCTCACGGAAACGGAGCAGGGGTATATGGCGGCAGGCAACGCCATGGCTTTCCGTTTCCTGGACCAGATGTATGAGGGCGAGAACCTAATCATTTCTCCTCTCAGCCTGCAATATGCCCTGGCGATGACGGCCAACGGCGCCAGCGGGGAAACCCTGCAGGAAATCATTGACTTCCTGGGCTATGGAGAGGATGGTATTGACGCCCTCAATGCGTACTGCAAAAAGCTACTGGAAGAGCTTCCGGCCGTGGATCTCAACGTGAACCTCAAGCTCACGGACGCTCTCCTGGTGAACGACCAGTTCCCGCTGCTTCCTGCTTTCAAACAGACCGTGGAAAGCAACTACTATGCGGCAGTGGAAAACATGCCTTTCACCAATCCGGAATACACCGCAGCAAAAATAAACGAGTGGGCCAGCCGCAGTACCAATGGCTTCATAGATAAGGTTTTGGACGCAAAAGAGCTGTCCGCAGACGCTGTGGCTTACATCATGAATGCCCTGTATTTCAAGGCAAAATGGGCGGGCTCTGAGTATGATCCCATGTTCACTGAGCATTCGGCCTGGGAAGAGGAGTTCACGCTCACGGACGGTACAAAGAAGAATATGGATATGCTTCACACTGTGGAGTATTTACACTATGCTGTCAGGGACGGGTACAAGATTGTCGCTCTCCCTTATGCCGGCCACAAGTACTACATGTACATCCTTCTTCCGGACGGCAATGACCTGGCTCCGCTTCTGGCCAAACTCAAAACCACTTCTTGGGGTGAAATCGGCGGAGGCCTTCTTAAAGATGCGGAGGTCCATCTGAGATTCCCCAAGTTCAGCATAGAGAACAAACTCTATCTCAAGGAAGCCCTTGATGCCATGGGCGTGAAGAAGGCTTTTGCAAGAGGGGCCGAGTTTGACCATATGTTCGAGCCCAAGCCCGGCTGGTATTACTGGATAGAGAAGGTAATTCAGAAGGCAAAGATCAATGTGACGGAATGGGGCACTGAAGCCGCCGCAGTCACCATTGTGGAAATGGTGGGGGAATCGGCAGTCGGCCCCGGCGAGGAGCCCAAGAGAATAGAATTCTATGCCGATCATCCCTTTGTGTGGATAATAGGCGAAGCCACTTCCGGAGCAATACTTTTTGAAGGAGTTTATACAGGAAAATAATGTACTACGTTTGTAAAAGACTTGAAATAGCCGGGGCCCACGCCCTCAAACTCTCCTATGAGAGCAAGTGCGAGGACCTCCACGGCCACAACTGGATAGTTAAGATCTACTGCAAGAGCGAAACCCTCAACGCAGACGGTATGGTGACGGATTTCACCCACATAAAGCGTGATATATCCGGCGCACTGGACCACAAGAATCTCAATGACATCCTGCCCTTCAACCCCACCGCGGAAAACATAGCCCGCTGGATATGCGACCACGTGGAGAACGCATACCGTGTGGAGGTATGGGAAAGCGAGATGAATATGGCGGCATATGAACGCTAAACGCATTTTTCTAAGTATACTGCTTGGAATGGTTTCAATAGGAATGGAGGCCCGGGATATTCCCTTTATAGGCGCCCAGGTTTTCATTGAGCCAGGCCAGACCGACTCCGATGTGAGCGGCTGGTTCCGCACAATGAAGGACTGCGGTATGAAAGCCTGCCGCATAAGGATGTTTGAATCCTATTGCCATGGGAAGGACGGCTGGGACTTCTCCCTGTTTGACAGGGCCTTCGATTATGCCCATGAGAATGGCATAGGGGTATTTGCCACAATCTTCCCTGATATGGAAGGTAACGGCATAGGAGGATTCAAATTCCCCGTAGATGCCGCCCACGAAAAAACTGTAAATGCCTTTACGGATGCCCTCGTGGCCCATTTCAAGGATCATCCGGCCCTCAAGGCCTGGGTGCTGATAAATGAGCCCGGAGTGGAAGGCGTGCTTCCAGACGAGCCCTTCACCAACGCCCGTTTCGAGGAGTGGAAAAAGTCACACCCTCACAAGACCTTCACCCCGGAAGGATACCCGGTACTGGTTCATTTTGACACTGAACGTTTCCTTCTTGAGTACAACACGGATTACCTTGCTTCGGTTGCCAGGCGTGTAAGGGCAATAGACCCCGCACATCAGATCCACGTCAACAATCACCAGATTTTCCGTAATGCGGCGGAGTATGATTTCCCCGCCTGGAGGGAGTTCCTTTCATCGCTTGGAGCATCGGCCCACCCCTCCTGGCATTTCGGATACTTCCCCCGTGAGAGATATAACCTTGCCATGGCCGCCAACTGCGACATTATCCGCAGCGGCGCCGGCCCCATCCCTTGGCTGATTACAGAACTTCAGGCCGGGAACAACACTTACAGCGCTTTCAACGCCTTCTGTCCAACCCCTGAGGAACTTGCCCAGTGGATGTGGACAGGAATAGGAGAAGGCGCAGGAGGCGTCATTTTCTGGACACTCAATCCCCGCGGGGTAGGCGGAGAAGCCGGAGAATGGGCGCTGCTCAATATGCAGGGAGGAGTGTCGGCCAGAAGCGAAGTGGCGCGAAAAACCGCCCTGGCAATATCTTCAAATGCAGATATATTTGCCAATGCAATGCCTCTTGAGAGTCCTGTCTCCATCCTCTATGCCAGGGAATCCCTTTGGGCCGAAAAACAGGTCCAGCTTGGTGACCTCACAGACTCTGACTATGAAGGCCGCCACGAGGGCGGAGTGATGAAAAGCGCAGTGGCAATGTATCAGGCTCTTATGGAGCATGGCCTGAAGCCCCAGTTTGGGGAAATGGGTGAATATGACTGGACCCGTGAAGATTATTCCGGAAAAGCTGTCATCATTTCAGGCCAGGTATGCATTCCAAGGCATTACTATGCTTCCCTCAGAAGCTTTGTGGAAAAGGGCGGGACACTCCTGGTGGAAGGCCTCAGTTTTTTCTACGACGAGTATATGAGTGACGTATTCGGGCACGGATTTCCTCTCTCCGATGTATTCGGAGCCACCCTTGAAGAAGTTTTCTGTAGCCCCGGAGACCAGATGATTGATGTCGGCGAAAGGAAAATGTGGGTTCATCTGTGGGAAGGCATCCTCAATGCCGATGGCCGGAAAACCAGAAGGGCAGACCATGCTTACGGCAGGGGCCGTGTTGTGTGGATCCCTTCCATGATAGGCCTTGGGGCTGTGCGTAAAGGTGCCGTCAAAAAGTTGTCGGCCATAATCAGAGATGCCATGAGGGTTGAGGAGCAGCCCCTCAGTTTCTCCCGTTACGGGAAGGGCCTGTCGCTGCAGGTACTCTGTTCCGGAAAAACCTTTGTAAGCGTTGTCTCCAACAGCGGCCATCAAGGTAAAGTGGTCCGGATCAAGACCGGGCTGCGCCGCGGCAAAACCATTTTCTCGCAGGCCCCGGACGGCAAAAGATGCCGTCATTTTGGAAAATACGTATTTCTTCCTGCAGGAGCCACGGTCGTGGACTGCTGGGAATAGTTTTTTTACTATCTTTGTAAACACATCATCTAAAATATGGATAAGAAATCGTACGCATTCGGAATGAGCGTTGCCTCAAGTTTCTATCAGCAGGGCATACGCGTACCCAACGTTGAAGACTTCCTTGCAGGCCTTAAGGCCATGCTTACCGGCGCCAAGCCCGCCATCTCACTTGAAGAGGCCGGAGAGGCCCTGGAGGCATTCTACAATGAACTTGAGAGTGAATCGGCGGAAAGAAACGCCGCCGCAGGCGCAGCCGCAAAGGAAGAAGGAGAGAAATTCCTTGCCTCTATGGCAAAGGACCCAGCCGTGAAAGCCACCGGCAGCGGCCTTATGTATAAAGTGATAAAGGAAGGCACCGGAAAGAAGCCCAAGGCAACTGACAAGGTGTACTGCCACTATGAGGGCACCTTCCCCAACGGCCAGGTCTTTGACTCCTCCTACAAGAGGGGAGAGCCTATCGAGTTTGGCCTCAATCAGGTTATAAAGGGCTGGACCGAAGGACTTCAGCTTATGAGCGAAGGAGCAAAGTATGAACTGTACCTTCCCTACCACCTTGCTTACGGAGACCGCGGAACCGGCGGGATTCCTCCCTACAGCGCCCTTAAATTCGTTGTGGAACTCATAGAGGTCCGTTAAAAGTTGCCCTACAAGGAAACATACCCGTCGGCCCTGCTTACAGAGGCCGTGGAAGCCATAAGCTCACTCCCCGGAGTGGGCCGCCGCAGCGCGCTGCGCCTGGCTCTCCACCTCCTCAGGCAGCCCCAGGCCAACGTCCATCATTTCACGCAAGCCATAGACAGGCTCCGCGATGAAGTCAAATACTGCAGCTGCTGCCGGATGATATCGGACAGTGACATCTGCTCCATCTGCAGTGACTCAAAGCGTGACCACCGCACCATCTGCGTTGTGGAAAGCGTCCGTGACGTGATGAGCATAGAGGCCACCGGCCAGTACCACGGGGTGTACCACGTCCTTGGGGGCATAATATCGCCCATCCAGGGAGTCGGCCCCTCAGACCTTACCATAAAGGAACTTGTGGACAGGGTCAAGGATGCCGATGAAATAATCCTTGCCTTAAGCGGAGACGTGGAAGGGGAAACCACCGCCTTCTACGTTTATCGGCAGATAGAAAGTTCCGGAATAAAAGTAACTGCGCTTGCCCGCGGCCTGGGCTTTGGGGACGACCTTGAATATGCCGATTCCCTCACTCTCGGCCGCTCAATACTGAACCGACAAACCTTCAAGATATGAATCCAGAAGCATCACGCTGCCTCCTGTGCAAAAAACCAAAATGCGCCCTGGAAGGCTGCCCTGTACATACCCCCGTCCCCGAATGCATGGCCCTTTACCGTGAAGGCCGCATTATGGAAGCCGGAGCCCTGCTTTTCCGTAACAACCCCTTAAGCGCCGTCACGTCGCAGGTGTGCGACTGGCAGCAGTTCTGCTACGGCCACTGCGTGCTGAACGTCAAGAAACAGGCCGTGCGCTGGTATGAGATTGAGCAGGAGATTTCATCGGCCTACCTCTTCGGCCATACTCTGGAGCGCCATTCCCTGGAGCATTCCTATGACCGGGTTGCCATAGTTGGCGCCGGTCCCGCCGGAATTGCCGCCGCCATCTGGCTGTACCAGACCGGCGCGGAGGTCACAATGTTTGACGCCAATCCCCGTATGGGCGGCGTCCTCCGTTACGGCATCCCCGCTTTCAGGCTTGACCGCAAATACTGCGACGCCTATGAGAAGATGCTCCTTGACGCCGGCGTTGAGTTCCGTGAGAACGTGGAGATCGGCAAGGACATTACCATTGCCGATTTATCGGCCGAATACGATGCAGTCCTTGTTGCCGCAGGCGCTGAAATGCCTGTAAAACTTGGCATCCCCGGAGAGGAGAAGGCCGTGCAGGCCCTGCCTTTCCTGAAGAATCCATCGGCCTACAAACTTGGCAAGAAGGTCATTGTGATTGGCGGCGGAAACGTTGCCATGGACGCCTGCCGCACCGCCGTGAGGATGGGCGCGGAAACCTGGGTGTACTACCGCAAGACCTTCGAGAATATGCCCGCAAACCCTCTGGAGGTGAAGGCCGCCAAGGAAGACGGCGTCCAGTTCAAGGTGTTCCAGGCCCCCGTGGAGATCAGGGAAGGCGGCGTTGTGTTCTGCGACTGCAAGAACGTGATCCCGGAAGACGGCGGCCGCGTTGTCACCAAGATCCTCAAGGGCACTGAGCACTTTGTGGAGTGCGACACCCTCCTTACCGCCATCAGCGAAAAGCCGGATCCCGTGCTCACAGTGGAGGCTCAGCCCTATCACAACGTATTCCTTGCCGGAGACTTTATGAGCGGTCCCGCAACCGTGGTTGAGGCCGTAAGGAGCGCCCACACTGCCGTTGAGAACATCCTTGAGAGCCTATGAGGGCGGTTTTAGTATATTCCGGAGGCCTTGACAGCACTACACTCCTCTATGAGTATAAGGACAGCATAGCGCTGGCGGTTTCCTTCGACTACGGCTCCAAGCACAACAAACGGGAACTGGAGTTCGCTGCCCTCAACTGCAAGCGCCTTGGGATAAGGCATCTTGTGATTCCGCTTGAGTTTATGGGCCGATATTTCAAGAGCGACCTCCTCATTGGCGGCGGGGACATCCCGGAGGGCTCCTATGCCGATGAAAATATGAAAAGCACCGTTGTGCCGTTCCGTAACGGCATTATGCTTTCCATTGCCGCCGGCCTTGCCGAGAGTTATGAACTGGACGCAATTATGCTTGCAAACCACAGCGGAGACCACGCAATCTACCCTGACTGCCGTCCGGAGTTCATAGAAGGTATGGCCGCTGCCGTTGAGGCAGGCACCTACAACGGCGTCAAGGTGGTTTCACCCTATTGCAATATGACTAAGCGTGATATTGCCCTCCGCGGCCGTGAACTGGGAGTGGATTATTCACTCACTTATTCCTGCTACAAGGGCGGGGAAAAGCACTGCGGCAAGTGCGGCACCTGCGTTGAGCGCAGGGAAGCCCTTGAAGGCTTCGATCCAACGGAGTATTCAGAGTAGTTTCTTTCGGCGGAAGAGAACGAATACCAAAAGGCAACTCAAGGCCATAAGGGCCACGATGATTATCCAGTTCCAGAAATTGGCGTTGGGGTCATCGGCATTGATCATAGGAAGCCTTACGTTCATTCCGTAGAAGCCGGCAATGAGGGTTGGAGGCATCAGGAACACGCTCACTACGGCCAGGATCTTCATGATCTTGTTCTGCTCCAGATTGATAAGACCAACCACGGTGTCCTGAAGGTATTCAAGACGCTCGAAGCAGAAGTTGGTGTGGCTGAGAAGTGAGGAGATATCCTGCAGGAGTACGTTGAGGCGGTTCTCAAGGCTGCGGGGCACCTTTGTGGAGCGCATGAGGTTGGAGATAAGGCGCTGCTTATCAACTACGTTCTCACGCACCACCATGGTGTTTTCCTGCATTTGGGAAATGTCAATCAGGAGTTCCTGGTCTATGTCTTCCTGGTCATTGATCTGTTTGGCGTACTGGGAGATTTCCTTTGAGAGGAGCTCAATCATATCCGCATCAAGGTCTACACGTTGATCCAGAATTGAAGCAAAAACGCTGAAACCTGAAGGATACTGCTTGGGGTTCACCTGCATCCTTCGCTGCAGGTCCGTGAAGGAACGCAGCGGAACCTCACGGAGCGTGGTGAGGGTGTCGTCCACAATTGTGAACGATACAGCCTGCTCACCGTACTCTTCCGGGCCCGGTGTAAGGAAGTTGGTGTTTGCGAAGATGGCGTCGTCCGTCTCGAAGTAACGGGATGATGACTCAATTTCCTCCGCTTGCGCACGGCTTTGTATTTCAGTGCCAAGGAACGCCTCTACGGCACGTTTTTCCGCGCCGGTGGGCTGGACAAGGTCCACCCATACGACGTCCTCAAGCTTGATCTTCGGGAAATCTTTCTCCGACTGGGAGAGGAGAATTTTTCCGTTTTCTTTGTAGAAGATACTCAGCATATCTCTTGTCCTGTTTTAGCTCCGGGCCAGTCGCACCGGATGGGGTTATACGTTCAACCAGCTGACATTACGGAAAAGTCAGCCTGCAAAAGTACGCATATTTTCTGAAAAAACAACCCCTTTGGGGACAAAAATCACAGCAACCCCATTTCACGTGCCTGGAAAATGAGCTCCGGAGTGTTTGCTACGTCAAACTTCTGGAGCAGTTTTTTTCTGTACCAGCGGATGGTCTCGCTGCTTAGATTGAGGGCATCGGCAATCTGGAGGGCAGTGTAGCCCTTTGAGAGTAGGTCCAGAATCTCCTTTTCACGCTCCGTGAGTTCCGGGGCATCGGCCGATACCGCGGCGGGTGCAGTTTCATCGGCCTTGTCAGAAGCCTTTCTCCGGCGGGATAAAACGAGGCCGATGGCCGCAAGCACAAGAGCTACAAGAACCCCTGTGATGCGCCCCAGTTGCAATTTTTGCCGGGAAAGAACCTCCTTCATGACGTCCAGGTTCTCCGTTCTGAAAACCGGCGAGAAGTCAGGGTGGGCGGCGTAGTATGAATCGGCCTTCCTGAGGTAAGAAAGGGATTTCCGGGTGCGGCCTTTCTCATTAAAGTACCTCCCGTAGCCCTTCCAGGCCTGCACTATCATTAGCGAATCCCCGGAAGCATCGGCAAAAGCCATAGCCTTGTCATATTCGGCCCTGGCCTTGCGGAAGTCTCCCTCATCCAGCCACGTCTCTCCCATATTGTAATGGAGGATGGAATTGCTCTCGTTCCAGCCGTATTTTTCAAAGATGGCGCCGGCCTTTTCATAATAATCCATGGCCTGCGGGATTGAATCCATCATATTGTAAAGATTGCCGATAGAGCCGTAAAGGGCCGAGTAATAGTCGTCAATCTCTCTTTCCGTGTATCCTTCCTGGTTGGTGGGGGAGGTGGCGCCGGCGGCCATTGCGTCCACGGCGGCAAGGGAAGCCAGATAATAGACGCGGGCGCTGTCATACTGTTCCCGGCCATAATAGATTTGGCCGATATAGCGGTAGGCGTCGGAATCGGCCGCATACCATCCGCGGGGCTGGCTTATTGAAAGGGCCTTGCGGGCGTAGAACAGGCTCTTCTCCCCGTTGAGGACGTTGTAGCCCAGCATTAGGTCACGGTACGCGCGGTTCAGTTTTACCAGTTCTTCATCAGATGCTTTGTCCACTGCGTCCGGAGTCCAGCGTGCCACAACCCTCTCCAGGGAGTCAAGGTTATGGCCCCTGTGGTCATTGTAACCATAGGAGGCGGCGGCAAGGCCAAGGAGGAGAGTGATGACTGCAAGAACTCTTTTCACATTACAAACTTACTCAAAATTTAGCATTTGGTATAAAGGATTTGCCAAATTCCCCCCTTTTGGGTGGTGTTTTTTAGGTCTATAAATGTGAAATTTGCGACTATGAACGACACTAAACTGAAATTGACCGACAGAGACTTGGAGATTCTTCGCCTGCTTGGGCAGGGATGTACATCGGCAGAGATTGCAGAGAGGCTCTCCCTGAGTCCGGAAACTATCAAGTGGTACAGGAAGCGCCTGCTCACAAAACTGGACGCGGACAATACCGCGGAAATGATGAGAATAGTCAGTGAAAATAACCTTATCTAATATGAAAAAACTCCTTACAACTATTGCCGTGCTTGCCATAGTCTGCAGCACCGCAAACGCACAGAGTTTCCTTGACAGGCTCAAGGACAGGGCAAAGGAAGCCGCAGAGCAAAACATTTCCAACAAGGTTGAGAAGGGTGTAAATGACCTTCTCGACGGAAACTTCGGCAAAAAGAAGGACAAGAAGGATAAGAAGGCCGATGAATCCGCCAAGCAGGAGGCCAGCGGCACCTGGACCTGCGAGGAATGCGGCAAAACCGGCAATACCGGAAAGTTCTGTGCCGATTGCGGCGCAAAGAAGCCCGGCGCTTCTGAAGTTCCCGCTGCAAAACCCGCCGCCAGCGCTGCCTGGACCTGCGAGGAATGCGGTAAAACCGGCAACACAGGCAATTTCTGCGACGACTGCGGCGCCAAGAAGCCCTCTGGAGAAGCCGCTCCTGCTCCCAAACCCAAGAAGCAGACAGCGTCTGAGTACGCCAAGAGCGACTTTGTGCCGGGAGATGAGATTTTCTTCGAGGATACATTTGAAAATGAGCAGATGGGAGAGTTCCCTGCTCAGTGGGATTTGATGTCCGGTTACGCCGAAGTGGGATCCGTGGACGGACGTAAGGTGATTGCCTTTACGGATGACGGATTCGCCGACATACAGCCCCTGATGAATGACCAGCAGCACTTCCTGCCAGACGTGTTCACGCTGGAATTCGATATGTATTTGCAGACAGGCGACGGCCTGGGCGGGGACGAACTGGAAATCGCCTTTGGCAACCCGGACCTTCCCAACTGGAACGGCCGCGTTGAGTATGTAGTTGTCTCGTTCCGCGACGACGGCTATTCCCGCTACGGCTGGACCGTTCAAAAGCCTAACGGGGGCGATGACATCACTGGCGAAAAGTATATGGGCCTCGACGAGAGCGGCACCCCTCTGAAGGACGGCTGGAATCACTTCGCCTTCTCGTTCAACAAGCGCGCTTTCAAGGGCTATGTGAATGGCGTACGGGTAATGAGCGTTCCCACCGCCAAAGTGCCTTCGCATTTCTGGTTCAATCATGGCGGCCAATACAAATATGCCTGCATCTCCAACGTCCGCCTGGCAAAGGGTGCCGTTCCGCTGTATGACCGCCTCTCCAGTGACGGCAAGATCATCACCTATGCCATTACTTTTGAAACCGGCAAGGCAGACCTTAAGCCGGAGTCAATGGTGGAAATAGGCCGCATTGCAAAACTTATGCAGGATAACCCCGGCATCTCCTTCGAGGTTCAGGGTCACTGCGACGCAACCGGCTCAGACAAAGTGAACGATCCTCTGTCCCAGAAGCGTGCGGAGGCCATTGTGGCCGCACTGGTAGAGCAGGGTATTGCCCAGGCCCGCCTGACCCCTGTGGGTAAGGGCTCTCACGTTCCCATCGCCTCCAACAGCACTGACGAAGGCCGCGCCAAGAACCGTAGGGTTGAATTCGTTAAAAAGTAAACTATGAAACGTATTACCATAATTATTGCCGCCCTGGCCCTCATCTGCGGCCAGGCCCAGGCCCAGAGTTTCCTTGACAAGATCAAGCAGAAGGCGGAAAGCGCCATTGGCGGTTCACTAGGTGACGCCGTGCAGGGAATGATCCCCGAAGGAATGTCCCAGATGGCCGGTCAGGATAACGATGATCCCAATTCCGTCAAGGCCGTCACCGGAGAGCAGGCCCTTCCTGCAAAGCGTGCCAGCACCTTTGGCTGGGACGGCCCGGTTACCCCTTCATCGGCCAAATTCCCCATTCCTCTTATGAATGAATTCCCTGCGGTGCCCAGCGCCCAGGAACTCATTAACCCCGTTGAGGCCAATCAGATAGCTTATTACAAAGCCATCAAGGCCGTCACCATCCGAGCAGAAGAACTCAATGAGGACGCAACCTGCGAGGACGCTGAAACCCTCCTCTGGCGCAAGAAGGCCAACGACGGCCTTAAATCGGCCTTTGGCCTTACGGACGCGGAGGTTGCCATCCTTTCAGACGACAATGCTTCGGAGGCAGACAAGGAGCGCGTCTCCCAGAAGATTGAGAAGTCAATCCTTGGAGACCTTGACGTGAGCGCCCTTGAGGCCGATGCCGCCAGATATGAGAATATGTCAGAGGCCGACGCCGTAAAGATGATGTCGGAGAAGTCCCTGGAGGCAACATTCCAGGTTTATGACCGCAATGCTTCCGATATCCGCAAATATATGGGTCTTGAGGTGTCTGAACTGAAGGCCGCCGCCCGTGAGCAGATGACCTCTTCCAACTATATGGAGGCCAGTCCCAAGATGCAGGCCTGCAACAAGAAGATGGAGGCATATCAGAAGGCCCAGTCGGCCAAAGATCCTTCCTTCAAGAAGGAGGCCGATGCCTTCCAGAAGCGCTTCATGGAAGAGCAGAAAGTTGCCCAGCAGAAGAGTTCCCGTTCAATGATGGGCGGTATGGGCTCGGCTATGGACATGATGGAAAAGATGAACCAGAAGACCGCCGGCCTTAACGACATGCAGGTCAAGATGTCCAAGTACCTGCAGGATATCCAGGCTTGCTATGATCTCAAGGACGCTACGGCCGACGTGAACTTTGCCGCATCCGAGCGCAAGAAACTCATTGAAATCAAGAATAAGATATACCAGACTGAGGATCCTTCCGTTTACAATCCGCTTTACGCCCAGGCCCTGGAGCGCATTATGAGCTATCGTGAGCGCGCTGCAAAGGTGTGGGTAGAGGACGTCCAGAAGCGTTTCAACGCCCGCAAGGAATCCCTTGGAAAGATTATCAAGATCAACCGTCAGGCCATTGAGGACGGCCTTATCCCTGAGTGCGCCCTTTACCGTGAGCCGCTCAACGTTGTTATCCAGGCCGGTGACATCCTGGCCGAGGCTTATAGCGAGTTCCCTTCAGACTATCCCAAGATGTACAAGGAGGAAATCGTGCGTGAGATTAATGTGAGTGCCGCCAAGGTCGGTGGCAAGAGCGTACGCCCATGGTGGCCGGAATTCGCCGTATTTGGTCAGGCCGATTTTGACGCCATCGGCAGCGGCAAGCACATCTACTCAATGGATGAGGACGGTAAGGTTTACCACTTCTCCGGCGGAAGCTGGAGCCCCGTTTCTGACGAGGAATTCCAGAAGCTCAACGGCAAGCGCAAGGACGCCTCTTCACCCAAGAGCGCCAGCTGGACCTCCTCTGACGGCAAGCGCAAAGTTTTCTACAATGCCGAGGGTGGTTTCCTCCAGATGCCTGAAGGAGACCAGGTATTCCCCACCGCATGGAAGAAGACCGGCAACAAGCTCCAGTGGTACCACGAGGCCACTGAAGACACCGGCAACGGCAACTACAAGTACCAGCTTGTGCTTTGCACCTATATGCTCTAATACTGGCTTTGGCCGTAGTCATACCTGGGAGCGCCTACGATAAGTGGCGCTCCTTTGACGTTGACCCCCTGGTGGCGGAGTCCGTGGTGTGGCCGGAAGTGGAACGCTATTCCCGCCTTCAGGACGCACTGGAGACGGCTGCCAACTACGGCACCTACATCACCACGGGCGGAGGGCCGGACTTTTCAATCGGCCTGTTCCAGATGAAACCTTCCTTTGTTGAAGAAATGGAAAAGGCCTGGATGAGAAGCGGCCTTGCCCGGGAGTATGAGCTATGGTTTGACACGGCCGATAATGCCACCGCGCGCCGCATACGCATTTCGCGCTTGCAGAAAGAAGAGTGGCAGGTGATATACGTGGGAGTGTTTTTGAGGCTGCTGTATGCCTCCTACGGCTCCTTCAATAAAAAAGGGGAGCGCACGCAGGAAGGTATTGAGACTCTGCCCCTAAAGGAGCAGGTTCGCCTTGCCGCCACCGCCTACAACCGCGGCGTAGTCTGGGCTGCCCCCGGCTACGGGGACCTTGATTTGTTGCGTGAACACGCCGATGAGAAGCACTTCCACTACGCCTTCATCCCCTCGGCCCGCACTAAGCGCTACTGTTACGCCACCCTGGCCTGGAAGCACTACCGCAAAAAGAAACATTTGCAGAATCAAATAATTATACCTATCTTTGCGCGCTAAAATTCGCACGGGTATGTGCGATGCGGCACAAAACATAATGTTTAACTACTAGTTTTTTCTTAAAAATCAATTATGTCAGAAGAAATTAAAGAAGCCAAGAAGGCCATTCTGAACGCTTCCGTCGCTCCTGAGGAGTTCGATTGGGAAGCCTTTGAGAATGACGGTGCTGAGACCGGTGAATCCAAGAAGGAAGCAATGGCTCAGTACGAGCAGACTCTCAACAAGGTTACCGAAAATGAGGTAGTTGAGGGTGTCGTCACCTCCATCAACAAGCGTGAGGTTGTTGTTAACATCGGCGCCAAATCAGAAGGCGTCATCTCCGCCCCCGAGTTCCGTTACAATCCGGACCTCAAAGTGGGTGACAAGGTGGAAGTCCTTGTAGAGAGCGCAGAGGACCGCAAGGGCCAGCTCATCATCTCCCACAAGAAAGCCCGCCAGCTCAAATCTTGGGATATGGTCAACGCCGCATATGAGAGCGGTGAGATTGTGAAGGGTTACGTAAAGACCCGCACAAAGGGTGGTATGATAGTGGACGTTTTCGGAATCGAGGCCTTCCTTCCCGGTTCCCAGATCGACATCAAGCCCATCCGTGACTATGACGTATTCGTGGACACCACCATGGACTTCAAGATCGTGAAGATCAACCAGGAGTTCAAGAACGTGGTCGTTTCCCACAAGGCACTCCTTGAGGCCGAGCAGGAGCAGAAGCGCTCCGAACTCATCTCCAAACTGGAGAAGGGCCAGGTCCTGGAGGGTGTCGTGAAGAACATCACCAACTACGGCGTGTTCGTAGACCTTGGCGGCGTGGACGGTCTCATCCACATCACAGACCTCAGTTGGGGCCGCATCTCCCATCCGGAAGAGGTTGTTGCCCTTGATCAGAAGATCAACGTCGTTGTCCTTGACTTCAACGAGCAGCAGAAGCGCATCGCCCTTGGTCTGAAGCAGCTCAGCGCACATCCTTGGGAGGCTCTCAGCGCAGACCTCAAGGTTGGTGACACCGTTAAGGGTAAGGTAGTTGCAGTGGCCGATTACGGCGCATTCATCGAGGTAGAACCCGGCGTAGAAGGCCTGGTACACGTTTCCGAGATGTCCTGGAGCCCCCGTCTCCACAGCGCTCAGGAATTCCTTAAGGTCGGCGACGAGGTAGAGGCCCAGATCCTCACCCTTGACCGCGAGGCCCGCAAGATGTCCCTTGGCATCAAGCAGCTCACCACCAACCCTTGGGAGAGCATCCGCGAGAAATATCCCGTGGGTTCCCAGCACAAGGCTACCGTCCGCAACATCACCAACTTCGGTGTGTTCGCAGAACTTGAGGACGGCGTAGAAGGCCTCATCCACATCAGTGACCTCAGTTGGAACAAACTCAAGCACCCCGCAGAGATGGTTCAGAGCGGTGACGTCATCGACGTAGTCATCCTTGACTTCGACGAGAACAGCCACAAACTCTCCCTCGGTCACAAGCAGCTCACTCCCAACCCCTGGGATGAACTCGAGGCCAAATATCCTGTCGGCACCGTCGTGGACGCCACCGTGTCCGTGATCGGCGACAAGAACGCCACCCTTACCCTCGCAGACGGCACTGAGGTTACCGCCTTCAACCGTGAACTTGTGAAGGAAGACGGCAAGCAGGCCCTTGTTGGTGAGACCCTTCCCGTGAAGGTCGTTGACCTCCGCCGCAGCACCCGCACCATCCGCGTTTCCCACGTCCGCACTTACCAGGAGGCAAAGGCAGCCAAGGAAACCGCAGAGGCAGAGACTGCAAAGAAGGCCATCAAGAAGGTCCAGAGCAATGTGGAGAAGACCACCCTCGGTGACATCTCCGCTCTTGCAGCCCTCAAGGACAAGATGGAAAAGGGTGAGTAATCCTTCTTCCAATATCTTTAAGGTCACAATGCTGGGCACGGCTTCGGCCATGCCCGCAGGAGACCGGAACCAAAGCGCCCAGGCACTTCAAGTGCACGGGCGCTTGTTCCTTTTGGACTGCGGTGAGGGCACGCAGTATGCCATGGCCCGTTACCGCGTCCCAATGATGAAACTGGACACCGTCTTCATCTCACACATTCACGGTGACCACGTGTTCGGTATCTTCGGCCTTCTTTCCACCCTTGGAATGAAAGGCCGGCAGATGCCGCTTAACATTTTTGCCCCTCCGTCGTTCGGCCCCATCCTGAAGTTCTTCCTCAGTTATTACGGGGACGGAGTGGCATATGAGATCCGTTTCTCGCCCCTGAAGATGAAAGGGCCGGAGACGGTTCTTGAAACAAAATCCGTCAGGGTGGAGGCCTTCCCGCTGAATCACGCCATAGAGACCTTCGGGTTCCGGATTTCAGAGAAGGAACCGCCCTTCAACGTGCATAAGGAAGCCATAGGGGAGTACGGACTCACCCTCACGGAGATAGGCTCCTTAAAGCGCGGAGAGGATGTTTTAAGGGCCGATGGAACCGTAATTCCCGTATCCAAGGCAGCCTACAAGCCGTTTACCCCCAGAAGTTACGCCTATGTCTCAGATACCGCCCCGTTCCAGGAGGAGGCTCTCTGGCTCAAGGGAACTACTGTTATCTATCACGAAACCACCTATCTTCAGGAACTATCGGACCAGGCTGCCCTCAGGCACCACTCCACAACAGTGGAGGCCGCCACTGTGGCCAGGGATGCCGGCGCTGAAAAACTTCTTATCGGCCATTATTCTTCAAGGAATTCAGACATCCGGGCATATGAGGCCGAGTGTCGCAGCATTTTCCCTCAAACTTACGCCACTTCCGACGGCGAGAGTTATGAGTTCTGAAAATTTCTTCTTAACTTAGCATCTTGTAAATTGTTGCAAGATGAAGAAGTTCCTCATATCGGCCCTCACTGTGCTCTGCGTCACCATTACCGCACAGGCCCAGAGGACGGGTCAGGCCCAGCAGAAATACATAGAAACATATTCCGGGATTGCCGTGCAGGAGATGCTCCGTACCGGCGTTCCTGCCAGTATCACCCTTGCCCAGGGTATCCTGGAGTCCGGTTCCGGCCTCTCCACCCTTGCCGTAAACGGTAAGAACCACTTTGGCATCAAGTGCCACAAGGGCTGGACAGGAGACACAATGTATATGGACGACGACCGCCGCGGTGAATGCTTCCGCGTATACGGCTCAGTTGAGGAAAGTTTCCGTGACCACTCCGATTTCCTCAGGTACCGTGACCGCTACAAGTTCCTCTTCGACCTTGAGCGCACGGACTACAGAGGCTGGGCAAACGGCCTCAAGAAGGCAGGTTATGCCACGGATCCCAAGTACGCTTCCAAACTCATTAAATATATAGAGGACTACAACCTGTCCCGTTTTGATATCCTCACAACCCAGGAAGAGGCCGTGCTGCCGGAGTCCCCGCTCCAGATAGAGCAGCCCGTTGCGGCCCCTGCGGTGAGAAACGGCATTTCCGTATCTCCCTCGGAGGAATTCCACTTCCAGCTTTCACGTCTTCTGTATTCCCTCAACGACGTCCCCTTCGTTTACTCTATGGAAGGTGAAACATACGCCTCCATTGCAAAGCAGTACCATCTTTTCAAGTGGGAGATCCTGAAATACAATGACCTCAGGAAGGAACAGCCCCTTCTGCCCGGCACAGTAGTCTACCTCCAGGCAAAGAAGAAAAAGGCCCCCAAAGGCCTTGAGATGTACATTGTCTCCGAAGACGGAGAGGATTTCCACGCCATCTGCCAGCGCTTTGCCGTAAAGGAGAAGGCCATCCTCAAACTAAACGGCTGGGTGCCTCCCGTGGAACTTGAGGAAGGAGACGAGATAAAACTAAGATAAGGTTATGACTTCCAGGCAAATAGCCATAAGCGTAGCCTCAGTTCTGGCGGTGACGCTTCTAACTGTTGTGGGCATCAAGGCCTACCGCTACTGGTATGACCGCAAGGCTCCTAATTTTACGGGTAGGACGGAACTCTATATCTATCCCTGGACAGATCCCGGGGCCGTCTGCGACAGCATCATCGCAAGCGGGAACGTCCGTAAGCCCGCAAGCGTAAAGCGTGCCTTCAAGGACGTGAAAACCTTTGAGGTGGGCCACTACACCATAGATTCCACCTGCACCAGTATGTACGCAATGCGCATGGTCCACAAGGGCTGGCAGACTCCCGTGAACCTCACGTTGTCTTCCATACGCACGCCCGCCGTCCTCGCAAGGAAAGTGGGCGCACAGATGCTTGTGGACTCGCTTGCGGTTGCTTCCTACATCTCATCTGCCGATTCCCTGGGCTTCAAGCCCTCCCTCCTTTTTACCCGGATCATCCCTGATACCTACCAGATACTCTGGACGGCATCCGTGAGGGAGATAATGGAAAAACTCTTCCGTGAGGCCGATGCCTGGTGGACCCCTGAGCGCAGGGCCGCCGCAGGAAAACAGGGCCTCACCGTTGCCGAGGCCTGCACCCTGGCGTCCATAGTGAACGGGGAAACCCGCTATGTTCCGGAGCAGCCCACCATTGCCGCAGTGTATCTGAACAGGCTCAAATCCGGAATGAAACTTCAGGCCGATCCCACAATAGCCTTCTGCTTTGACTATGAGCCAGGCCGCATCCTGAAGTCCCATCTTCAGGTGGACTCCCCGTACAATACCTACAAGAACTACGGCCTCCCTCCAGGGCCCATCTCCTGCCCTCCCAAGAGTTGCCTTGAGGCCGTCCTGAACCCGGATTCCAACAGTTACATCTTCTTCTGCGCGGATCCTTCGTTCAACGGAACCCACCGTTTCGCAACAACCTATACCCAGCATCTTCAGAATGCCAGGGAATTCCAGAAAGCCCTGACCGCCCGTCAACGCGCAGCAAAATGACAAGTACACCCCTCATAGACAAGGCCCGCTCCGCCGCCGCAGAAGCCCTGAAGGATTTCACCCGTCACGACGGTACGCCATTTATCGGCCATCCCGATGCCGTGGCGGCCATCGTGTCCGACGAAATAGGCCTTCCGGAGGAGTGCATAGCCGCCGTTTATCTCCACGAGGCCAACCGCATTGCCGGATATGAGGTGAAGGTGGCCGATTGGGGCTCCCAGATCTGCACCATAGTGGACGGCCTTGGTAAGATTTCCACAATCAAGCCCAAGGACACCCGCCTGGAGGCTGAAAACTACAAGAAACTCATAATCCAGTACTCCCGGGACCCCAGGGTGACCGTCCTTAAACTGGCCGACCGCCTTGAGGTTATGAGGAGCCTGAAGATGTTCCCCAAGGGAAACAGGGAGCAGAAGATCCTTGAAACCCTTCTTCTCTATATTCCTCTTGCCCACCAACTTGGCCTTTACAAGATGAAGCGCGAGATGGAGGACATCTACCTGGGTTACGCTGAGCCGGAGCAGTACCGCCTCATCACAAACAAACTCAAGGCAGGGGAGAAGGACCGTGAGAAACTGATGCAGGAGTTCATAGAACCGCTCAAGGGAAAACTTGACGGCGCCGGGATCAAGTACAAACTCAAGGTCCGCACAAAATCGGCCTACTCCATATGGCAGAAGATGTGCAAGCAGAAAGTGCCCTTCGAAGGCGTCTACGACGTTTTCGCGATGCGCTTCATCATTGAGTGCGACGGAGAGAACCACGTGCTGGAGAAGGAACTGTGCTGGAAGGTATTCGGCTTTGTGACGGAGGAGTATGAGCAGGACACAAAACGCCTGAGGGACTGGGTCACCAATCCCAAGCCCAACGGCTACGAGAGCCTCCACATAACGGTAAAGAACCGCGAGGGAGCCTATATAGAGGTACAGATACGCACCCAGCGTATGGACGATATGGCCGAAAACGGCTTCGCCTCGCACTGGGCCTACAAGGGCATAAAGAGGGAAGAGAGCCTTGACAGATGGCTCTCCAATGTCCGCTATGCCCTGGAGCACCCGGACGACGACACCGAGGACCTCCCTCAGCCCCCTTCGAAGGAGATATTCGTGTTCACTCCCACCGGGGAACTCAGGATCCTCACCGCCGGGGCAACCGTCCTTGACTTTGCATTTGGCATCCATACCAACATAGGCTCCCACTGCGTAGGCGCAAAGGTGAACGGCAAGGCTGTCTCAATCCGGGAGAAACTCTCCACCGGAGACGTTGTGGAAATCCAGACCTCCAGGAACCAGCGCCCTACACCGGACTGGATGAACTGGGTGGTGAGTTCCAAGGCCCGTTCAAAGGTGAAGCAGGCCCTGGCCCTCCAGGAGCAGACAAGGGCCGTGGACGGCAAGGAACTGCTTGAGCGGCGCCTCAAGAACTGGAAACTGGATCTTCCGGACGATATGCTCACGGAGTTCCGCAAGAAGAACAATTATCCCACGCTCACGGCCTTCTACGCTGCAATCGGCGCCGGCACCCTGGACGTGAACGTTATAAAGGACTACATCCTTGGCGAGGAAGCCCGCCACGCAGCCTCCGTCGAGGCTGCGGAAGCCGTGCAGGCATCGGCCAAGGCCTCCCGTCACTATGAGTCCAAGGACGATATCCTGGTGCTTAACGCCAAGAACGTCAAGGGCCTGGATTACAGGATGTCAAAGTGCTGCAACCCTGTGTTCGGCGACGACGTATTCGGCTTTGTCACCCGCACAGACGGCATCAAGATCCACCGCATAACCTGCCCCAACGCCGCCCGCCTGCTGGAACTCTATCCCTACCGTATCCAGAAGGTAAAATGGGCCGATACCCCCTCCAGCGGCAGTTTCCAGGTTGCCATTAAGGTGATTGCCGATGAAGAGAGCGCTTCCGGCCGCATCCTTGAGGTTATCGGCCAGTTCAAGGCCAGCATCCGTTCCATCCGCTCCTTCACCGTCACGGACAATCCCCGCAACGGCACCTATGAGGTGGCGCTGAAACTGTCAGTCCCCTCCAATCTGGAACTGGACAAGGTTGTGTCCCAGATAAAGAACCTGAAACATATAGTAAAGGTGTCAAGGCAATGAGAGGTTGGTTGAGAATACTACTTCTGGCGGCTCTTTGTCCGCTTCTTTCCTGCGTCGGGCAGAAAGAGGATCCGGAGGAGTTTGATCCCGGTATTGCCGATAATACCGATGAACCCCGCGGCGCCTATGCCGGGACGGTGTTCTATCGCCGTGTCCTAGCGCTTGGCTTTACCGCCACCTGGTGCCAGTACTGCCCCAATATGTCCCAGGCCATAGAGGATGCATCGGCCCTCCGGCCCGGAAGGATAATCCCGCTGGCGGTTCACTATATGGACGAACTTTCCACGGCGGAGGCCGCGCCCCTTTCATCGGCCTTTTCCGTGACGGATTATCCCTCCCTTGTCCTTGACCTTGACCCCTCCACCCTTTTTGGCGGGCAGGACCCCGCAAGGATAGTCGAGTACCTTGACAAAGCCCTCCAGGAGCACCCCTGCGGCATTTCCGCAAAGTCGGAGGTGGAGGGCGGCATACTTAAACTGGAAGTATACGTGAAAGCCGTGAAGGAGGCTTCCTATACGGCGGTTGCAGCCTGGGCCCAGGACAACATAGGCGTGGCGTATCAGGCCGGATACGGCCCCGATTATAGTTGCAGGGCGGTCTTCAGGGGCTTCCTTGAGCCCGGAACCGGCGGCCGCGCGCTTGGCTCCCTTGAAGAAGGGGACGAAGGGATGGCGGTATTCTCTTCCGCGGTCCCCGATATTGAAAATCCTTATTTAGTAGTGTATATCCTTGAAGCCGGAAAGGTTGTGAACGCCCTCCGGCTGGGAACAAATGAAACGGTTGAATATGAGTATGAAAAGACTGACTAGAATGCTGCCGGTTGCAGGAATATGCCTTGCGATCGCCATCAGCGCCTGCACAAAAGCCCCTCAGGAAACGCCCGCCGCGGAAGATGAAACCCCTTCCGGGGAAGTTGACGACAACAAGCCGGCTGAAGAAGTTTCCTTCACTCCCGAAGACCTTCAGACAGTTGATCTTGGCCTTTCGGTAAAATGGGCCTCCAAGAACCTTGAGGCCGTTGCTCCCGCCGATGCCGGCGGAAGGTTCGCCTGGGCCGAAAAAAACTCCAAGGAGAGTTTCTCCTGGGAGAATTATGCCTGGGGGGACACTATGGAAAAGTATAACGAGAAAGACGGAAAACTTGTCATAGACCCCGAGGACGACGCTGCAGTGGCGGCCCTTGGCGGGTACTGGCGTATGCCCACAAACCAGGAATGGGAGGAACTTCGCAGTTCCTCAAACTGCTCCTGGACCTGGACTCAGAAAGATGGCATTTCCGGCTATGAGGTGAAAAGCCTCCGTAACGGCAACTCCATCTTCCTTCCCTGCGCAAAAGATGCCCAGGATGCATCCTACTGGAGTTCGTCGCTGTCTGCCAACGCCGTGAGGTCCGCCTATATCCTCAGTATGGATGAGGGTACAACAAGCGTCCTTATATCGGCCAGAAAATCCGGATATCTCATCCGTCCCGTGAGCGGTCCCGATTTCCGTATCGTGACACCCGCCGCCACTCTTATGTATAACACCGGGGCCCTTGACGTGGAAGTGGTGAGTACCCTTGAGTACCATATCACCTCCACCCCCGACTGGATAGAGGAGGGGACCGAGGAGAACCTTGGCCTTAACCGGAAAGTCCACCATTTCACCGTCCTTCCCAATGATTCCGGGGAAAGCCGCACCGGAGTCATCGTGTTCTGCAATTCCGACAACCGCTGCGTTCCCTTCTCCGTCACTCAGAAGGAGAATCAGGGCGTGGACTGGGACAAGGACTTCTTCCACCGCTCCCTGATGATGCGCTTCACCGCCACATGGTGCGGCTGGTGTCCCTTTATGGCCGATGCCGTGAAGGTGGCCCAGGAGAACCTCCCCGGAAAGATAGTCCCCCTGAACGTCCACGCCGCCAGTTCCGACCTGGCGTTCAACCAGGTGGCCGCGCTGGTAAACCAGTACAAGGTTGAGGGATATCCCTCCGGCTATGTGGACGGCAGGATTGACATTCCAAATTATCAGGACCATACCTACACCGCAAGGCTCATAGTGGATGCGGTAAAAGAAACGGAGCAGAAATATCCAGTCACCAGCGCAATAGGCGTAAGGTCTTCTCTGTCCGGTTCAACCCTGGACGTGGACATAGACCTTTTCCTCCGCAATGCAGAGGAGTATAAACTCACAGCCATTGTCACGGAGAGCGGCATTACGCGCGCTCAGGCCGATAACCACACCGGCACCTACGTGAACTCTTATCTTCATAACGACATAGCGCGAATCGCCCTTTCGGACGTCAAGGGAGACGCCGTTACCGCTCCTGCCGCATTCAGCGTGCTCCAGAAGCATTATTCGGCCACCATCCCTTCCACTTACAACAAGAGCAATCTCAAGGTTGTTGTGTATGTCCAGCGCGCTTTCGGTTCCCAGACCGTGAGTACTTCCGGCGATTACGGCGGATTCTATGTGGACAACGCCGCAGCAGCAGCCGTCGGCGAGGAACTTAAACCCGTCTATGTGGAGTAGAAGAATACTCTTCTCGCTTGCCCTTCTCCTATCCATATGTTGGATGGGAGAAGCGCAGGTGCATACCCTTTCCGGAAGCATCGAGTCAAATTCGCTCCTGGACCTTTCCCCCGCCTTCTATTCCAACAACTACCTCAAACTGGACTATTCCTACGGCCGTTTTTCGGCCGGAATCCAGGCCGAATATTACCCTAACCCCCTGCCCGGATATGACGCCGGCCTCAAGGGAATCGGCCTTCCGGGAAAGTACATTGCCTGGACGGATACATACTGGAACATTACAGCCGGAGACTTCTATGACCAGTTCGGGACCGGCATCATCTTCCGCAGTTGGGAAGACCGTAACCTTGGGTGGAACAATTCACTGGGTGGAGGCCGCGTTGGCTTCAGTACCCCCGGTGACGTCTTTTCCCTTAAGGCCCTGGGCGGCTTCAAGAGGCAGTTCCCGTGGTATTCCTCCCGTTCCCTCGCAGGCGCCGAGGCCGCTCTTCGCTTTGGCGGCGTGTCCATAGAGGGCAGCGCCGTGGCAAGGATGGGGGATGGCAGCCCGTCCCTTTGGTGGAGCGCCCTTGCCTCCTGGAACACGGGCGGATTCAGCGCCAGGGCCGAATGGGTGGGAAAGCCCGGCGGCAACGCTCAGACCCTGGAATTATGGTACGGGGCGGGGAAATTCTCGGCCACGGTCACCGCCCGCAGGCTTCAGAATATGCTGGACACGTTCGGGATGAATTACCTGCCGTCGCTCTGTATGGAGCAGGCTTATATGCTTGCCTCCCTGAATCCCTATACCACCTTTTCAGATGGTGAATTCGGCTGGAGCGGGGACGTATATTACAGCGTCAAGGGCTGGAAATTCCACGTGAACGGCTGCTGGATATGGGCCCTTCCGGTCGCACTCCGAAACTGGGACGTTATGCGTATGGCATACCGCGACATCAACATCCAGGTGGAAAAGCGCTGGGGAAGGCGTCTCAAGACGGTTGCCTTCGTGAGCATTCAGGAGAATTCTCCCTCCCACGGAGACCGCAAGGCCACCAACGCCCAGAACGTGTTCGTGCTGGACGGCCTGTACCGTTTCCCGGGGAAACTGTCCCTGAGGCTTCAGGCCCAATATTTGTATTCTCAGGAACTGACCCGTGACTGGATGGCCGCCTACGCGGAACTTTCGTCGGTGGACGGATGGAGCGTCCACGTGCAGGATATGTACAACCACGGAGACACAAAGGAGCATTATTATGAGGCCGGCGTGTCCTACACCACAGGAGGTTTCAAGGCCGATCTTGCCTACGGTCACCAGCGCTCCGGGATGATCTGCTCCGGCGGCGTGTGCCGCTGGCAGCCTGAATACAAGGGCGGCATCCTGAGGCTGTCCTACCATTTTTAGAGATTTTAGAGTATGAAAAAGATAATTGTTTTAGCGGCAGCGCTCCTTCTGGGCATTACATCATTATCGGCCCAGGATTATTTGAAAGTTGAGATCCAGACTATGGACGGGGGAAAGACCACTCCCGCTGAGTGGGTGGACCACAAGACTCCTTACGTGGTGTCATTCTGGTTTGTGACCTGCAAGTACTGCATAGAGGAGATGGATGCGGTGAGCGAGGTCTTTGAGGACTGGCAGGCGGAAAAACCCTTCCGTTTCATTGCGGTCTGCACGGACGACACCCGCTCCCTTTCCAAGGCTAAGGCCCTTGCGCGCGGCCGCGGCTGGGACGGCTTTGAGTTTTACTTCGACGTTAACAAGGAACTCACCCGCGCGATGAAGGTGACATCCTGTCCCTGCGTGTTCCTGTACGACAAAAACGGCAGGCTGGTGTATTCCCACCTGGGTTACACTCCAGGCGACGAAGAGGTCCTGTTTGAGAAGATAAAGGCGCTCTAGGCCTTCCACACCTTCAGGTACTCCTGGAGGGCCCACATCTCGTCACGGTAACGGGCGGCGGCGGTGAAATCAAGGTCCGCTGCCGCTTTCTGCATCTTGCGCCTGGCTTCTTCGGCGGCTTTCTCCACCTGCTCGCGGGACATTGAGCGGATGACGGGGTCCTGGAGCACGGCGGCAAGGTCTGCGGCAATGTATCCGTCCACATAGGCCGATGAAGTGTCCCTTTTTGCGTCGTGGCCAAGGCCCACCTTCACGTCTCCCTTTCCAAGTTCCGAGGCCGATGGCACGTATTCCGGGTCCGAGACGCTGTCCTGGGCGCTCACGTGGCCTGTGACGCTGTTCTGGAGGACGGGGTTCAGGAAGCCGGAGACGTGGGTTGTGTCGTCTCCGGAACGGACCAGTTCCGTCATAAGGGGATTTGCATGGGCCGCAACCTGCCTTGGCGTGATGCCGTGGAGTTTGTTGTATTCCTGCTGCTTTTTGCGGCGGCGGGCTGTCTCGCGGATTGTTTCGTCCATGGATTCCGTGACGGAATCGGCATACATTATGACAAGGCCGTTGAGGTTTCGGGCGGCGCGGCCGGCGGTCTGGGTGAGGGCGCGGCCGCTTCGGAGGAAGCCTTCCTTATCGGCATCAAGAATGGCTACGAGGGATACCGTGGGGATGTCCAGGCCTTCCCTCAGGAGGTTTACGCCGATAAGGACGTCGAAGAGGCCGTTCTTGAAATCCTCTATGATTTCCACGCGCTCCGCGGTGTCTACGTCGGAGTGGATGTAACGGCAGCGGACGCCGTTTTTGGTGAAGTAACTGTCCAGTTCCTCGGCCATCCTTTTGGTGAGGGTGGTCACAAGGACGCGCTCGTCCCTTTCGGCCCTTATGCGGATCTCTTCCATGAGGTTGTCCACCTGGTTCTTGGTGGGACGGACTTCTATCGGAGGGTCCAGGAGGCCGGTGGGACGCACTATCTGCTCCACCACAAGGCCTTCGCTCTTCTGAAGTTCGTAATCGGCGGGAGTGGCGCTAACGTATACCGTCTGGCCGGTTATGGACTCGAATTCGTCGAAGGTTAGGGGGCGGTTGTCGCTGGCGGCGGGGAGGCGGAAGCCGTATTCCACCAGGGTTTCCTTGCGGGAGTGGTCTCCGCCGTACATGGCCCTTATCTGTGGAAGGGTGACGTGGGATTCGTCAATGAACACCAGGAAATCCTTGGGAAAATAGTCTATGAGAGTGAAGGGGCGCTGGCCGGGCTTTCTGCCGTCAAAGTAGCGGGAATAGTTCTCCACGCCGGGGCAGTAGCCCATCTCCTTTATCATCTCTATGTCGTATTCCACCCTCTGTTTCAGGCGTTTGGCTTCGAGGTACTTGCCTATTGACTCAAAGTACTCCACCTGCTTCACAAGGTCGTCCTGGATCTGGCTTACGGCCTTGGCTCCCTTTTCCTTGGAAGTGACGAAGTTCTTTGCGGGGTAGAGGTCAATCTTTTCCATTTCCTCGAAGATTGCTCCCGTGACGGGGTCTATGAGGGCTATGCGGTCAATCTCGTCGCCGAAGAACTCTATGCGGGCGGCGTAATCGGCCCCTCCCAGGAAAATGTCCACCGTATCCCCTCGCACGCGGAAACTTCCGCGCTTGAAATCCGTCTCAGTGCGGTAGTAGAGGGCGTCCACTATCTTGTAAAGGAGGCGGGTCATGGACATGCGATCGCCTTTATGGACGGTGACGGTCTGGTCGTGGAAGTCGTCCGGATTGCCTATTCCGTAGAGGCAGGAGACGGAACTTATCACAATTACGTCCCTCCTTCCGCTCATAAGGGCCGATGCCGCGCTTACGCGGAGTTCGTCAATCTTGTCGTTGATGCTGAGGTCCTTTTCAATATAGGTGTCCGTGGTGGGGATATAGGCCTCAGGCTGATAGTAATCATAGTATGAGACGAAGTATTCCACGGCGTTATCCGGGAAAAAGGCCTTGAATTCGCCATATAACTGGGCGGCCAGGGTTTTGTTGTGGCTCAGGATCAGGGCCGGCCTCTGGAGCCTCTGGATCACGTTTGCCATAGTGAAAGTCTTGCCGGAACCGGTTACGCCAAGCAGCGTTACGTCCTGAACGCCCTGGCTGAGGGCGCTGCATAACTGTTCTATGGCCTCGGGCTGGTCGCCGGAAGGGGAATAGGGCGAATTGAGTTTGAAATTCATTCCGATGGAGTTTTTACAAAGATAGGTATTTCGCAAAAAATTTAAAAAAAAGCCGGAAAAATTTGTTCTATGCGGAAAAATGCTTAAATTTGCACTGATAATCCTTTATAGGTTATTTTTAAAACGGCAAAATTTATTAACGTTAATACAAAATTATGAAAGGTATCAAAATGATTCTTGGAGCTCTTGCAGCAGCAAGCCTCCTCTTCTCCGTGAACGCTTTCGCTCAGGAGAATGCAAACCGTGACGAAAACGGTAAAGTCGTTCGTGGTGCTTATGAAACCAACAAGGCTTTTGACAACACTTGGATTGGCCTTGGCGTTGGTTGGAATGCAGGTCTGAACCTCCAGAACACTTCCGGTATTCCCTTTGCACAGGGCATCGGCGGTCTGGCAGTAGACGTATCCCTCGGTAAGTGGTGGACCCCCTTCATCGGCGGCCGCATCAACTGGCTGGGTCTTGCCAACAACGTTCTTGGCAATGACGGCGCTCCCCTCAATCCTGCACAGCACTTCATCACCGGTGACCTCCTCTGGAGCCTCACTGACACCTTCTGGGGTTACAAAGAGACCCGCGTATGGAATGTTGCTCCTTACGTATCCGGCGGTCTTGCAATCACTCCTGTTGCAGCAGCTGAATGGATCTACGGTGGTGGTATCCTCAACCGCTTCTACCTCAGCAACCGCGTAGACCTCCTCCTGGACTTCCGCGCAATGGTAGCAAAGGCTTCCTGGTATGGTGTTGAGGTTACCAAGAATATCGGCCACTTCGAGTTCCCTCTTTCCGCTACCATCGGCGTAGCCATCAAACTCGGCAAGACCGGTTTCAACCGTCACAGCTCAATCACTCCTGTCGTTATCCCTGTTCCTTTCACCACAGAGCAGTACAATGCCCTTGCAGACAAGGTGGCAGCCCTGGAGAAGGAGAATGCAGAACTTAAGGACAAGATCGCTGCCCTTGAGGAAGAAGTTGCTCCTCTGCGTCAGCTCACCGACGGCCAGACCTACCTCTATGAGAACGGTAAGTTCACCGCTGTTGACGTGAAGCCCGGCAGCCCTATCACTCTCTACTTCGATTGCGGCAGCGCAAAACTCTCAGAGCGTGAGAAAGCACACTTCGAGTACTTCGCCAACACCGTTGTTGATGAGAACAGCAAGCTCGCAGTTAATGGTTATGCAGACAAGCAGACCGGTTCTGCAAAGCGCAACCAGCAGCTCTCCGAGCAGCGTGTTAAGACCGTGGTTGACCTTCTCCTGAAGGCCGGTGCCAAGGAAGAGAACATCGAGAGCGCTGCTCACGGTGCAACCGTACAGCTCTTCGACGGCGCTGCTAAGAACCGCGTAGTTACCATCGAGCTCCAGTAAGATTTATCTTACCTTATCTAAAGGCATCCCTGCAAAGGGATGTCTTTTTTTTGCTATCTTTGCATTTGTTAATTGTATTTGTGATGAGACTACCTGCCGAATGGGAACCGCAAGGTTTTGTGCAACTTACCTGGCCGCACAGGGATTCACTCTGGTATGAGGTTGAAAAGGTTCAGGAATGCTATACCCGCATAGTATCGGCCATACTCAGGTATGAGCCTGTCCTTATGGTTTGCCGTGACCGCAGTGAGACGGTGGAGGACCTGAAGCGCTGCGGCCTTGAGGATGTTTCCGGAATTCGCTTTGTAGAGGCGCCTATCAATGACACGTGGGCGCGTGACCACGGCGGCATTTCCGTTTTTGGAGATGACGGGAAGAAGTATGTCCTTGATTTTGTGTTCAACGGGTGGGGCCTCAAGTTTGCCTCGGACTTTGACAATCAGATTACCCGTCGCGTTTTTGATGCAGGCGCTTTCAATGCCTCCTACCGTGATATGCGGCCGTATGTCCTTGAAGGCGGTAGCATAGACACTGACGGTGCTGGAACACTCCTCACTACATCTGAATGCCTCCTGTCCCTTAACAGGAACGAGTATCTCTCCAAGGAGGAGATTGAGGAGCGGCTTAAATCGGCCTTTGGCCTTAGTCGTATCCTCTGGATAGAGCATGGCGGCATAGCGGGGGATGACACAGATTCCCATGTGGATATCCTGGCACGTTTCTGCAGTTACGATACTATTGCATATACGGCCTGTGAGGACCCTAAGGATGAGAATTATGCGCCCCTTAAGGCAATGGAGGAGCAACTGAAGAGTTTCCGTACCCTTGAGGGGAATCCATATAAGTTGATACCTCTTCCTCTCCCTGAACCTCTCTATCTGGATGATTACAGGCTTCCGGCATCCTATGCCAATTTCCTTATTATAAATGGGGCTGTCCTTATGCCGGGTGCAGGCTCACCCCTGGATGATGTGGCAGCTTCACGCCTCCAGGAAGCCTTCCCTGACCGCAAAGTTGAAGTCATAGATTGCCGCCCCCTTCTATCCGGCCACGGCGGCCTCCACTGTGTCACAATGAATTACCCTGCCGGCTTTTAGCGCTATTTCCCAAAACGTTTAAGGAGGATGTCGTAGGCATCTATGCGGCGGTCACGGAGGAAGGGCCAGCCGCGGCGGACGTATTCACTCTGTTCCATATCAAGTTCAACCACGCGGACGCCTTCTTCACTCTTTTCAAACTCTGTTAGGAGTTCTCCCTGGGCACCCGTGGCGAAGGAGTGGCCCCAGAAGTCTATGCCGGTTGAGTGGCCGGTGGGATCCGGTTCAACGCCGGTGCGGTTCACCGTGATAACCGGCAGGCCGTTGGCAACGGAGTGACCTCTCTGGACCAGTTGCCAGGCCTGGCGCTGCTGGGCCTGCTCCCAGTCGGGGTCTGTGGGAACGCCGCCGATTGCGGTAGGGTAGATGAGCATCTCCGCTCCGTTGAGGGCCATTGCACGCGCTGCTTCAGGGTACCACTGATCCCAGCAAACGAGCACTCCAAGAGTGCCCACGGATGTTTTTATGGGCTGGAAGCCAAGGTCTCCGGGGGTAAAGTAGAATTTCTCGTAGAAGAGGGGATCGTCGGGGATGTGCATCTTGCGGTAGGTGCCGGCGATGCTGCCGTCTTTCTCCAGGACAACTGCGGTATTGTGGTAGATGCCGGGGGTGCGGCGCTCGAAAAGGGACAGCACCAGGACAATTCCAAGTTCGCGGGCAAGCGCGCCGAAACTCTCAGTGGAAGGGCCGGGGATGGGCTCTGCAAGGTCACAGAGCCTGGCGTTTTCCTCCTGGCAGAAGTAAAGGCTGTTGTGAAGTTCCTGAAGAACCACAAGTTCTGCGCCCTTTGCCGCGCAGGCGCGGATCCCTTCCTGAAGGCGGGCGATGTTCCCGGGAATGTCTGCGGTGCAGTGCTGCTGCACCATACCAACTTTTAATTTTCTCATTATTTGTATCTGGAGAATTGATGGAGTTCGGTCTCGGCCTTGATCTTGTCTATGATAGCGCATACAAGGCGGAAGGTGCGGGAGTCCTTGGTGTAGGATGCCGGGGTGATGAAGTTCACGCGGCCCTGCCTCAGGAGTTTACGGGCGGCGTCTTTCTTGCCGGGACGCGAAGGGTCAAAGACGGCAATTGCATTGCCTCCCGAAAGGCTTACGAGTTTCATCGAGGGGATGTCAGTCTCTCCGTCTCCGAAGTAGATCATATGGTCCATGGAGATGCGTTTGTCGGCATCGGCCCAACTCTCGTTGACAAGTTTTGAGTCACGGGCAGAGAAGATACCCTTCTGTATCTTATACAGGTACTGCGTCTTTCCGGTGTAGTCCACGGCTATGCCTGGCCATTCGGCCACGCCTTTGTCGTCGTAGATGAAACTGCCGGCAAAGATGTGCTTGAATTCCTTGGCGATGGGGCAGCCCTCGATTATTTCAGTGAGGCCGGAGGAGTTGATATAGTGCTCGATGATCACGCCGTGGGCCTTTCCGTAGGCGTTTACGTTCTGGAACCAGTCACGGACACCCTCGTAGAGTTTTATATCGGCCCCATATTTCTTGAAGCCTTCGCGGGTGAGCCGGATGTGGTTCTTGCGGGCTTCGTCGTGCATTAACTTCATATAGGCCAGGATGTTGGAGGCGTCCTGCCCCTTGGCTATGTTGTCGCTTTTTGCCCAGAATTCCGCGGGAGTCTGGCCAACTGCCTGGATGAAGCCGAACTCCTGCATATTGCCGGGCGAGAGCGTGCCGTCGAAGTCGTAGATAAGGGCTATGATAGGTTTTCTTCTCATCTAAAGTTACTTTCAGTCTGCAAAGATACGGATTTTTTGCTTACCAAAATAATTGTTATCTTTGTAGATAGTATTGAAAAACCTAAAACCTAAGATATGTCAAATTATCCTCATTATCTTCAGCGCCTTCAGGACGCTACCCGTAAGTTCTGGGACAAACCTGCGCTGAACACAATCGGCGGAGATTCATTTACTTACGCCCAAATGGCAACGGACATCGCCCGTTTCCACATAGTCTTTGAAAAAGCCGGCTTCAAGAAGGGGGACAAGATTGCCCTCTGCGCCAACAACGGCGCCAAGTGGGGCTTTGCCTACCTTGCCGTCAATACATATGAAACCGTAATCGTCCCTATTCTGGCCGATTTCACCCCGGAAAGCGTGATGGGCCTTGTCAATCACAGTGACAGCATCGCCCTCTTTACCAACGCTGCCCGCTGGGCAAAGATGGACCCGGAGAAGATGCCCGCCCTCAAGGTGGTCTTTGACGTAGACAACTGGAAGATCCTCTTCTGCCGTGACCCTAAGATCCAGGAAACGGTTGACAACCTTGACAAACTCTTCGCGGAGAAATATCCCAAGGGATTCGGCCCTGAAGACGTTGTGTTCCCCACGGACAACTGGGACGACCTATCCACCATCAACTACACTTCCGGCAGCACCGGAGACCCTAAGGGCGTAATGCTTACTTACCGCAACTTCAGCGCAAACGTGGATTACTCCCAGCGCAACGTCCCTGCGGGTGACAAGATGGTCTCAATGCTCCCTATGGCCCATATGTACGGCCTGGTGATTGAGTTCCTGTATCCCCTCTGCAACGGCACCTCCATCTACTGGATGGGCAAGGCTCCCACCCCTGCAACCCTCCTCAAGGCTTTTGCCGATGTAAAGCCCTACCTCCTCATCACCGTTCCGCTTGTGATGGAAAAGATTTACAAGAGCAAGGTGAAGCCCACCCTTGACAAGCCCCTTATCAAGTTCCTCACAAAAGTCCCTGTCCTTAACAATGTCATCTACAAGAAGGTGAAGGACGGCCTTGTGCAGGCTTTCGGCGGCAACGTCCAGGAATTCATTATGGGCGGCGCGGCCCTCAATCCTGAGGTTGAGCGCCTGTTCAAGAAGATCAAGTTCCCTTACCTTGTGGGTTACGGTATGACCGAGGCCTGCCCGCTTCTGGCCTATGAGCACTGGACCAAGTACGTGGCCGGTTCCTGCGGCAAGGCCGTGGATGTGGCCGAGGTCCGCATTGACTCCGATGATCCCCAACACGTTGTTGGTGAGATTCAGGCTCGCGGTGAGAACATCACAATAGGCTACTACAAGAATGAAGAGGCAACTGCCAATGCATTTACTGAAGACGGCTGGCTCCGCACCGGTGACCTTGGCATCATTGACGCAGAAGGCAACATCTTCATCCGCGGCCGCTCAAAGAATATGATCCTGGGGCCTTCCGGCCAGAACATCTACCCCGAGGAACTTGAGGCAGTGGTGAACAACCAGCCTTACGTGATGGAATCCGTGGTGGTGGAGCGTGGCGGCAAACTGGTAGCCCTGGTGTTCCTGGATGAGCAGTCCATTGCCAAGGCCCTCCTTGACAGTGAAGCAAAGGCCGAGATCCCTGAGAACATCCGCCTTGGCGCCAACCGCCAACTTCCCGGCTACAGCCAGATTGCAAAGGTTGAACTTATGGACAAGCCCTTCGAGAAAACTCCAAAGATGAGTATCCGCAGGTTCCTGTATAAATAAGCCCTACGCGCGTACGGAATAAAAGTTTTGCCAGCCCGAAAAGGCTGGCAAAACTTTTTTCCTTCCGCTCCACAAGGCCCACGCGCATATCTGCCAATATGGCAGGCAAGGCCGATATGGCTCAAGTTTTGACTTATAATCGGCCGGAATACAATAAAAACTACATATAACTATGGCAAACAAAGGACAGATTGGAGTAACCACGGAAAACATATTTCCGGTTATCAAGCAGTTTCTATACAGTGACCACGAGATTTTCCTGAGGGAACTTGTGGCAAACGCCGTTGACGCAACCCAGAAGATGAAGGCCCTGGCCGCTTCAGGAGACTGCAAGGAGGAACTTGGAGACCTCAAGGTTCACATTGAACTGGATGAGAAGGCCAAAACCCTTAAAATTATCGATAACGGTATCGGTATGACGGAGGAGGAGGTAGACAGATACATCAACCAGATTGCCTTCTCCAGCGCCGGAGAGTTCCTTGAGAAGTACAAGGACCAGATCCAGAATATAATCGGCCATTTTGGCCTTGGATTCTACAGCGCATTTATGGTGTCAAAGAAGGTGACCATCGAGACGCTGTCCTGGAAGGAAGGCGCAAAGGCCGTCAAATGGACCTGCGACGGTTCTCCGGAATACACTATGGAGGATTGCGAAAAGGCCGACAGAGGTACCGTCATTACCCTTTATCTTGACGACGATTCCGCGGAATACGCAGAGAAATCCCGCATAGAGTCCCTTCTCCAGAAGTACTGCAAGTTTATGCCCGTTCCCATCGTCTTTGGAAAGGAGCAGGAGTGGAAGGACGGTAAGTACGTGGACACGGACAAGGACAAGGTGATAAACTCCGTGGAGCCACTATGGACAAAGGCCCCTTCAGAACTCAAGGACGAGGACTACCTTGGATTCTACCGCACCCTCTTCCCTATGAACGAGGAGCCGCTTTTCTGGATCCACCTCAATGTTGACTATCCTTTCAACCTCACCGGTATCCTCTACTTCCCTAAACTGAAGGACCGCGTTGCTGTTGAGCGCAACAAGATCTCCCTCTACTGCAACCAGATGTTCGTTACGGACCACGTGGACAACATAGTCCCTGACTTCATGACACTCCTCCACGGTGTCATAGACTCCCCGGACATCCCGCTTAACGTGAGCCGCTCCTACCTTCAGAGCGACGCCGCCGTGAAGAAGATCTCCACCTACATCACAAAGAAGGTGGCAGACCGCCTGGAAGGCATCTTCAAGGACGAGAGGGAGCAGTTGGAATCTAAGTGGGACAACCTCAAACTCTTCATTGAGTACGGTATGCTCTCCGACGAAAAGTTCTTCGAGAGGGCCCAGAAGTTTGCTCTCCTTAAGAACGTGGACGGCAAGTACTACAGTTTTGACGAGTACAAGGAAGCCGTCAAGGACGCCCAGACAGACAAGGACAAGAAACTTGTGTACCTCTATGCCACAAAGGCCGATGACCAGTACGCCTACATCCAGGCCGCAAAGGACAAGGGCTACGACGTCCTCCTCATGGACTGCGAACTTGACGCCCACTACGTGAATCTCCTTGAGCAGAAACTCCAGGATATCCGCTTTGCCCGCGTTGACTCCGACGCCGTGGAGAATCTCATCCCCAAGGAGGACAAGGTGAAACTTGAGATGAAGGAAGACGAGCGCTATGACCTTGAGAATATGTTCAAGGCCGTCCTACCGGAGGGCAACGACTACTTCGTGCAGGGAGACAACCTTGGCGCGGAATCGGCCCCCGTCCTTATCACCCAGAACGAATTCATGCGCCGTTACCGTGAGATGAGCGCCCTTGGCGGCGGAATGAACTTCTACGGAGAAATGCCTCAGAGTTACAACATCACGGTGAATATGGAGAATCCTCTGGTGGCAAAGATCTGGGCTTCCAAGAAGGCCGATGTAAAGCCTCAGGGAGAACTTCCCGCCGAGGCCCCCGAAAGCGCCCCGGAGGAAGAGAAGACAAAGGCCCGCGCCTTTGCCAAGGAAAACGAACTCCTGCACCAGATTGCAGACCTTGCCCTCCTCTCCAACGGAATGCTGAAAGGCAAAGCCCTCAGCGATTTCATCGCAAGAAGCTTCAGCCTGCTGAAATAGCGCGTGGAAATAAACACTTGATTTATAGAGTGTTATGCAAAATAGGGTGTCTGATTTCAGACACCCTATTTTGCATATTTAGCTGATAGTCAGAGACTTATCTCCACGCGGAAAGTTGGAACACAAGCGCTATTGGTAGAGGTGGCGCTTGATTGTGCCTTTGGCAGTGCGCTGGAAGGGGAGATCCACCAGCTCTACGCGGAAAATCTGGCTGAAGACGGGGAGGGAGCGGTTGGTGTAGTCCCTGATGTGTTCCTCAGATGGTACCACACCGGGTTTGGGATATACCAGGGCAACTACCTTGCCGCCGCGCTCTATGACCAGGGACTCCTGCACCATAGGGTGCTTGGAGAGCACCTGCTCCACTTCCTCGGGGTATATGTTCTGACCGGAGGAGGATAGGATGATGGCCTTGATGCGGCCCTTTATGAACACGTTTCCGTCCTCGTCCATAATGCCAAGGTCTCCGGTGCGGAACCAGCCGTCCGGGGTCCAGGCCTTGGAATCCGCTTCCGGATTCTTGTAATAGCCCATAGTGAGGTTGGGACCCTGCGCCTGGATTTCTCCGGGGATGCGTTCAGGGTCTGAGGATTCGATCCTCAGGCTGTGGGTGGGCTTGCCGCAGGAACCGGGCTCAAAATGATCCGGGGTTTCCAGGGAAAGCAGCGGACAGGCCTCCGTCATTCCATAACCCACGGCATATGGAAGGCCGATTTTACGGAACCCGCTCTCAACCTCCCAGGTGAGAGGGGCGCCGCCGATGAGTATGGTTTCAAGCCTTCCGCCAAGGGATTGGAGAAGTTTTTTGCCAAGGCCCTTGTAGAAAGGAATCCTGAGGTAGGGGACACGCGCCGCAAGGCCGGCCATCTGGGGAAGGATCTGGGTCTGGTAGAGTTTCTCCATTACCAGCGGAACCGTAATCATAAGGCTGGGCTGGATTTCGCTGCAGGCCTTCATAAGAAGCGAAGGCGAGGGGAGTTTCCCCAGGAAACAGATTGTGAAACCGGTGCAGCAGGGATATACAAACTCCATAGCAAGGCCATACATATGGGCAAGGGGCAGCATTGAAACCAGTTTGTCGGGGGTGTTGGACAGTTTTTGCTGGCACTGCTCCACTATGTCTGACATTGCGCCGTAACTGAGCATTACACCCTTGGGGTCACCCGAGGTGCCGGAAGTGTAATTGATAAAGGCAAGGGCCTTTTCATTGCCGGGATAGATTACATCCTGCGGATTGAAGCCGTCCGGGTAGCACTGCTCAAAGAGGGAGTCTCTGTCGGCCCAGGCCTGGGAGATGTCGTGGTCCTTGTGCCACAGGAGGCCTTCCTCCCTGGAATTGATGACGCCCCTCAGCAGAGGCATATCCTCCGGCGACATCTGGCTCCAGATTTCGGGGTCTGCGATAAGGAGTACGCTGTCCGAGTGCGCAATGAGTTTTGTGGTGCCGCTGGCTGTGAAATCGGCCAGGATGGGGACTACGACGGCCTCATAGGTGTTGACCGCAAAGAAGAGTATTCCCCAGCGGGCCGAGTTCCTGGCGCAGATGGCTATCTTGTCTCCGGGCTTTATGCCGGCCGTCTGGAAAAAGATATGGTAGCGTTCTATGAGTTCCGCCACCTCCGAGTACGTGTAAATTGCACCCTCGTAGTCACAGAGAGCGGGCTTTTCGGGATTCTGGTGAATCTGGGCTTCCAGTTTCTTGAGATAGTTCATCAGTCAGGTAAGGTGTATGGACTACAAATATACGAATATTTTTGTTATCTTTGTCTTACACGATGGGCAGTATCCAGCACATAATAGTAATACTCTGGCCGGTGCTTCTGCGCCTGGCGCTATGCTATTTTGTCTTAAGGGACAAGAGAGTCCAGGAAACCGCTATGGCCTGGGTGCTCCTTATGATGTTTTTGCCCATCGCCGGCTTTGTCCTCTACCTTGTTTTCGGCAAGGATTACCGCACCGCAAAGGCCCGCAGATTCATCCACGGTGAAGCCAGAAGGAGGATGCTTGAGGAGATACCGAAGGAGGCGGCCCCCCTCCTTTTTCCGGAGGGCATTCCTGAAATCATAGATGCTCCTTTCCGCCCGCTGGCACGCCAGAACCATGCCTGCGGGAGCGGCAACAGGCTGTATGAAGGCAACAAACTGGAGGTGATTTCTTCAGGCGCCCGCAAGAAGGAACTCCTTCTGAAGGATATCTCTGACGCCAGGCATTCCATCCATATGGAGTACTTCCGCTTTGGCAATGACGCATCCGGAAGGGAAGTGAGGGACCTTCTCATAGAGAAAGCCCGCCAGGGCGTGGAGGTGAGGTTCCTCCTCAACAGTTTTGTGGCAAGGCGCATCCCCCGCAAATTCTTCAGGCCGATGGAAGAGGCCGGGATAGAGGTTGTGCGCTACACCTCCATAAGCCAGGGCCTGCCCCTTTTCATTATGAGACTGAACTGCCAGCAGCACAGAAAGATAGTGGTCATTGACGGCCGCATAGGCTACACCGGCGGGATGAATGTCTCTGACAATTACTTCAATCTCTGGCACGACACCCACCTCCGTGTAGAAGGCCCCGCCGTAGCCCGCCTCCAGGCATCTTTCCTTGACACCTGGATAAGTTGCAAGGGCAAGGTGGAAAAGCCTCTTGGAAACTATTTCCGGCCTGTCAGGCCCCTTGAAGGCGGCAAGGCCGTACAGATAGTGACGGATGAGGCCGATTTCCCCTGGCCCACCACCCAGATGGCCTACGAATGGGTGCTGGGAAACGCCCGTGAGTACGTCTACTTCCAGACTCCGTACTTTGTGCCCCCGGCATCCTTCCTGCTTGCTCTCAAATCCGCAGCCCTGAGGGGCGTGGACGTCAGGGTGATGCTATCAAAGAACGTGGACACCCCCATCCTGGGCCCCTTCAACCGCGGTTATTACACTGAGTGCCTGGAGGCCGGCGTCAAGATAATAGAGGCCGACGGCCAGTTCAACCATTCCAAGACTATGGTGGCCGATGACTATCTTTCCGTAGTAGGCGCCACAAACCTGGACGTGAGGAGTTTCACCATCAACAACGAGGTAAACACTTTCATCTTCGACCGCGACACCGCGCTTGGATTCAGGGATGCCTTCCTGGAGCGTCTGACCGGCGCAAAGGAGTGGACCCTGGAGTCCTGGCTCTCTTCAAGGACCCTCCGGGAGATCATATTGTCCAACTTCGTCCGCCTCTTCTACAGGGAATTCTAGTCATTTCATAATGTAGTCGCTGGTTCCCTTGAGGCCGATCGTCCCGAAGTACTTCTCCACAATCTCTCCCTTCACGTAGACCCGTGTCCCCACAAGGTCAGGGTGGGCAACCAGGTTAAGGGCGTCCCGCACCTTCCCCGCAGGCAGTTCCACGGCGATGCAGGCGGTTTTGTCAGTGATAGTGGAGCGGTCGGCCATGGCAAAGTGCGTGGCCTTTGTGATGCCCGTGGTCTTTGCATTTCCGCTGGCCGATGTGGTGAGGTCCCCTCCAACTATGTAGCCGTACACCCATATGTCTTTCTGGCCGATTTTTCCGCGGGCTTCGGCAACCGAACAGGCATCGGGAACGGACCCGCCGCCCTGGCCTCCGCCGGAATTGTCCCCGCCTATCACCCAGTTGTCCGTGAGCCAGGTCTTGCTGGTGTCCAGCGACACCCTTATGGACGACGCCCCGCCATCGGCCTCACCAGGGGCCGATATACTTACGGTCAGGACCTGCCGCGCCTCCAGGGTGCGGGTGAATAGCGTCTCCTCCTTACCCTCGTTGTAGAGCACCACGGCAACCTCCCCGGGCTTGAAATACGCAATCCTGTCCTCCATATATGAGTACAT